>NZ_CP128846.1:628750-943125 GCF_030388665.1 Streptomyces flavofungini | reverse complement strand
ACCGCCCGCTCGGCGCGCGGCGCCTGCGATCCGCCCTCGGCCACATCGATCAGCGCGTCGAGCATCAGCGCCAGGCGCAGCCGGAAGGCCCGCTGCAGCCGTTTCAGCGTCCTCCCCGGCGGCGAGCGCAGGATGGCGAACCGGACCAGTGCCGAGCTGGTGAAGGCCACCAGTACGGCGAGGGACAGCTGGGGCAACTGCTCCACGCAGGTTTCGACGAACTGGGTCACGAAGAAGAGCTGGAAGGCGAAGATGCCCAGCGTGGTCGCGCGTGGACCAAGGCGCCGGATGTAGATGGCGGCGAAGATCAGCAGTACGAACACCACGTCCGCCGCCACCCGGTACGGTGCCAGCGCGCTGCCGGCCGCCAGGACCGCCAGGGCGACCAGCACCCCCGTCGCGAGGGTCAGCGCCTGGTCGCGCGGCCGGGGTTCGGTGACCGCGGCTGCGCTGACCATCGCCGTGAGGGCACCCGTCACCAGGATCGGCACCGGGGCATCCAGCGCCGCGAGGCTGCCGAGCGTCAGCAGGACCGTGCAGACCGTGCCGAGCGCGGACAGCATCCGGATCAGTCCGGGATCGGATGCCAAGAACCGATCGTGAGCGTCCGCCAATCGCGTCCGTACCCGCTGCATACCCCAGCTGCTTTCCTCGCCGTACCGGTGGTGAGTGTGTTACGCCGACGGCTTGTCGAGTGCGGTCAGAAAGTCGTCAACGCTGGTCACGTTGTGGGAGACCATGGTCAGGCCGCGCATCATCGCCTGGTACGTGACCAGGCCGCCGGGAGCGGCTATCGCGTCGGTGAACGCGGTGACGTGATAGCCGCGCTCCATCGCGGTGCGGGCGGTGGACTCCACGGCCATGATCCCGGAGACCCCGGCGATCGCCAGGTAGTCGATGTCGCGCTGGCGCAGCTGGAATTCGAGGTCGGTGTGCTGGAGCACGTCGAGGCCCTTGTGCGGCGCGAGGATCACGTCGCCCGGCTGGGGCGCCAGTTCCTCGTGGAACTCGGTGTGCCAGGTACCGGCCTCGAACATCCGCTTGTCGAACATCTGCCGGTGAATCCCGGAGACGTGCCGCCACGTCGAGTAGTCCTCATCGGTGAAGGCGGTCGTCGAGTAGAAGACGGGAATGTCTTCGTGCCGCCGCACCCCGGCGATGAGCTTCTTCAGGCTGTTGATCGTGCCCAGTCGGTCGTACTCCGGCGCGTAGATGGGGTATGCCTTGCCGTCCTTCGAGAAGTTCTCGTTCACGAGGTCGACGAGCAGCAGTCCCACCCGGCCGCGTTCGTAGTCACTTGCCATGGCTGTCCTCCAGCGTGGAAATCGTCAGCGGCGGATCCCGGTGTCAGGGATTCGCAGTTACAAGCAATGACTGTAACGTAAATGCCCTTCTGGTGCGAGCCACGTTGTTGTTCGGCTTGGAGGTGCGTCGAGCCCCGGGGCACGGCGGGCTTATCGCTTGAGGGCGGCTTGCCGCAGGGGCCAGCCCACGTCGCCCCGACAACAGCCTGGAGGGATCGGGAGAGGCGAACGCGCCGCTGGGCGGCCAGCAGGTGAACGAACGGGCATCAGGCAGTGGCCGTGGAGGTCCCGTCGAAGTGGTGACCAACCCCACGTTCACCCCCTGAAGTGCCGCGCCTCACCGCTCTCCCGCTGCGGCCGCCGTACCGGTCGCAGCGGGGGTCGCTTCTCAGGAGCTCGGCCGTCTCAGACCCTCGCGAGCGGACGAGTCGGGCCGCCCCGGCCTCGCGGGCCGTACGGGCTTCACAGGGACCTCACACCAGGCCGTGCTGCCAGGCACGGGCGGCCACTTCGACGCGGTTACGGGCGCCGAGTTTGCGCTGGATGCTGCCGAGATGGGTCTTCACCGTGGAGAGGGTGACATAGAGAGCGGCGGCGACCTCGTCGTTGGTCAGGCCCGTGGCGACCATGGCGAGGACCTCCTGCTCGCGGGGGGTGAGGGGTTCGTGGAGCGGGGGTGCGCCCTGCCCGGATCGGCCACGGCGCGCTGCCGACGGGGAGGACATGTGCTGCAGGAGCCTGACGGTGACGGAGGGGGAGATGAGTGAGTCGCCGACGGCGGCGGCACGGACGGCTTCGATCAGGAGGGCCGGTGAGCAGTCCTTGAGGACGAACCCGCAGGCTCCGTGGTGCAGCGCGGTGTAGACGTACTCGTCGAGATCGAAGGTGGTGGCGATGACCACCTTGAGCGGCTGTTCAGCCTCCGGGCCGGCCAGGAGGCGGGTGGCTTCGAGGCCGTCCATGCCCGGCATGCGGATGTCCAGCAGGCAGACATCGGGGCGCAGCCGACGGGCATCGGCCACGGCCGCAGTGCCGTCCGCGACCTCGGCGACGACCTCGATGTCCGGCTGGGAGTCGAGGATCATCCGGTACGCGGCGCGCACGGTGACTTGGTCGTCGGCGAGCAGGACGCGGATGGTCATGGGGGCCATCGTGCCAGGGGTCAGGACGGGCCGGGGGCCGTGTGGTGGCCGACGGGGATCTCGGCGGCGACCTGCCAGCCGCCGGCCGGTGAGGGGCCCGCGGTCAGGTTTCCGCCCAGGGCGTGGACGCGCTCGCGCAGCCCGGTGATGCCGAATCCGCCGGAGCCGGGGCGCGGTGGCGGGGCGTCAGAGGGCTGGGCGGCATGGTCGCTCACGCAGACCGTGAGTGCCCCCGCGTCCGCGGAAAGGCGCACGTCGATGGTCACGATGTCGGCCTGAGCGGCGTGCTTGCGGATGTTGGTCAACGCTTCCCGGACGACGTGGTACGCGGTGGAGGAGATGTGATCGGCCGGCGGGGCGGCGAGCAGCCGGGGATCGAGAGTGAGGCAGACGTCGGGGCCCGAGGCGCGCAGGGAGTCGGCCAGGTCGTGCAGGCTGTGCAGGCCCTGGGGGACGTGCAGAGGGGCTGAGCGGTCCGGCTGGCGCAGTAGGCCGACCATGGCCCGCATGGAGTCGGTGGCCTGCACGGCGGCGTCCTCGATGTTCGCCAGCGCCTGGTCCAGGGCCTGTGGGGTGGGCGGGTGCCCGGCGGCCGTGGTGAAGCGCACGGCTTTGACCTGCGCGGTGATGGCGGTGACGTGGTGGCCGACGAAGTCGTGCAGTTCGCGGGCGTACTCCAGGCGTTGGGCGTTGAGGCGGGCGTTCTTCTCCCGCTCCCGTGTGGCGTCGAGCAGGCGCAGGTACAGGCCGAGGACGACCACCACGGGGAGGGCGAGGAGCAGGAGAGGCAGGCCGTACTTGGCCGCCGTGACGTGCTCGGTACCGGGCAGGCGCAGCAGCACCAGCGGGGCGGCGAGCCAGGCGGCGGAGGCGAGCGGGATCATCCGGGCCGGGGGCTCATGGCGCACCGTGCGGGCAACGAGCAGCAGCAGCATGACCATCTCCGCCATGCCGGGGGTGTGCTCCGGGCGGTGCGGCAGCTGGGCGGTGAGCAGGGACAGGGCCGCGGAGGCGGTGACCGCACTCCACCCGGTACGGGACAGATGCTCGGGCGGTGCGAGCAGCGCGGCCAGGCACAGCAGGCCGACGGCGATGGTGGCGGCCGTCGTGGGCACAAAGCCGGTGTCCAGCGCCTCGGCGGTGATCGCTGCCAGGGTGAGTGCGGTGATGCCGAGGACCAGGCCAGGACGGGCGGGAGCCCAGGAGGCGAGGACGGCGCGGGCCGGGAAGGCGGTCATGGCGGCTCACGCTACGCTCGCTCACCGCGGGGCAGCCTCCGCCGTTTGACCGAGACGCCCGCACGGCTCGCCCGGCAGCTCTCGGTCATCTGGTCGATCCGCGCAGCCCGCCCCGCCCCGCAAGGATCGTCGACGTTGAACTGTCGCCCATCCGCAGGGGTTCGCATGAGCAGGGGCTCGTATGAGCAGGGGTTCGTATGAGCTGGGATCGCAGCATCCTGATCGCACCGAGCACACCGAAACCGACCGCCGCCCGTGCCCAGGGCCTGAGCGGAACGTAGGGGAGCGGCGAGGCGCGGGCGGTGGCACTGGATACGGTCGATGTGGAGTGCGGCCAGGGCCGGTTCGCCGCCGTCCACCGGCCCTCTCAGCCCGCATGTTCCGGGCGCTGCGGTGGGACGACGGGGCAGGTCAGCCGCACTCACATAGGCGGTGGGGGCCGGTCAGCCGCGCAGGGTGCGGGCCCGGGCCTCGCGCTGTGCCGACACCTCTTGGCGGTTGGCGGCCATCTCCTGAAGGGCGCGAGCGCGCTGGGCGGGGGCGAGACGGTCGATGTAGAGGGTGCCGCTGAGGTGGTCGCTCTCGTGCTGGAAGCACCTGGCGAGCAAGCCCTGGCCCTCGAGGACGAGGGCGTTGCCGTCCTTGTCCTGGCCGTGCACGACCGTACGCGCGGCCCGGGGACTTCGTGGAGCCCGCCGCCGGACACCGAGAGGCAGCCCTCCTTGCCCGCGGCGGGCTCTGCGGGCTGCTGGATGTCGATGACGGGGTTGCCGATGTGGCCCATGTGGCGCTGTCCGTCCTCGCCGGGGCAGTCGTAGGCGCGTGGGCCGCGGTGGTGTTCGCTGTTCCCCAGGGGGCGGTGCCGCTCATGCTGCTGATGCCGCTGCCCACCGAGGGCTGCGGTTGCGCCGCTGGCCTGCCGGGCCCGATGGCGGCGTCTCAGTGGGTGTGGTCCAGCCAGGGGGCCTCAGGGTGGGCCAGGAGCTGGTCCATGCGCGCGCGGCTGTCCTCGTCGGCGGGGGTCCACACGGTGACGATGGTTTCGGCTACGGCGGGCAGCTCCATGCGTGTCAGGGACAGCGACAGCTCGCCGACCGCGGCGTGGTGGTAGGTCATGGTCTGGGTCGGCGGTGCCCCGACGTCGTGCGTGGCCCACAGCCGGGTGAATTCCGGGCTGGCGGTGGCCAGTGCGCGGATCAGGTCGGTCCAGGCCGGGTCGTCGAGGTGGTGGGCGAAGTCGGCGCGGAACGAGGCGACCATGTGGGGCAGGCCGACGTCGCGGTTGACGAACTGGCGGCAGCACTCGGGGGTGGTGAACATCTCCCACAGGACGTTGCGGGAGCTCTCGGGCGCGGTGAGCCGTGGCCACAGCGCGGCGGCCGCCGTGTTCCAGCCCAGCAAGTCCCAGCGGGTGTTGATGGCCGCGGCGGGGAAGCCGGTGATGGCGTCGAGGATCGCCTGCAGGGTGGGGGTGATCGTGTCGGCGGTGGTGGCCACCGCGGGGATGGGTACCTCGGCCAGGCGGTAGAGGTGGGCGCGTTCGGCGGCGTCCAGGCGCAGGGTGGTGGCGATGGCGTCGAGGATCTGCGCGCCGACGTTGATGGGACGTCCCTGTTCGAGCCAGGTGTACCAGGTGATGGAGACTCCGGCCAGGTGGGCGACCTCTTCGCGGCGCAGTCCTGGTATCCGGCGGCGCAATCCTGGTGCCATGCCGACCGCTGCGGGGGTGAGGCGGTCGCGGCGGCTGCGCAGGAACGCGGCGAGTTCGGTGCGGCGGGGGGTGGGGGCGGAGTTCACCCACCCATCATCAGCCACGCCCCACGCCGGTTGCCAGGTGCTGCTGGCACCAGCGTTAGCAGCGTCTTGGTAGGGGTGTCACCGCGGCGACAAGGTGGCTCTGCGACACCCGCTCCGGCAAGAACTTGGAGGTCTGCGCTGTGCGTGCCGCGTCGTTTCCGATGCGTTTCACCGTCCGCAGTGAGGAGCCCGCCACCCGGGAACACATGCTGCCCCCACCGGACGGCACCCTCGCCGCCGAGGTGCGCAACGTCAGCGTGCCGCTGGGCATGGGGACTTGGCGCCCGGCCGACCCGGCGCGCGGTGCGGGCGCGCACCACCCGTCCCGCGCTGCTGGGGCCGGCGTGATCACGCCCCCGATGCCCGCCGCGCAGGCCCTCAACCCGCGGAGTACGCCATGAAACACCCTCTGGGACTGATCGACCACGGCTTCGTGCCGCGCAAGCTCACCGTCAGCTATGTGGCCCTCTGCGCCGGCGCGGTCGACATCGCGGGGCTGCGTACCGCGTTCGGTCTGCTGTGCGACAAGTATCCGATGCTGCGCGGCACGATAGAGACGACCGGCGAGCAGTGCTGGCTGCACATCGACGACGACGGCGCCAGCAACGCGGCCACCGAGGTCGTCCAGGGCACGGTCACCGACTGGCTCGAGGGCGGCCTGGCGGTCCTGGATCCCTCGCGCGGCCTGGCGAAACTCACCATCGTGACCGAGGGCGGGCAGACCGCGGTCGCCCTGCAGGTGTCTCACGCGATCAACGACGCCACGCTGGGGACGGCGCTGCTGGAGTACTTCTGGCACGCAGCCGCCGCTCTGGCCGGGACCGCCGCATTCCCCGATCCGGACCCGGTCCACCCGCGCAGCCTCGAACATGCCTACCGTGCCCGCTCCATGCCTCTGCCCGACCTCGCCGTGGCGGCCGCGGGCGCGGTGCACAGCACCCCCACGGCCGACATCGGGAGCGGCGCGGCTTTCGCTCCCGAGCCGGCGCAGCGCATCACCCTGTCGCGGGCCGACACCGCCGCCCTGCTCGCCCACGCGCGGGCATCGGGGACGACCCTGCACGCCCTGCTGGCCGCGGCGATCATCCGCGCCGAACGCGCGACGCTCCCTGAATCGGCCGGTGCCGCAGCCGAACTACCGATGATCATGTTCCATCTCGTGGACCTGCGCCCCCACCTGCGCCCCGTTGCGCGCCCCGACGAGGTCACCAATGCCCTGGGATTCGCGCCCACGGTCACCGCGTGCGGCCCCGCCTCGGATCTGGATGTCCTGGCCAAGGAGGCGAAGGCACAGATCGTCGCCGGGATCGAGAGCGGCAGCGCGCTCGCGGTGATGCGGGCCGCGGCGTCGGCGGCCGCGCAGGGCAGCGCGCGCACCGGGGTCGGGAACTTCATCACCAACTGGGGCCCGGTGCCCGAGCTCGCTGTGCCGCCGGGGATCGAGATCGTCGACTTCCGGGGCTTCGCCACCTCCGAGGCGGTGACCTGGGTCGGCTATTTCGTCTCCACCTTCAGCGGGCGGTGCAGCATCGAACTGGCCTGTTCCCCGCGCTACCACCGTCCCGCGAAGACAGCGCACCTGCGCGAGCGCATCGTCGCGGGCCTGGCCGAACTGGCCCACCCGGCCCCGCACCCACCCGTTCCCAGCACCGAGGCGCCCGGCAGCGTGGCGCTCCTGGACAAGGCAGGCCCTTCCCGATGACGGTCACCGCGCCCCCTCCTGCGGCCGCCCAAGCCCGCCCGTCCGGTCCGTCCGCACGCGTGGTCATCACCACGCTCCTGGCAACGACCTTCCTGGTCAAAGCCTGCGGATTTGCCTACGACTTCCTCGGCTACTCCATCGGCGCCGCGCACGGCACGACCGCCGCCGGCGCCGCGTTGACGATCTTCGGGGTCGGCTGGTGTGTCGGACAGCTGGTCAGCGGGGCGATGACCGACCGGATCGGAGCCCGTGCCGCGTGCACGGCGGGACTGCTGCTGGCCGCTCTCGTGTGCGCCGGGCTCGCCGTGGCCAGCAGCCTGCACGCCCTGATGCTGCTCGCCTTCTGCCTGGGCTGCACCATGGACGTCCACCGGCCGGCCGTCTCCGCGCAGATCAACGACCGCCTCACCCATGAGGGAGCACGCACCCGCGCCCAGGGCTGGGTCTACTGGGTATCGAACGTGGGCCTCTCGCTGAGCTCCGGCGTCGGCGGCTTCATCGCCCACGCCCACGGCTACCGGCTCCTGTTCGCCCTCAACGCCGTTGCCTGCGTGGCCGCAGCCCTCCTGGTGCGCGCCATGCTGACCGGCCGGCCCAGCACGCCCCGGACCGAACGCCAGCACGAGCACGCCACCTACGCACAGATCGCCGCCGACCTCCGGCTGCGCTGGATGGTCGCTGCGGCCATCGCGGCGACGACCTGCGCCTACGGCCTGATCAGCGTCCTGCCCCTGGTCATGAGCGAGGACCACCTCGCCCCGTCCGCCTACGGCACCGCCATGCTCGCCAACTCCGCTGCGGTCCTGCTGCTCGGTCCGCCGCTGACCCGCCTGCTGGTCGGTCCCGACGACCGCGTCCGCTACCCCATCGGCCCGGTGTTCGCCGCCGGCAGCCTGATCCTGGGCGCCGCCATGGCACTGGCGGCCTTGCAGCACACAACCGTGGGCTACACCACCGCAGCAGTGCTCATGGTGCCCGGCGAGATCTGCTACAGCGTCGCCGTCGGCGCCTTTGTCGCCACGGCCGCCCCGCCCGGCGCCAGCGGCCGCTACCAGGCCGCCCTCAGTGTCGCGGGCGCGATCGCCTCGCTCACTCCGCTCGGCATCGCCGGCGCCCTGACCGCGGGAGGCCGCCCCCTGGTCGCGGGCCTGCTGGTGACCAGCGCCGTCCTGGGCGCCCTGGCCTGCGTGCCGCTCTCCCGAACCCTGCGCACCTCCCCCACTTCAGCGCCGGCCTAGCACCGCCACCTGCCCACCTGCCCACCTGCCCACCTGACCCCGCGACAGCCCGCATCCCTACGCCCACAGCGCCACGAGAGGAACAGCACCATGAAGGTAGCGATCGTCGACGGATACTCCACCGGGGCGACGCTGGCCAGGCGACTGGCCCGAGCGGGGGCCGACTGCGTCCACGTACGCAGCCAGCCGGACATCGGCGCCTTCCTCCTGCGCTCGTTCAGCCCCGGCGACTACGTCCTGGATCTGGGCTTCACCGGCGACTTCACCAGCCTTGCGCGGGAACTCACCCACCTGCGCGTCGCCCGCGTTGTGGCCGGCACCGAGACCGGCGTCGTGCTGGCGGAGACCCTCGCGAGCGCGCTGGGACTGCCGACGAACGACCCCGCGCTGGTCGCGGCACGCCGCGACAAGTCCCTCATGCAGCAGGCGGTCCAGGCCGCGGGCCTTGCGACCCCGCAGACCACCGTCGCCCGCTCCGCCCGCGCCGCAGCCGACTGGTACGCCGTCTGGGACCTGGCGGAGGCGGTGGTCAAGCCCCTGGCCAGTGCGGGCACCGACGGCGTGACGTTCTGTGGCTCGGCCGAGGAGGTCGGCCAGGCCGCCACCGCCGTCCTGGGGACCGTCAACCTCTTCGGCGAGCCCAACGACGCCGTGCTCGTCCAGGAACGCCTGCGCGGAACCGAGTACTGCGTCAACACGGTCTCCGCGGGCGGTGAGCACCACGTCGCCGAGATCTGGCGCTACACCAAACGCCTCGGCCCGTCCGCCGCCCCCATCTACGACTTCCAGGAACCCGTCGATGCCGCCGGCACCGACGGCAAGGTACTCGTCGCCTACGTCCGGGAGGTCCTGGACGCGCTCGGCATCACCGAGACGCCCGCCCATACCGAGGTCATGCTCACCGACCGAGGGCCGGTCCTCATCGAGACCGGCGCCCGCCTGGGCGGAGGCACCGGGCCCGACGTGGTGGACGCCTACCTCGGGGTATCCCAGACCGCCTTGGCGGTCACCGCCACGATGGATCCCGCATCCCTGCACACCCGCACCACCCACGATGCGGGCCGGCAGCCGGTGCTGCGGTGGGTCGACTTCATCAACCACCACCCCGGCCCGGCCAATCCCGACGCCCTCACCAAGATCGCGGAACTGCCCAGCGTCGTCGCCGTCTTCCCCGGCTTCGCCCCGCGCCAGTACCTCGCCGCCACCACCAGCCTGCCCACCTCTCCCGGGTTCGCCTACCTCGCGGCCCCCACCTCGCAAGAGCTGATCGAGGACTACGACACCCTGCGCGCCTGGGAGCGCGAAGGCATCTACACAAGCTGCCGCTGAGGCACCGCCGGGCCGGCCTCGACACCGACGGCAGCGGCCATCCCCTGAGCCGGGAAGCCCCCTCAACAACGCGACGAAGAAGGATCATGAACAAGGCCACTGCCCACGAGAACCACACCGTCTCGGTGCTGCAACGGCTCTCACAGCGAGGCGAGCGTGACGCGATCGTCGCGGGAGCGCGGCGCATCAGCGGCACCGGGGCCGTCACGACGGTCCTGTGCTTCGCCTCGGCGCTGCGACGCAGGGGAGTGGCGGAGGGAGACGGGACGGCGGTGCCCGTGGGTCACCTCGGCGAGCTGTACGTGCACAGCCCCACGGTCATGGAGGGCTACGGGAACGATCCGGAAGCCACCGCCGAAGTCCTGGACGGGGAAGGCCGGTTCCGCAGCGGCGACATCGCCCGCCAGGACGAAAGCGGCTACCTGTATCCGGTCGACCGCGCGGGACATCGTGACCGGCCGCACCGCCGACAACGTCCACTCCCGCCTGCTCGACGACTTCCTCGCCGCGCACCCCGCCTCAAGGATGCCGCCGCCATCGGCCTGCCCGGCGAGGATGACAAGGAGAGGGGGGAACGTGGTCCTGGTGCTCCGCGCCCCTGCCCGTGCCCCCGACCCCGCACAGCTGCCCTGCGAGATCGTCGACGCCTTCGGTGACCTCTATACGCCGGCCTCCTGCCCGATCGCTGATTCCCCTGCCCCGCCGCGCTGGTGCTCGCAGGCGTCGGCCACGATCCGCCCCTCTCTACGACCTCGCGTACTCCTGCGCGATTCCTTTCCCGGTTCCGGGACATCACTGAAACCCCGTCACAGCTCCGAGCGTCGCCGGTGCGCGGCTCACCGCGCACCGGCGCCCCCTGCAATCAGAAGAGAGGCATCATGACCAGCTCGCTCGCCCCTACCGAACCGGCCCGGGCGGGCCATTGGCCCGGGGCGGACCGGATCCGCCGTATGGCGCAGGCCGCGGCAGCGGACACCGAGCGGCACCGGCGTCTGGCACCGGACGTGATCAAGGCACTTCGTGACGTGGGGCTGATGCGGTGCGCAGCGCCCGCCAGTCTCGGGGCCCCGCAGGCACCACCCGCCGACGCCCTCGCCGGCGCCGAGACCATGGCCCAGGGTGACGCCGCCACCGGCTGGTGTGTCTCCATCGCCATGACCACCAGCCTGCTCGCGGCCTACCTGCCGGCGGACGGCGCGGCCGAGATCTTCGGTGATCCGCGCTCGATCGCGGCAGGCGTGTGGGCGCCGCGGGGAACGGCCCGGCCCGTCGACGGTGGGCTGGTCGTCTCCGGGCGCTGGTCGTTCGCCAGCGGCATCAGGCATGCGGACTACTTCTTCGGCGGTTGCCTCGTGGACGACGGCCGGGGTGAGGAGGGCAGCATGCGGGCGAGGCGCTCCGTCGGGATCCCGACCGCGCAGCTGCGGATCCTCGACGACACCTGGCAGACGTCCGGACTGCGCGGAACGGGTAGTCACGATGTCGTGGCCGAGGACGTGTTCGTTCCCACGCACCGCACGCTGTCGCTGTCCGACGGTCCGGTGATCGACGCACCGCTCTACCGGTTCCCGGTCTTTGGGTACTTCGCCCTGGCTGTCGCCGCAGCGGCGCTGGGCAATGCCCGCGGGGCCATCGATGACCTGCTCGATCTCGCGGGCCGCAAGGTTCCGGACGGTGCACGGCGCACGCTCGGCGAGAAGGCGGTGACGCAGGCTGCGGTCGCACAGGCGGAAGCCTCGCTACGCGCCGCACGCGCCCTGTTCTACGCGGCCACCGAGGACGCCTGGCGCGCCGCGAGCACCGGCGACGCGGTCACGGTGGACCTGCGCACCGGGCTGCGACTGGCGGCAACACACGCCGCGCGCACATCCGCAGACGTCGTTCGGTCCATGTACGACCTCGGCGGCGGATCGGCCATCTACGACGACTCGCCGTTGCAGCGCCGCTTTCGGGACGCGGCCGCCGCCACCGCCCACATCCAGGTCAGCCCGTCCACCTGGGAGACGACCGGCCGCATCCTGCTCGGCCTCCCGACCCAGACGGACCGGTTGTGAGGTACGTGCCGGTCAGCCCTGGATCGCGGGCCTGATCAGCACAGCCGCCGAGGAGCGCTGATCGCGGATGCCGCCGCGCGCCCTTCACCCCGATCCACGACGGCCCTGATGGATGCCCCTGTCTCACGGCTGCTGCGCCCGCCGGGCCCCCGCAGCCGGACTGACCTTGACCCTCCCGCGTCCCGTGGGAGCCCGACCCGATGGAGGCTGCTCGTGCTCGTCTGCCTGGATGGTGGGCCACAGCACGGCCACGACCCGGTCCGCGTGATCGGCCGGGGTGCCCGCTCCGGTTTGCAGGTAGTCGCCGAAGTAGCTGCCGAAGCAGAGGGCGACCACGGTTTCGAGATCGGCGTCCTTGCGCACCGCACCGGCCTCCTGCAGTTGCTGCAGGGTTTCCCTCAGCTCTGCGCAGCGCGGCTTGTTGCCGTGCTCGCGCATCTGCTCGAACAGGGCCGGCTCGCGCTCGGCTTCGCCCATGAAGTTGCCGTGCAGCGCCATCGCCCGCTCGTTGTGGTAGCGGGGGTCCAGGCGCCTCACGGCCTCGGTGAACGCCTCCACGGGCGCCATCCCGTCCACGTCCAGGGGAGGGTAGGCCGCGCGCTGCTTCTGCAAGCCGTAGTGGAGCGCGTCCACCACCAACTCGTGCTTGTTCGGCCAGCGCCGGTACAGGGTGGGGCGCGTCACGCCGGCGTCCGCCACCACGTCGCCGATCGTCATCCGCGTGTACCCGTCGGTGGCCAGGCGCTTGCGCGTGGCCTCAAGGATCGCCTCCTCGATCGCCGGGTCCCGGGGCCTGCCGCCGGGATGCGGTGTGCGCGCTGGTTCCGGCGCGGGTGTCGGTGCCCCGGCCTTGCGTCGCGGTCGTTGTGCACGGCCGACGCCTGTCTGGTCCTTGCTGCTCACAGCGTGTTGTCCCTCCTGGTGTGGCATCCACACTAGCCAGCTCCGGTCCTCCCTGGAGCAATTTAGTTCCATTGATTGACTGTAACGAAACTTGTGGTGCATGGTTGTCCCGCCGGACAGCGCGCCACATGGGCAAAGGGCCCTGGCCCTCGCCCACCCTCCCCAGGCCGGGAGCGGGACAGCCGCACCCGGTGATCCCTTCACGGCACCTGCCGAGCACGGCACCTGCCGGACGAAAAACGCAAGGAATCTCATGAGCACTGAAAAGCACACGGGTCGCACTGGTGCCGCTGTCGGTACGGCCGCCGCGGCGCTCCTCGCCTCGCTGGCACCGTCGCCCGCCGTGGCGCAGGACCAGGAGAGCGCGGCGGCCAAGCCGACCGTGGTGCTGGTCCACGGGGCCTTCGCCGACGCCTCCGGCTGGATGGAGACCGCCTCCCGGCTGCGCCACAAGGGCTTCAAGGTCCAGGCAGTAGCCAACCCGCTGCGCGGCCTGGACTACGACACGGCGTACCTGCAGGGCACACTCAAGGGCATCGAGGGTCCGAAGATCCTCGTCGGCCACTCCTACGGGGGCGCCGTGATCACCAACGCGGCCGCCGAGATCCCCGACGTCAAGGCGCTGGTCTACGTCGCCGCCTTCGCCCCCGATGCGGGCGAGACGCTGGGCGCCCTGCTGGAGCGGCACCCGGACCCGGGCGTCCCGCCGCTGCCGCAGCATGCCTTCCAGTTCACCCGGCCCGACGGGAGCACCGGCACCGAGGTCATGCTCGACCCGGCCGAGTTCGCCGACGCATTCGCCGCCGACGTGCCCCCGAAGACCGCGGCCCTGATGGCCGCCTCCCAGCGGCCCATCGCAGCAGAGGCTTTCGGCCAGCCGGCCCGGCAGGCCGCCTGGAAGACCATCCCGTCCTGGGCGCTGGTGGCCACGAAGGACCACGCCATCGCCCCGAGCCTGGAGCGCTTCATGGCCCAGCGGGCCGATGCCCACATCACCGAGGTCAACAGCTCCCACGCGGTCATGGTCAGCAATCCCCACGTCGTCGCCGATGTGATCAACCAGGCGTACCGCGCCACCCGTTGACCTCCGACTCCGCGCGGTGGCATTCCCCGGCGGCCGCGCGGACGGCGTCCGCCCGGTGGCCCCCACCCCACGGCCACCGGGCGGGCAGCCCCTCGCCCGGCCCATCTGACGCTGCACACGTCCGCCCCGCGGCGGACCGAGAAATCCGAGAAATTAGAGGAACCCATGTCTCTGCTCGACCCTGCTCTGTGCGCCCTGCTCGACCCCGCTCTCTGGTCCGGAAAGATCAACATCGACGGCTGGCAGGACGCCTCCGGCGGCAAGACGGCCGTCATCAACCCCTCGACCGGTGACACCCTGGAGCACATCGGATCCGCTGGCGCGCGCGACATCGCCCGCGCCGCCTCCCGCGCCGCCGAGGCTCAGCGTGCCTGGGCCGCCACCCCGCACACCGAGCGTGCCGCCATCCTGCGGCGGGCCGGTGACCTGTTCGCCGCGGCCGCACCGGAGATCCAGGACTGGCTGATCCGCGAGAGCGGCGGCACCCGGGCCCGGGCCGTCTTCGAGACGGACCAGGCCGTGCAGGAGTGCTACGAGGCGGCCGTGCTGTGCTCGCACCCGATCGGGGAGGTCATGCCGTCCAGCGAGCCGCGCCTGAGCATGACCCGCCGGATGCCCGCCGGCGTCGTCGGCGTCATCTCGCCGTTCAACGTGCCGCTGATCCTGGCGATCCGGTCCGTCGCCCCGGCCCTGGCGCTGGGCAACGCCGTGGTCCTGAAGCCGGACCCGCGCACCGCGGTGAGCGGCGGCGTCACCATCATGCGGATCTTCGAGGAGGCGGGCCTGCCGCCGGGCGTGCTCACCCTGGCCCCCGGCGGTGCCGAAGCCGGTATCGCGCTGGTCGATGACCCGCATGTGCGCGTCATCTCCTTCACCGGATCCACCGGGGCCGGCCGCAACGTCGGCGAGGCGGCGGCCCGCGGCCTCAAGCGGGCCCACCTCGAACTGGGCGGCAACAACCCGATGATCGTGCTCCCGGACGCCGACCTGGACCACGCCGTGGCCACGGTCGCCTGGGGCGCCTTCTTCAACCAGGGCCAGGTCTGCATGGCCACCGGACGCATCCTCGTCCACGCCGATATCGCCGAGGACTTCACCGCGCGTCTGGTCGCCAAGGCCGAGCAGCTCACCGTCGGCGACCCCGCCGCCTCCGATGTCGACCTCGGCCCCCTCATCAACGCCCACCAGCGGGATGTCATCCACGCCCAGGTCACCGCCAGCATCGCCGCTGGCGCCCGCCTGCTGGCCGGTGGCACCTACGACCACCTCTTCTACCGCCCCACCGTCCTGGTCGACGTGCCCGATGACGCGCCTGCCTACGCGGAGGAGGTCTTCGGCCCGGTCGTGCCCATCCGCACGTTCACCACTCTGGACGAGGCCGCGCAGCTGGCCGCCGATGACGAATACGGTCTCTCGCTCGGCATCCTCACCCGCGACGTCATGACCGGCCTGGAGCTGGCCGAGCGCATCCCGAGCGGCCTGGTGCACATCAACGACCAGACCATCAACGACGATGCCCGCATCCCCTTCGGCGGGGTGGGCTGGTCCGGCACCGGCGCCCGCTTCGGCGGCGAGGCCAACATCGACGCCTTCACCGAGACCCGCTGGATCACCGTCCGCGGCTCCCAGCCGGTCTACCCGATCTGACCCACCCCACCCGGCCCGGCACCGTCCCTGGTGCCGGGCCGCCCACCCGCTCACCCACCCGACCCTGCACCCCTGAAGGGCCCTTCGCGATGTCCGACCTGACCTTCCTCGCCCTCTCCGGCAGCCTGCGCCGCTCCTCCCACAACACCGGTCTGCTGCGCGCCGTGCAGAACCTCGCCCCGCACGGCGTCACCATCGACCTCTACGAGGGGCTGGGCCGGCTTCCCTTCTTCAACGAGGACCTTGAGGACGGCCCCGAACCCGCGGCCGTCGCCGACCTGAGCCGACGCGTGCGGGAGGCCGACGGCGTCCTCATCGCCACCCCCGAGTACAACTCGGCCATCCCCGGGGTGCTGGTGAACGCCTTGGACTGGCTCTCGCGCCCCACCGGCCGGCATGCCCTGTACCGCAAGCCCGTGGCCGTCCTGGGCGCCTCGCCCTCCCAGTTCGGCACCGCCCGCGGCCAGCTGGTGCTGCGGCAGATCCTGCACCGCATCCAGGCCCCGGTCGTGGCCCACCCGGAGGTCACCGTCTTCCAGTCCCACCGGCGCTTCGATGCCGACGGCACCTTCACCGGTGACCCCATCACCGAGAGCCTGCTGCGCGACCTGCTGGCCGAACTAGCCGTCCTGGCCGAGTTCCACTGCCCGGCCCATGCCCTCTGACACCACCCAGCCGCCGACCCGCCCGGCCGGCCGCGCCCGGACCGCAGCAACCACCCAGGAGGATGGGATGAACAGCTCCAGCACACATCTCACGTTCCCGGGGGCACAGGGCGCGCCGCTGGCGGCAATCCTTGAACTCCCGGCCCAGACCCCGGCCGCGTATGCCGTGTTCGCGCACTGCTTCACCCGCGGCAAGGACAGCCACGCCGCGGCCCGGATCTCCAAAGCCCTGACCGCACACGGCATCGCCGTGCTGCGCTTCGACTTCACCGGCCTGGGCCGGCCCGGCGGCAACTTCGCCCAGAGCACGTTCACTTCCGACGTCGAGGACCTCGTCCGTCTGGCAGGCCGGCCTTTCCGCATCCGCCAAGACTTCATCGACGACCTCCTCGCGCAGCCCCCCAAGCCATGCGGATCCGCACCCTGCATGCGGCACTGCTGGTCATGCGTTCCCCGGCGGACCGAACCGTCGGCGTCGACAACGCACGGCAGACGGTCCTGGCCCGCGTCGGCGCCCACGCCGTGGACGCCTATGGAAGTCGGCACCGGCGGTCGGGCGACGCGGTACGTCGGCGAGTGGGACCTGCCGCTGCGGCCGATGGTCTACCGAGTCTTCGGACCTCTATCGGACCTCTATATGAGGCGGCGCGGCCGTTGAACCGCACACCCGCGGCCGCGACGTCGTCGCGACGCGCCCCGAGGGGGAGTTCGCCGCGGCGGCCGACGCGTTGAGCGCCTGGCGCGTGCCCAGGAGCGGCAGCCCGAGGCAAGCCGAGGTGGCAGCGGTCCGCCCACCGGCACCGTCAGACTCATCGCTGACGAGCGCTGACGAGCGCTGACGAGCGCTGACGAGCCAGGGTACGGACTCTGACTTTTGCTGACTTCCAGCGACTTGGAACCTTTCGACCTGCGAAAACTCCGTGGCGTTGAATCCGCGGGGGCGGGTGCGCTGAGCCGGGCGGACGCGGTCGTCACGGCAGCGTCAGCGTGCACGCTTCCCCGGGAGACAGTGTCACCGTGCGGTCCGCCAGGGCGACGGCGATCGGGGACTGGTCGGATGCGGGCAGGGCGATGTGGATTTCGCCGCGCCGCATGCGGAGTTGTACGCCCCAGTGGCCGTGGTAGCGGATGGAGAAGCCGTACTCCTGGAGTTCGGGGAGCGGTGCGGGATCGAGGCGCAGCGCGCCGCCTCGGGGTTCGAGGCCGGTCAGGCCGCGCTGGACGAGATCGAGGGTGCCCGCCATGGCACCGAGGTGGATGCCTTCGCCGGTGGTGCCGCCCTGGACGTCGGCGATGTCCCCGGCCAGGGCCTCCTGGACGAACTCCCAGGCCTGTGAGCGCCGGGAGCGGGCCAGGACCCAGCCGTGGACGAGGCTGCTGAGGGTGGAGCCGTGGCTGGTGCGCTGGAGGTAGTAGTCGACGGTGCGCTGCCAGGTCGTGTCGTCCAGCTCGTGGCCGAGGCGTGCGAACAGGGCCCGCAGTTCGGTGGGGGAGAAGAGATACCCGAGCATCAGGACGTCGGCCTGCTTGGACGCCTGATAGCGGTTGACCGTGTCGTCCTCGGCCTCCAGGATCCGGTCCAGGCGGCGGATGTCGCCGTAGCGCTCGCGGTAGGCCTGCCAGTCGAGTTCCGCCAGCTGGCCGTAGCCGTGGAACTGGCTGACGACTCCGGCGTGGAAGGGCACGTACAGCTTGCGGGAGACGGCGTCCCAGGTGTCGAGCTCGGCGGTGGTGACGTCGGCGCGCTCGAACAGGTCCTGACGGCAGGGCTCGGGCAGGGTGTGCAGCACGTCGAGGGTGCGGCCCAGGACCCAGGCGGCCGTGAGGTTCGTGTACGCGTTGTCGTCCAGGCCCGGCCTGTCCGCGTCGGGGTAGGCGTCGTGGTACTCGTCGGGGCCGACCACGCCGCGGATGTGGTAGCGGTCGAGGGCCTCGTCGTACGTCGCCGCTCCGGCCCAGAAGCGGGAGATCTGCGTGAGCATCTCGGCGCCCTTGGTCCGCAGGAACTCGGCGTCGCCCGTCGCCTCGCAGTAGCGCAGCACGTTGTACGCGACCGCCGAGCCCACGTGGTGCTGGAGCCGGGAGTGGTCGGGCAGCCAGCGCCCCGAGCGCGGGTTGAGGTGCAGACTCTGGGTCTCCTCACGGCCGTCGCTGCCGCTCTGCCAGGGATACATCGCGCCGGTGTGCCCGGCGTCGGCGGCGGCGCGGCAGGCCTGTTCGAGACGGCGGTGGCGGTAGGTGAGCAGGGCCCGGGAGACCTCGGGGAAGTGCAGGTTCAGGTAGGGCAGGACGAACAGCTCGTCCCAGAAGACGTGACCGCGGTAGGCCTCTCCGTGGAGTCCGCGGGCGGGCACGCCGACGTCGAGGTCGGCGGTGTGGGGCGAGAGCGTCTGCAGTACGTGGAAGAGGTGGAGGCGCAGTGCCGCGCCCGCGCTGCCGGGTACGTTCAGCTCGGCGTTGCACCACAGCTGCTGCCAGGCGATCCGGTGGGCGCTCACAAGGGCCTCGAAGCCGGGCACGCGGCGGACGCGGTCGACGGCGGCGTGCAGCGGATCGCTGATCGCCGGGTCCCGGGAGGAGTGCAGGGCGACCGTCTTGTCGATCGTGACCGTGCGCCCGTCCGACACCGGGATCCGCAGCAGGTGGGCGACCCGGGCGTCCTCGCGTGGGCCGGGGACCGCAGGGACGTCGGTGTCCACCACGGTCCGTGCGGCGAGGCCGAGGCGGATGTCGGAGGTGCTGGTGCGGCAGCGCAGCCAGATCGTGCCGTCCGCCGAGGTCCCGGTGTGGACGTGCGTGAGGTGCTGGGAGGCGAGGGAGCGGTAGCGGTCCACGCCGCCGTTGACGACCGTGCCGTCGAGCGCCGACTCGACCTCGATCCCGCCCGACCAGCCCTCCGGTGTCACCTCGGTGCGCAGCAGGGCGAGGTGGGGGTCGGCCATGTGCACCGCCCGGAGCTGCCGGACGGTCAGGTGCCGGCCGTCCTCGTCCGCGTAGCGCGTGGTGCGATCGAGGGTGCCGGAGCGCAGGTCGAGGTGCAGGCGGTGGTCGTGGAACTTGTGGGTGTCCGGGGTGAGCCAGGTCCCGTTGTTCGTCCGGATGCGCAGCGGCAGCCAGTTGGGGAGGTTGACCAGGTCCTCGTTCTCGACCTGGCGTCCGGCCACGTCCGAGGTGAGCCGGTCGTAGCAGCCGGCCAGGTAGGTGCCGGGGTAGTGGAGGGAGTCGGCGGGGCACTCGGGGAGTGCGCCGCGAGTCGCCATGTAGCCGTTGCCGAGGGTGCACAGGGATTCGCGCAGGCGTTCCCGCGCCGGTTCGTATCCCTCGTACGCCCAAGTCCAGTCGCGCATCGTCACTCCTCCGGTTCGAGTAGCTCCGCGAGGTCGTCGACCACCAGATCCGCCCCGTGCCCCAGCAGTTCGGCACGTGTGTCCCGGGTGTGCGAGCGGTCCACTCCGATCACCACCGCGAAGCCGCCGCGACGGCCGGCCTCGACACCTGCCAGGGCGTCCTCGATGACCGCCGTGGCTGCGGCGGGGGCGCCGATGCGGCGGGCCGCCTCCAGGAACAGGGCGGGGGAGGGCTTGCCGGGCAGGCGCAGCCGGGCGGCTTCGGCGCCGTCGACGAGGGTGTGGAAGTACTCCCGCACTCCCGCGCGGTCGAGGAGTTCCCCGGCGTGCCGTGAGGCCGAGGCGGCGGCCAGGGGGACCCCGGCCGCGCACAGCGCGCGAAGGAGGCGCACCGTCCCTGGATAGGCCTCGATTCCGTGCTCCCGCAGCCGCGCCGTGAACAGTGCCTCTTTGTCGGCGGCGACCGCGGCGACCTCGGCCGCCGACGGGCGCGGCCGCCGGGACTCCAGATACGCGCGCGCCCCGTCCAGGCGTGACTTGCCGTCGACGTAGCGCAGGTAGTCGTCGCGGACGTCGAAGGGAGGACGGCCGCGCAGGGGAGGGAACGAGTCGAAGGCGTCCTTCCAGGCGGCGGCGTGCACCTTCGCGGAGTCCAGGATGACGCCGTCGGTGTCGAAGACCACGCCCGCCGTGCCCCGCAGCGCGCGGGGTACGACGGGCGTGCCGTGCTGGGGGGTGTTCATCGGTCGTCGGCCGCCAGGGCCGTGAGGTCGAGGAGGCGGTTGGTGTAGCCCCACTCGTTGTCGTACCAGCCGAAGACCTTGGCCAGGGTGCCGTTGACCTGGGTCAGCGCGGGGTCGAAGACACAGGAGGAAGGGTCGCCGACGACGTCGCGGGAGACGATGGGCGCCTTGGACACCCGCAGGATGCCGTGCAGCGGGCCGTCGGCGGCCTCGGCGAAGGCCGCGTTGATCTCCTCGGCCGTCGCCTCGCGCGCCAGCACCACGGCCAGGTCGGTGAGCGAGCCGTCCTCGACGGGCACGCGGACGGCGATGCCGTCCAGAGCCCCCGCGAGCTCGGGTACGACGAGCCCGACGGCGCGGGCCGCGCCGGTGCTGGTCGGGATGATGCTCAGCGCCGCCGAGCGGGCCCGCCGCAGGTCCTTGTGCGGGCCGTCGAGCAGGGCCTGGTCGTTGGTGTAGCCGTGGATGGTGGTCATCACGCCGCGCTCGATGCCGAAGCGTTCGTGGAGCACCTTGACCATCGGCGCGACGCAGTTGGTGGTGCAGGAGGCCGCCGAGACGATCCGGTCGCGCCGGCGGTCGTAGCTGTCGTCGTTGACGCCGAGCACGATGGTGGCGTCCGCGTCCTTGCCGGGCGCGGACAGGAGCACGGTGCGGGCGCCCGCCTTCAGGTGCAGTTCGGCGGAGGCGCGGTCACGGAAGCGGCCGGTGGACTCGACGACGACGTCGGCGCCGTGGTCGCCCCAGCGCAGGGCGGCCGGATCGCGTTCGGCGGTGACGGCGACGCGGCGGCCGCCCACGGTGATCGAGTCGTCGTCGTGCGAGACCTCGCGGCCGATGTGGCCGAACGTCGAGTCGTACTCCAGCAGATGGGCCAGGGTGGCGGGAGGCGCGATGTCGTTGATGGCGACGATGTCGAGGTGCTGTGTGCCCGCTTCGGCGCGGTCGAGCGCCGCGCGCAGGTAGGTGCGGCCGATGCGGCCGAAGCCGTTGATGCCGACGCGTATGGTCATGTCGGTGAACTCCTTCGCGGTGAGGGGCGTCAGCCGGTCCACGTCCACTCGGCGACCTCGGGGAGGTCGGTTCCGTGGTCGCGGATCCAGGCGTGGTGGCGGGTGCGGGCGTCGGTCATCTTCTGGCGCAGTTCGGCGGCGCGGACACCGCAACCGGGGACGCGGTCGATGACGTCCATGACGAGCCGGTAGCGGTCCATGTCGTTGCGTACGACCATGTCGAAGGGCGTGGTGGTGGTGCCCATCTCCTTGTAGCCGCGCACGTGCAGGTGAGGGTGGCCGGTGCGGCGGTAGGTGAGGCGGTGGATGAGCCACGGGTAGCCGTGGTAGGCGAAGATAACCGGCTTGTCGGGGGTGAACAGCCCGTCGTACTCGAAGTCGCTCATTCCGTGCGGGTGTTCCTCGCGGGGCAGCAGCCGGGCGATGTCGACGACGTTCACGACCCGGACGGCGAGCTCCGGCAGGTGGTGGCGCAGCAGCGCCGAGGCGGCGAGGATCTCTTGGGTGGGGACGTCACCGGCGCAGGCGAGGACCACATCGGGTTCGCGGCCCTGGCCCGCAGAGCCCGCCCACTCCCAGACCCCGGCGCCGCGCGCGCAGTGGGCTCGGGCCGCGTCGAGGGTCAGCCAGTCGAAGCAGGGTTGTTTGCCCGCGACGATGACGTTGACGTAGTCGCGGCTGAGCAGGGCGTGTTCGGCGACGGACAGCAGGGTGTTGGCGTCCGGTGGGAGGTAGACGCGTACGACCTCGGGGCTCTTGTTGAGGACGTGGTCGACGAAGCCGGGGTCCTGGTGGGAGAAGCCGTTGTGGTCCTGGCGCCAGACGTGGGAGGTGAGCAGGTAGTTGAGGGAGGGGACGGGAGCGCGCCAGGGCAGGGCGCGGGATGTCTTGAGCCACTTGATGTGCTGGTTGACCATGGAGTCGACGATGTGGACGAACGCCTCGTAGCAGGAGAACAGGCCGTGGCGGCCGGTGAGGAGGTAGCCCTCCAGCCAGCCCTGGCAGAGGTGTTCGGACAGGACCTCCATGACCCGGCCGTCGGCGGCGAGGTGCTCGTCGGTGGGCAGCGTCTGGGCCTGCCAGGCCTTGCCGGTGGCGGAGAACAGCGCGCCGAGGCGGTTCGACTCGGTCTCGTCGGGGCCGACGACGCGGAAGTCCCGGCGCTCCGACGTGTCCCGCATGACCTGCTCCAGGAGGTCACCGAGGACCCGGGTGGGCTCGTGCAGGCCCGATCCCGGCTTGTCGACGGGCACGGCGAAGCGGTCGAGGTCCGGGATCGGCAGCTCGCGGGTGAGCAGACCGCCGTTCGCGTGCGGGGTGGAGCCGAGACGACGATCGCCCTCGGGCACCCAGGCGAGGACGTCGGCCACGGGCTGCCCGTCGGCGTCGAAGAGTTCTTCGGGGCGGTAGGAGCGCAGCCAGGCCTCCAGCTGGCGCAGGTGGGCCGGGTTGTCGCGGACCCCGGCGAGCGGTACCTGGTGGGAGCGCCAGGTGCCCTCGACGGGCCGGCCGTCCACTTCGGCCGGGCCGGTCCAGCCCTTGGGGGTGCGCAGCACGATCATGGGCCAGGGCGCGCGCTCGGCTCGGCCGTCCTCGCGGGCGGCCCGCTGGATGTGCGTGATGCGCTCCAGTGCCTGGTCGAGGGCGGCGGCCAGGTCGCGGTGGACGGTGCGCGGGTCGTCGCCGGTGACGTGGATCGGCTCGTGGCCGTAGCCGCGCAGCAGGGAGTCGAGTTCGTTCCCGGGGATTCGGGACAGGAGCGCCGGGTTGGCGATCTTGTAGCCGTTCAGGTGCAGGATCGGCAGGACCGCGCCGTCGTGCACCGGGTCGAGGAACTTCGTGGAGTGCCAGGAGGCGGCCAGCGGCCCGGTCTCGGCCTCACCGTCGCCGACGACGCAGGCCACGAGCAGGTCCGGGTTGTCGAAGGCGGCGCCGTAGGCGTGCGCGAGGGAGTAGCCGAGCTCACCGCCCTCGTGGAGGGAGCCGGGAGTCTCGGGCGCGACGTGGCTGGGCACACCGCCGGGGAACGAGAACTGCCGGAACAGCCGCTCCATGCCCACCGCGTCCCGGGTGACGTCGGGGTAGGTCTGCGTGTAGCTGCCCTCCAGCCAGGAGTTGGCGAGGACCGCGGGACCGCCGTGCCCGGGCCCCCATACACACAGCGCGTCGAGGTCACGCTCCTTGATCAGCCGGTTCAGGTGCGTGTGGACCAGGTTGAGACCGGGCGAGGTGCCCCAGTGGCCCAGAAGGCGGGGCTTGATGTGCTCCGGCCGCAGCGGCTCGGCCAGGAGCGGGTTGGCGAGCAGATAGATCTGGCCGGCGGCCAGATAGTTCGCGGCTCGCCAGTGGGCGTCCAGGGTGCGCAGTTCGTCGTCGGTCAGTACGGTGCTGTTCTGCGGTTCGACCGTGGGCATGTGGACTCCGTGAATCGTCGGACGGGGGAGCGGCATGGCCGACAAGGCAACGTCTTTGCCGCGTGCGGTGTACGAGCGGGAGCTGTTGCGCCTGCAGACGGAGCTGGTGAAGGTCCAGGAGTGGGTGCGGGCCCAAGGCGCGCGGCTCGTCGTGGTCTTCGAGGGCCGGGACGCGGCGGGCAAGGGCGGCGCCATCAAGAGGATCGCGGAGCACCTGAACCCGCGGGTGGCGCGGATCGTGGCCCTGCCCAAGCCCACCGAGCGCGAGCGCACTCAGTGGTACTTCCAGCGGTATGTCGCGCACCTGCCCGCGGCCGGGGAGATCGTGCTGTTCGACCGCAGCTGGTACAACCGCGCCGGTGTGGAGCACGTCATGGGCTTCTGCACGAAGGAGGAGCACCAACTGTTCCTGCGCCAGTGCCCGATCTTCGAACGGATGCTGGTCGAGGAGGGCGTCCTGCTGCGCAAGTACTGGTTCTCGGTGAGCGACGCCGTGCAGCAGGAGCGGTTCCGGCGGCGTCTTGAGGACCCGACGCGGCGCTGGAAGCTGTCGCCGATGGACCTGGAGTCCGTCACGCGCTGGGAGGCGTACTCGCGGGCCAAGGACGAGATGATGGTGCACACGGACATCGCGGAGGCCCCGTGGTTCGTCGTCGAGAGCGACAACAAGCGCCGGGCCCGCCTGAACGTGATCGCCCATCTGCTGGGTTCGGTTCCGTACCACGAGGTGGCGGCGCCGGACCTCGAACTGCCGCCGCGGCCCGCGTCGACCGGCTATGTGCGCCCTCCGCGTGATCTGCAGACGTACGTACCGGATCACGCGGCGACACTCTGAGCCCGGCGCGGCGCTCACGCCGGTTGGGGTACGACGGCGACGGGACAGGCGGAGTGGTGCAGGAGCATGTGCGCGACCCGGCCGAGCTGGAGCCCGTAGGGCCCGTGCCGCCGCTGGGCGCCGACGACCAGCAGGTCGGCACGTGCTGAGGCGTCGAGGAGCACCAGGTGGGCGGAGCCTGCGACGACGTGTTCCAAGACCGCGACGCAGGGGTGGTCGGCCACGGCGGCGCGCAGGGCCTGGGCGAGTCCGTCCGCCGTGCGCTGCTCGTGGGAGCCGGTGGGTTTCCCCGGGCTGTGGGCGGGGGCGGAGGGTTCGTACAGGGGACGGCGCCAGACATGTACGGCTTCCAGGACGACTTGTCGGCGTTCGGCCTCGTCGAAGGCGAACCGGACGGCGGCCGCGGAGTACGGCTTGTCGCCGACGCCGACCACGACGCGCTGGCGCAGCCCGGCCCTGGCCTGGTTGTCGTGGCTGCCGCGCAGGACGATCACCGGGCAGTCGGCGCGGGCCGCGACACCGAGGCTCACCGAGCCGAGGAGCAGCTCCGCGATGCGGCTGCGCCCCCGCGAGGCCACCACCAGCGCGGTGGCGTTGCGGCCCTCGCGCAGCAGCGCGGGCACGGGATCCTCGTCGCTGACCTGAAGGGAGAGCTTGAGACTGTCATCGCGGCGGTGCGCCCGCCGCGCGGCGGTGTCGACGATGAAGTCGGCCAGTTCCTTGGCCGACGGCTTGCCCAGCACGTTCGCGAGCGACGTCTCGTCGTCGGCCTCGTGGGAGGCGGCGTACACGAGGCGCAGCGGCACTCCGCGCAGGGCCGCCTCATCGGCGGCCCAGTCGACGGCGCGCAGGCTGTGCTCGGAGCCGTCTACGCCCACCACGAGTGGAAGTTCCATCCATCCCACCTCTTCCTGACGCTCAGTGGTGCGGGACGACCGCGACGGGGGAGGCGGCGCGGTGGAGCACGGAGTGGGCCACGGGGCCGATGCGCGGGCCCACCGGCGCACGGCGGATCCGGCGGCCGACCACGACGAGGGACGCGTCCTGGGAGGCGGCGGCCAGATGGCCGGCCGCGGCACCCGATCGGGCCTCGTCGACCATAGCGACTTGAGGGAACGCGCGGGCCCACGGGCGCAACGTTCCGGCCAGCTCGGCCGGTGTCCTCCGGGGCGGATCCGCGTGGACGACGCGCAGGCTGGTGGAGCGGCGCGCGGCCGCGTCGAAGGCGAAGCCGATGACCGCGTCGTGCGGGTCGCAGGCGTCGAGCCCGAGCACGACGGGCCGGTACGGGGTGGCCGCCGAAGGGATGCCCGCGGGGTCCGGCAGGTGCTCGTCGGCGGCCTGCTCCCCGGCACGCACCAGGACCACGGGCTGGTCGGCGTGGGCCACGGCCACGAGGCCGACGGAGCCCACCAGGAACCCGGCGACCCCGCTCAGGCCGCGCGAACCGAGGACCAGCAGCGCCTCGTCCTCGCGCGCCCGTTGCGGCAGAAGTTGCCCGGGGCGGCCGGAGAGCCGCCGTACACCGACCGTGACACCGGGGTGACGCAGGCGCAGGCCCTCCGCGTACTCGCGGGGTGTGCGGTCGATCCAGTGCTGCCTGGTCTCCGCGCCCATCAGCGGCGCTTGCACGACCGGCTCCGGGACGGGCTCCAGGACGCTCACGAGAGTGAGCGGCAGGTCGCGCAGTCTCGCTTCCCTGGCCGCCCACTCGACGGCGGCCTGGCTCTCGGGCGAGCCGTCCAGGCCCACGACGACGGCTCGGAGCATGTCCTTCACCTCCACCTCCTGTGTGCGGGCTTTCTCTCGTCAGCGTCGCGTGCGGTGCGCTCCGGGGGGCAGGGGCCGCAGGTCCCGGAGAAGGTCCGACAGGTCCCGCGGGACGCCGGCCCCGTCCGCCCGGAGCGTCCGACGGGCAGCCCCGGCGCACATGCCGAAGGGGAGGTCGAGCAGGCCGGTGTCACCCGTGCGGCACGACGGCCACCGGGCAGGCGGCGTGGTGCAACAGGGCGTGGGTGACCGAGCCCAGATGACTGGTGGACTCCTTGCGCCCCACGACGACGAGGGAGGCCGTCCGCGCCGCGTGGACCAGCACACCGGCGGCCCGTTTCTCGGAGACGGTCTCGCTCACGGACACCTCGGGGAACTTCGCACGCCACGGCCGCAACGCGGCGATCACAGCGCGTTCCTGGGCCGCGAGCAGTTCCGGCCCCGGGCACGGCTCTCCCCTGGCCGCGCGCGGTGGCGCGGGACGGAGGGCGTGGACGACCTGCAGCGGGGCGCCGTACTCCCGCGCGGTGACGAAGGCGAACTCGATGAGCTCGTCACAGGGGTGCTCGATGTCGAGGCCCAGCACGATGTCCCGACGGGGGGTCTCGGGCGGCTCGTCCGGCGCGATGCCGTGCGGGGCGGGCAGGTCCTCAGCGGCCGGGGTCTCGCCCGCACGGACGAGCACCACCGGGCACGGGGAGTGGGCGACGACCCGCTGGGACACCGACCCGACGACGAATCCGACGACACGGCCGAGTCCGCGCGACCCGAGGACCAGCACCTCCGAGGACTCGGCGGCCGATACCAGAGCGCTGACCGGAGCGCCGGACACCAACCGGTCCTCGATCCGCAGCCCGCGGTGAGCGGCGCGGACGGCCGCCACCGCCTCACTGAGGACGTGTTCGGCGACCGCCCGTTCCCCGCTGTCGGCGGGCACGGACGAGGCCGGGTGCGGGTGCCACCGCCACGCGTGCACGACGCGCAACGCGGTGTTACGGCGCCGTGCCTCCCGAGCCGCCCACTGAGCGGCCGCCAGGCTCTCCGCGGAGCCGTCGACACCCGCGGTGACGTACCGATCCATGCTGCGCACCTCCCGCATCCGTGGGTCCGCGTCCGTGTCCGACACGGCCCTCAGGACCGACCGTCGCGCCCGCCCGCCGGACCGGGAAGAGCCCGCACGGCCCCGGCCGCGGGTCGTTCGGCCTCTTGGCCGGGGCGCGACGGGCCCAGTGCGCCCGATGGCGTTCGTGGGAGCCGGGTGGCAGGTGTGGGGGGCCGAGTGGCCCCTGGCACCGCGGGGATCCTCGGATCATGCTGGAAGGAGAGCCCACCTGCCCGGTGAAGAGAGTCCGCCTGCCCGCTTTGGAGGACGTCATGAACGCTCCGTCCGCATCCAGTGTCCTGCGGTCGCTGCCCCACGAACACCGTGAGCGACTCATGGCTGCCGCCCGCGAGGTCTCGTTCCCCCAGGAGACGCGGCTCTTCTCGGAGGGCGGGCGTGCCGATCGCTTCTGGATCGTGCGCACCGGTTCGATCGCCCTCGACATGAAGGTGCCCGGGCGCCGGGCGGCCGTCATCGAGACCCTCGGACACGGTGAACTGGTCGGCTGGTCCTGGCTGTTCGGGCCGCCCGTGTGGCACCTGGGCGCGGAGACGGTGTCGCCGGTGCGCGCCTACGAGTTCGACGCCGCGGCGGTACGGGCCATGAGCCAGGACGATCCCGCGTTCGGTCTGACGATCGCCCATTGGGTGGGCGGCACCCTCGCCCACCGGCTGCGCTCGGCGCGCACCCGACTGCTGGACCTGTACGCACCGTACGGCAGCGGAAGCCTGCTGTGACCGCGGGTCCGCCGGGCGCACGGGACGGAATGCGGTGATCCCTCATCCGGGCAGCCCGCGGCCCATCACTGCCACCGGCGAACAGGGGACGGTCTCGTCATGACCGCTACACGCGCCTTCACCGAGCAGCACCCGATCCGCGTCTTCCTGCTGGACGACCACGAAGTCGTGCGGCGTGGCCTGGCCGACCTGCTGAGCGCCGAACCGGACATCGCGGTGGTCGGTGACGCCGACAGCGCCGAACGAGCCCTGGTGCGCGGCCCCGCGCTGCGTCCGGACGTCGCGGTCCTGGACGTACGTCTGGCCGACGGGGACGGCATCACGGTCTGCCGGGAACTGCGCGACCAACTTCCGGGCCTGGCCGTCCTGATGCTGACCTCGTTCGACGACGAGGAAGCACTGCTCGACGCGATCATGGCAGGAGCAGCGGGCTACGTACTCAAACAGATCAAGGGATCCGACCTGGTCTCGGCGGTACGCACCGTCGCCTCCGGCCAGTCCCTGCTCGACCCGGCGACGACCGCGCGGCTGATGCGCTCCCTGCGCGCGGAGCCCGCCGACGCACCCGCCGTCGCACCCGAACTGGCGAGCCTGTCGGAGCGCGAGCGGGACATCCTCGCCCTGATCGGCGACGGCCTCACCAACCGCGAGATCGGCAAGAGGCTCTACCTCTCGGAGAAGACCGTCAAGAACCACATCTCCCGGCTGCTGTCGAAGCTCGGCGTCCAGCGCCGCGTGCAGGCGGCGGTCATGGCCACCCAGCTGCTCCCCGCCGAGCGGGACGAAGACGGCACCCGGTGACGCGTGCGTGGGCCGCTCGGCCGCCGCAGGAGACCGCTCGGCCCCTCCCCCGAGGACCGTGGACACCCCAGGCTGGTCAGGCAGGAACACCCCACTGATCAACGCTCGCGGAACGGTCCCGCGGCCCCCGGGGCGCCGGGCGGGGAGGAGCACGCGATGAGTGCCACGACGCTTGACGCGGCCACCTTGGAGAAGCTGGTGTCGGCGGCCGTCGCCGCCCCGTCCGTCCACAACACGCAGCCGTGGCGCTTCCGGCTCGACCCGGACACCGTCACGCTGGAGATCCACGCCGCCGCGGAACGCGGACTTCGCCACATCGACCCGTTCGGGCGGGCCCTGCACGTCTCGGTCGGCTGTGCGGTCCTCAACCTGAGGGTCGCGGTCGCCCACTTCGGCTGGGAGCCAGTGACCCGGCTGCTGCCCCGTCCCGGCGCGCCGCGGCTGCTCGCCGTGGTCCGGTTCGGCGGCAGCGCACGGCCGAACGCACCGCGTCTGTACGACGCCCTGTGGCGGCGCCACAGCAGCCGCTTCCCCTTCTCCGAGCGGCCGTTGCCCGCCGGCGTCCGGGTCGAGCTCACGGACGCCGCCCTGGCCGAAGGCGCGTGGCTGACCTTCCCTTCTCCCGTCGAGAGCCACCGTCTGCTGCTTCTCACCAGGGAGGGCGAGCGCCGCAACAACTCAAGTGCGGGCAGGGCCACGGAGAGCCGCCACTGGGTGCGCGAGCCTGACCTTTCGGGCCTTGGCATGCCCGCGTGGACGCTGGGGCCGCAGGACTTCCGTGAACAGATGCCCATGCGCGACTTCGGCGCCCACCTGCACCCCGGCGGACTGCCCGCCCAGACCTTCGAACGACACCCCACGCTCGTGCTGCTGTCCACGGCGCACGACCGCAGGACCGACTGGCTGCGAGCCGGGCAGGCCCTGGAGCGCGTACTCCTGGTGGCCACCAGCCACGGTGTGCGGGCGTCGCTCCTTCACCAGGCCCTGGAATGGCCTGACCTGCGCGAGCAGCTCGCCGCAGCGCCCGGCGCAGCGCCCGGCTCCCGGCACGGGCACGCGCAGATGCTGATCCGGTTGGGGTACGGCCCGACGGGACCGTCCACGCCGCGCCGGCTCGCGCGGCAGACGCTCATCGAGGGCGACGGTTGAGCTCTGCCGTCAAGCGGTCGGCACCCGCCACTCCAGCCGCGTGCCGCTCCTGTTCGGCCCCCGGTGGAGCGTGAGCGCTCCGCCGAGGGCGTGGGCGCGCTCGGCCAGGTTCCGCAATCCGCTGTGCTCGACCCCTTCGGGGATGCCCCGGCCGTCGTCGGTCACGGTCACCGTCAACTCGCCGTCGGAGCAGCGCAGATGCACGTCGACGGAGCGCGCGTGCGCGTGCCGGGCGGCGTTGCTCAAGGCCTCGCCGAGAACGGCGAGCGCGTGGTCCGCGACCTCGGCCGGGACGTCGGTGTCGAGAAGTCCCTCGACCCGCAGCGCGGGCGTGAAGCCGAAGGAGGCGACGGAGTCGGCCACCACCCGGGACGCCCGCCCCCGCAGTCCCTGGCGTCCCTCACCGCCGCTGTGCGAGCGCAGGCCGAAGATGGTCGACCGGATGATCTTGATGGTGTCGTCGAGGTCGTCGACCGCTCGTGACAGCCGCTCGACGGCTTCGGAGTGCTCCACGAAGCGCTGGGTGCTCTGGAGGGTCATCCCGACCGCGAAGAGTCGTTGGATGGCGAGGTCGTGCAGGTCGCGCGCGATCCTGTCGCGGTCCTGGAGCAGGGCGACCTGCTCCGCGTCGCGACGCCGGTCGGCGAGTTCCAGGGCCAGCGCGGCCTGCCCCGCGAAACCCAGCAGCGGCCCGGTGTCCCCGTCGGAGAACGGCGTACGACCGCTCAGACGCCCGAGCACCAGCACGCCGCGGGCCTTGCCGCTGACGCCCAACGGCACCGCGACCACGGGGCCGAGCCCGGCCCACTGCGAACCGTTCTCGCCCACCCGGGAGTCATGGGTGACGTCGGCGCTGACCACGGGATCCACCGCATCGAGAGCGGCTCCGATCAGGCCCTCGTGAGCCGAGAGCACCACCCCTCTGCGGCGCTCGGCGTCCACCCCGACCGCGAGCAACGGCCGCATCTCCTGCGACTTGGCGACGTACTCCGCGACCATCCCGACGTCGGCCGACACGATCTCCCTGGCCTGGTCGACGATCAGTTCGAGCACGTCGGTGCTCGGCGCCCCTGACAGCAGGCTGCTCGTGACCTCCGCGCTGGCCCGCATCCAGCGCTCGCGCAGCCGCGTCTCCTCGTACAGGCGCGCGTTCTCGATGGCCACGCCGGCGGCAACGGCGAGCGTGGACAGCACGGATTCGTCCTCCGCGTCGAACTCCTCGGCGCCGCGCTTCTCGGTGAGGTAGAGATTGCCGAACACCTTGTCCCGCACCCGGATGGGCACGCCGAGGAACGAGTGCATCGGCGGGTGGCCCGGGGGGAACCCGTACGACGACGGATGTTCCGAGAGTTCCGGCATCCGCAGGGGCACCGGGTGGCGGATCAGCTCACCGAGGATGCCGTGGCCGCTGGGCAGGTCGCCGATCCGGGCCCGTTCCTCCGCGTCGATGCCCACGGTCAGGAACTGCGAGAGCGTGCGGTCGTCGCCGATCACTCCCAGAGCCCCGTACTCGGCGTCCACGAGGACCACGGCGGCCTCGACGATGCGCCGCAGCACGTGCGGCAGGTCCAGCTCCCGGCCGACGGACAGCACCGCTTCCAGCAGGCTGTGCACGCGGTCCCGCGTGCCCCGCGCGGCGTCTATGCGCGTCTGGAGTTCGTCGAGCAGCTCGTCGAGGCGCAGCGTGGGCAGATACCGCTCGGAGTCACCGGTCGGGTCGTCGGCTCCGTCCTCGGTCATCGCTTCCTCCACCTGACTCGCAGAGACTCGGTGTGGTCAACCGATGGCACCGCTCCTCACCGTAGCGGCAGGGGAGCGGGGCCGGGCGCCGGCGGGACGCGGTGGCACGGATCGTGTCCGGCTTCGGGCTCTCGGTGGCCGAACGGAAGGGGTTGCGGCGGTCCTTCTCCCACCGGCTACCACCGGGCCGCAGCAGCGCGGTGAGCAGGGACGTACGGGCCTGGGCGCGGTCCCCTCGGCCCCTGCCGGACACCGGGCGCGGGCACGACGATGACGGAGATGACGAAAATGAGTGTGCTGACGGAAAAGACGGAAAAGAGTGTGCCGAACCGAGCGCGACGCGTCGCTCGGCGGGACGGACACACCGGGGCAGACGAGGGGGCAGCGCCATGCCGCGTCCGGTGATCGTCGGAGTCGACGCATCCCACGAGAGCCGCGCCGCTGCGGTGTGGGCGGCCCGCGAGGCGTCGCGCCGCCGGGCTCCGCTGCGGTTGTTGCACGTGTGCGCGTGGCACCCGCCGGTGGCATCCGGGGCGTCGGGGAGTGCGTCGCAGCACCTTCTGGCGCGGCGCGTCCTGCGCGAGACGGAGGCGCACGTGCGGTCGGTGTGCCCTGGAGCGGACCTTGTCGTCGAACAGGCCGAGGGGCTCCCGTCCAGGGCGCTGCTGGGTGCTGCCGAGGAGGCCGAGGTGCTGGTGCTGGGGTCCCGTGGCCTGGGCGCCCTCACCGGATTCGTCCTGGGGTCGGTCGCCCAGGCCGTGGTGGCCCGGGCCGTGTGCCCCGTGGTCCTCGTGCGGGCCGGGCGCGGGGCCGGTGACGGGCGGCGGTACGCCGTCCCCCACGCGGGTTCGCACCGCACCGCCGCCCGTGACGTCGTGCTGGGGCTCGACCTGAACGACCCGTGTGACGACTTGATCGATTTCGCCTTCGACACCGCGCGGCTGCGGAGCGCCCGGGTCCGGGTCGTGTCCGCGTGGAGCGGGCCGTCGGCGTTCACCCTCGGTCCGGGGGAGGTCGGGCTGATCGAGGGGCCGCAGCGCGCGGAGGAGTGGCGTGGCTTCCAGGATGCCGTGCTGCTCGCGTGGCGGGACAAGTACCCCACCGTCGCCGTGACAGGGGACGTGGCCGAGGGCAGGGCTTCGCGGGCGCTGGTGAGGGCCGCCGCTGACGCCGCCCTGCTCGTGGTGGGGCGGCGCACGTGTGCGGAGCCGCACATGGGCATGCGCACCGGGCCCGTCGCCCACGCGGTCAGTCAGCACGCTCGCTGCCCTGTGGCCGTCGTTCCCCACTCCTGAACTTCCTGAACTTCCTGAACAGCAGAACCGCTGAGGCCCGCAGCGGTGTCGAGCCGGGTGACAGGCAGAAGAGCCGGGCGACAGGCAGAAGATCGGTCGATGCCGGGCGGGTGCCGTCAGGTGCGGGTGACGACAGGCGCCGTCAGGTGCGGGCGACGAGCAGGCCGACCGCTCCGTCCAGCGTGCCGAGTTCGGGGTAGTCCTCCTCGTCGATGCGGACGTCCGCGCGCTCGGACAGCGTTTCCACCAGGCTCAGGAAGTCGATCGAGTCGAGCTCCAGGGCGTCGCGCAGCGACTCGTCGGGGGCCACGGTGGTCAGGTCGGCGCCCGGGACGATCTCGACGATCGACTCCGTGACGACGCTGAGTGCTTCGGTCCGGTCCATCACAACTCCTTCGCACAGTGATCGCCGTTGTGGGGTCAGAGCTTCTCGGGGTGCCGCAGGAGGCGGCCCACGGTGGTGAGGAAGCGGGCGCCCGTCGCACCGTCGCTGGCGCGGTGATCGGCGGAGAGCGTGGCGGTCACGACGGGCCGCACGCCGATCAGGCCGTCCACGGCCCAGGGCCGTTCGACGACGGTGCCGAATCCGACGAGAGCCACCTGAGGCGGGTGGATCACGCCGTACACGGACTCCGCGCCGTGCTCTCCCAGGTTGGAGACGGTCAGGGTGGCGCCGGACACGTCCGTTCCGCGCAGCCGTCCGGTACGGGCCCGTCGCACCACGTCCTTGAGCCGCGCCATCAGAGCGGCGGGCGGGAGTGCGTCGGCGTCGTGGATCACCGGGGTGAGGAGGCCGCCGTCACGCAGGGACACGGCGATGCCCAGATGCACCCCGTCGCCGGGGACGAAGCCGTCCTCCCGCCAGAACCCGTTCAGTCGGGGCACCTCGTGGACGGCGAGAGCTGTCGCCTTGAGCAACAGCGCGGCCGGTACCAGACGTTCGCCGACAGGGCGGTCGTGGTTGTGAGCGCGCAGCCAGTCTGCCGCGGCCCCGAGATCGAACGTGCTGGACAAGTAGTAGTGCGGGATCTCGCGTTTCGAGCGGCTCATGAGCTCCGCGATGGCGCGGCGCATCGCCGTGGCGCGGTCGGCCCGCGCGGTGGCGCCCGCCGCTGCCCTCACAGTGGTCGTCGTGGCTGGTCCGAGGGCTTGTTCCGGAGAGGACCCTGCCGCCTTGTCACGCAGATCATGCTTGTCACGACGTGTCGCGGCGGGTTCCGTGGCCTGCGCCCCGCTCCTGCGCCCGTCGCCCGGCACCCGCCCCCGGAGGTGTTCGCGCACGTCCGCCGCCGTTACCGCGCCGTTCTCGCCGGTGCCGGTGAGAACGGCCAGGTCGAGGGAGAGCTCGGCGGCGAGGCGACGGGCGTAGGGTGTCGCGCGCACTCGGGGGACGTTCGCCCGGGTGGATCGCGTCGCCATGACGGCAGCCCCCTTCCCTGCCGCGTGCTCCACATCGGCCCGTGTGACGCGGCCGCCCCGGCCACTGCCGCGCACCGCTGTCAGGTCGACGCCGCGCTCGGCCGCCAGACGCCGTACGAGGGGCCCGGTTTCGCCGCGGACGGCGCCTCGCGCGACGGCGGGCGGCTCCGCGGTCCGGACTCCGGCGGTGCCCGTGGGCAGCGGAGCCTCGAGCGGAGGCCGTGCGGCTTCCGGCGTTTCCGCACGGGAAGCGGCCGCCGTCGGGGGTGTCGCGTCGGCCGTCGTCCGGGGTGCGGCCGCCGGCTCGATGATGGCCAGCGCCGCGCCCACGGGCAGCACCGTTCCCGGTTCGGCGAGGAGCCGAGCCACCGTTCCGGACTCGAAGCACTCGACCTCGATGGCGGACTTGGCCGTCTCGATGACGGCCACCGGGTCGCCTTTGGTCACACGGTCGCCCGGGGACACCAGCCATTCGGTGAGCGTGCCCTCGGCCATGTCGGCACCGAGCGCGGGCATGCGGAACTCACCCATGGCGCCCCACCACCTCGCCGGCCGCCGCCGCGATGCTCGCCGGCTGCGGCAGCGCGGCCTCTTCGAGCGCACGGGCGTACGGAATGGGCACTTCCGCGCTGCACACCCGGCGCACGGACGCGTCGAGGTCGTAGAAGGCCTGCTCGGTGATGCGTGCCGAGACCTCGGCGGCGAGACTGCCGGTGCGCCAGCCCTCGTCCACGATCACGGCCCGGTGGGTCCGCGCCACGGAGGCCATGACGGTGGCGTCGTCGAGGGGGCGCAGCGACCTGAGATCCACCACTTCGGCGCTGATGCCGTCGGCCGCGAGCACGTCCGCGGCGGCGAGGGTCTTCGGCAGCGATCCGCCGTAGGTGACGAGGGTGACGTCATGCCCCGGGCGGCGTACCGCGGCGGCCCCGATGCCCGGTGCGGCGCCGTCCTCGTCGAGTTCGCCGGAGAGGTTGTAGAGCGAGCCGTGCTCGAAGATCACCACGGGGTCGGGGTCCGCGAGGGCACCGCCCAGCATCCGGCGGGCGTCCGCGAGGGTGGCGGGCGCCAGGACGCGGATGCCGGGGATGTGCGCGTACCAGCCTTCGAGGCTGTGCGAGTGCTGGGCGGCGAGCTGCCGGCCCGCGCCGGTCGTCATCCTGATCACCAGGGGCACCGAGAACTGGCCGCCGGACATGTGCCGCAGGGTGGCCGCGTTGTTGAGGATCTGGTCGAGCGCGAGCAGGCTGAAGTTGACGGTCATGATCTCGACGACGGGCCGCAGCCCGGCGAGGGCCGAGCCGATGCCGATGCCGGTGAACGCGGACTCCGACAGCGGGGTGTCCCGTACCCGCTCCGGCCCGAACTCCTCGACGAGGCCGAGGCTCACGCCGAACGCGCCGCCGTACCTGCCGACGTCCTCACCCATGAGGAAGACCCGCTCGTCGGCGGTGAGCGCCTCGCGCAGCGCCTCCCGCAGCGCCTCGCGGTAGGTCGTCTTCATGCCGGCGCCTCCTCGGAGTCGGTGTGGACGTGCCGCAGCAGGGTCGCGGCGGATTCGGCGGGCGCGGCTTCCGCGGCCTGCTGGGCCCGGTCGACCTCCCGCCTCGCGCGCTGGTCGAGCTCGTCCTGCACGGTGTCGTTCAACTCGCCGTCCGCTTTCATGCGTTCGGCCAGCACGGAGATCGGGTCACGGGTCCGCCAGCGCTCGATCTCGGTCTTGTCGCGGTAGCGGTCGGGGTCGTACATCGAGTGGGCGCGGAAGCGGTAGGTGCGCAGCTCCAGGAAGTGCGGTCCGTGTCCGGCGCGGATGCCGTCGACCGCACGGCGTGCCGCGGCCTCCACGGCGGTGACGTCCATGCCGTCGACGGCCCAGGCGGGCATGCCGTACGAGGCGGCGCGCATCGCCAGGTCCGTCTGCGCGTGTTCGACGGCCAGCGGGGTGCCCATGGCGTACAGGTTGTTCTCGCAGGCGAGCAGCAGCGGCAGGCTCCACAGCGCCGCGAGGTTGGCGCTCTCGTGGAACTCCCCCTCGGCGAAGGCGCCGTCGCCGAAGAAGCAGCAGACGAGCCCGCCCGTGCCGCGCATCTTCTCGGCGAGGGCCAGGCCCGCGGCGAGCGGAATGCCGCCCGCGACGATGGCGTTGCCGCCGTAGAAGCGGCGGCCCGCGTCGAACAGGTGCATGGAGCCGCCGCGTCCGCCGCTGCACCCGGTGGCCTTGCCGTACATCTCGGCCATCACGGCCTCGACGGGTACGCCGCGGGCCAGGGCGTGACCGTGCTCGCGGTAGGTGGACACCACGGCGTCGGCGGGTTCGAGCGCCGTGGTGACGCCGGTGGCGACGGCCTCCTCGCCGATGCACAGGTGGACGAAGCCGCGGATCGTGGACGCGCTGTACAACTCGACGCAGCGCTCCTCGAAGCGCCGGATCAGCAACATGCCGGCGAGGAGGTCGCGCCGATGCTTGGCCGCGGCGCTCTGGGACGGACGGCCCCGCTGGGCCTTCGTACGGCGGGTGGTGGTCATGGCGTGTCCTCGGAGGTGTCCGGCCCCGGCGCCGCGCCGGGCGGATGCGGTGCCTGCGGGGTCTCCAGCGTCGACGTGTCGCCGACAGGCAGCCCCGTTTCCCGGGCGCGCAGCAGGCGCCGCATGACCTTGCCGCTGCGGGTGTGCGGCAGGTGCTGGTCGAAGGCGATCTCCCGGGGCGCGACCGCGGGGCCGAGCCGGCGCCGGGCGAAGGCGAGCAGGTCGCGCCGCATCGGGTCACCGGACTCGGCCCCGGGGCGCAGGGAGACGTACGCCTTCACGATCGTGCCCGCGGTGTCGTCGGGGCGGCCGATCACTCCCGCCTCGGCCACCGCCGGGTGCTCCAGGAGGACGCTTTCCACTTCGAAGGGGCTGATGAGATGTCCCGCGGACTTGATGACGTCGTCGGCGCGCCCGACGAACCAGAAGTAGCCGTCGGCGTCCTCGCGCACGATGTCGCCGGTCAGGTACCAGCCGTCGGCGAACGCCGCGGCGTAGCGCTCCTCGGCGTGCAGGTAGCCGCGGAACATCGAGGGCCAGCCGGGCCGCAGCGCGAGTTCGCCCTCCTGCCCCGGCTCCCGCACGAGGCGGACCTGCCCCTCCGGCGAGCGCCAGGCCCGGCCGTCGGGCCCGCGCGCGACCACGGCGGCCTCGACCCCCGGCAGGGGGCGGCCCATGGAGCCCGGTTTGACGGGGGCTGAGGCGATGTTGGCGATCATGATGCAACCCGTCTCCGTCTGCCACCAGTTGTCGTGCACGGGGAGGCCGAGGACGTCCTGCCCCCACAGCACCACCTCGGGGTTGAGAGGCTCGCCCACGGACGCGACGAAGCGCAGCGCGGACAGGTCATGGGCGCGCGGCAGGTCGTGGGGTCCCTCGCGCGGGGTGGCCCGCATGAGCATGCGCAGGGCGGTGGGCGCGGTGTACCAGACGCTGACGCGCTCGTCGGCGAGGACCCGGTACCAGCGGCGGGCGTCGAAGTCGCCCTCGTCCACCACGACCGTCACACCGTGCGTGAGCGGGGCGATGATCCCGTACGACATGCCGGTGACCCAGCCCGGGTCGGCCGTGCACCAGTAGACGTCGTCGGGGTGCAGGTCGAGGGCGTACGCGGCGGTGACGTGGTGGGCGACGACGGCTTGGTGCACGTGGACGGCGCCCTTGGGCACGTCGGTGGTTCCGCTGGTGAAGTGCAGCAGAGCGATGTCCTCGGGGTCGGTGCGGGGCGGGGCGAAGTCCTCGCTCGCCGCGTCCATGAGCGCGTCGAAGGAGAGCGTGTCCGCCTGTTCCTGCCGCCGCTCACCGACGATGAGCACGTGCTCGAGTTCGCGCAGCCGGTCGCGCACGGGTGCCACCTTGCGGCGGTAGAGGGCCTCGGTGGTGACCAGGACCCGGGCGTTGCCCAGCCGCATGCGCTGGGCCACCGGCTCGGGTCCGAACGCGGAGAACAAGGGGCACACGACACCGGCGTTCTTGAGCGTGCCGAGCACGGCCGTGAACAGCTCGGGGCAGCGGCCGAGCAGGGTGTACACCCGATCGCCCCGGCCGACCCCGAGGCCGTGCAGGACGTGCGCGAACCGGTGGGAACGCAGCGCGAGCCGGGCGTACGAGACGGACTCCACGGAGCCGTCACGACGCACGCAGCGCAGCGCGGTGTGCGCGCCGCGGCCCTCGGCGACGTGCCGGTCCACGGCCTCGTAGGCGATGTTGAGGCCGCCGCCCGGGAGTCCGGCCAGAAGACCCCGGGCCCGGGCCCAGTCGAACCGGACGCGGGCGGTGTCGTGGTCCGGGAGGTTCGGCAGGACGTGCGGCCGCGCCGCCTTGGTGATGACCTCGTGGGTCATGGCTTCGGTGTCCTTCCTGGGCGCGCCGAGCGGCCGTGGGGGCAGGCGGTGTCCGCGCCGCGGAACCCGGGCCCCCGGGTGCCGCCCCGGCCGATGACGAGTGTGGGGTGGGAAGGGGCTCGGCGGCCGGGGGCGAGGGGGGACTCGCCGGGGCGACGGCGCGCGTGTCGGGTGCGAAGTGGCGCGACGTGCCGGACGTGAGCGGCCGGTGTGGCACGCACGGCTCTCGCCTCCCCTGACCGAGTGCCTCTCCGGGCCGCGGGCGGCTTTCGGCGACGGAGGGCTCCGTCGGCTGTCGTGGGCGTCCGCGGCTGGTATCGCCTCCAGGAAAGCCGTCAGGAGGGCGGAGCGCCGCAGGCCGTCCTTCCCTGGACGGGGGCCGCTCGGGCCACTTCGCGCGGATGCGCGCGGGCTGTGCCGCCGCGGTCGCGGGCGGGGCGGCACAGCACCAGGCAGGGCCGGGGAGGGGCATGGAGACGCGCCTCGCGGTGGCCCGGCAGCCGAGAGGGGCCGTGATCGGCCCGTGGTCGAGGTGCGCGCCGAAGGCGTTGCGCGCAGGGCGCGTTGCCGACGTCGCCCCGTGGCCCGGAGCACGGCCGGGCGGTCGCGCGGGACCGGGTTCGGTCGCCGCCGTGACGGCGGCGACCGGGGGGCGACTCAGGTTCCCATCGGGACGCGGAGCAGCTGACCCGGCATGATCTTGTCGGGGTCGGAGATCTGGTCCGGGTTGGCGCGCACGATGCGCTGGTACAGGGAGGCGTCCCCGTAGTACGTCTTGGCCAGACCCGACAAGGTGTCACCCTTGACCACCTTGTGCTCGCGGTAGCCGTAGTAGCCCGGCACGATGCGGGGCCCATACAGCACCGGCACGGTCACGACGTTGATCTCCTTGCCGTCCTTGGGGCTCTTCTCGAAGACCTGGACGAGCAGTTGGTCGGCCTTGAACGAGGCCTTGCGCACGTCGACCGGGACATGGAACTGCCCGTGCTCGCCCGTGCCGCCGCCGACCGTGAAGTGCCCGGTCACCTCGCTGTGACCGTCACTGACGCGGTACTGCAGCGTGGCCTCGTGGCCGGTGCCGATGCCGCCCACGTGGACCGGGCTCGCCACGAGGTCGAGCTTGCGCGGCTGATCGATCCGGTTCGTCATGAACCCTCCTGTGAGGAGAAGGAACGTGCTCCTTCCCCCTACTCAACTCCTTTGCCGGGGTGGGGCAAGAGCCGCTTTCGGGCACGATGGCGGCAGCCGTCGAACGGCCCGCGGGGCGGGCCGTTCGGCCCGCCCCGCCAGTGGCCCCGGCGCGCTGTAGTGGGAGGTGAGGAACGCATCCGTTCCGCCTTCGAAAGGGAAGGGGAGAGCGAATATGGGCACGTCAGGCACGCGCCACCGCATCACGCTCCCTGTGGTGCTGCTGGCCACCGGAGCACTCGTGACGGTGACCGCGACGAGCGGCGCGACGCACCCGAGGCCCGCCGGGCTCACCGACGCCCCGGCCGCGGTTCCCAGCCGCAGTGGCGCTCCGACATCCACCGTCGACCGGGTCGCCGACTTCTACGGCGCGTACATCGACGTCTTGTACGACACCGGTGGCGGACGGCTGTCCCAGGCCCTGCGCGGCCACTACCTGACCGCTGGGCTGCGGCACAGCCTGGCCCGCTGGGAGTCCGTCCACCACAAGGACGGCGTGCTGCGCATCAAGGGCGTCCCGACCGCCTGGAAAGTCGTCTACAACGACAGCGGCATGGGGCACTGCTGGAGCAGGGTGACTCTCACCTGGAAGGACTCCGGGAACCACGTCCACCACACCCGTCTGATGGTCCAGTCCGACCTGGCGACCAGGTTGATCTCCGCCATCAAGGCAGACGCATGACCCCTGACCGCCGCGCGGTGGGACCGGGGCCCCGCCACCTGCTTCACGACGGTGCGCGGGCCCTGCTCCGGTTCCGGCGACAGCTCAGGCGGCCTTCCGTCCACCAGGACCGCCGCTTCGCCGGTGCGGCCTCGGCGAGGGCGGCGCCCAGGGTGGGGTAGGGGCGGAAGACACCGCAGAGGCGGACGATGCGCAGGAGGGCCAGGGTGCGCGGATGCGGACAGACCAACAGGAGCTGTCCGCGCTGCTCCACGACACGCGTTCTGGCACGGCAGAGCAGCCGCAGACCGGAGCAGTCGAAAAGGTGGTCGGGGTCAGATCGATGACGACCAGGGCCTCGCGCGGGCCGGTGGCGCGGTCCGGATGAGGAGCGATCTCCAGGGCGGCGGCGATGTCGATCTCGCCGTGGAACTCCAGGACCGTGTGTCCTTGGGCGCGGTACGTGCGCAGGTGTCGGGTGGAAGTGGGAGGGGGGATACCGGGCTGTCCGCCCGGTGCCACCGTTCGCCCCGCGTCACCGTCCGCTCGACGTCGACGACGGGTGCCTGCGACGGTACCTGCGCTCCCAGCGTTCTTTGCGCTTCCGGCGATCGCTGTACTCGCGATACGACTTGGGGCCGCTGCGGCCCTCGTCGCTGCCGGTGCTCCTGTCGGCGGGATCGGTCCTGATGGAGCCGCGGTCGCGGCCCCGGACCAGCAGGTAGACGAGTGCCGCCGCGAACAGCCAGAGGAGAGGGGCTTCGAAGCCGAGGACGATCAGCAACAGGAGCAGGGCGATGATCAGAACGGACATGACACTCCCTCCACACACGGGACACGAGCAGGCCTACGACGTCGGAGGGCGAACGGTCCGCACGGCCGGGAGCGGGTGTGGCGCCGGAGGGCGCCGGCCAGGCCCGCGGCGTCGTACGAGGGCTCGTATCGGCCTCTGACGGCAAGTCAACGCCCGTGTGAAGGCCCGCCACAGGACCTGATCGGCCCGGGGGAGGGGCCTGCGGGGCCAGTCGTCAGGGGTCGGGTGGTGCCGACGCAGCGCCGGGGCTGCCGCGGCGGCCCCGCGCGGGCGCCCGCGGCTCAGGGGCCGGTCGGCCCCTTCCGCGACCGGTGTGCCTCTGCCTCGCTTGAGTGGGGCGCCCCGCCGCGCCGGAAGACGTGCGGCGGAATTCCGACCACCGGACGCCGGAGGGACTGAGGGCCGTGGAGCGAGAACTGATCGTCGGTGCGGACGGCTCCGAGGAGAGCCTGTCAGCCGTCGACTGGGCGGTGGACGAGGCCGTGCGGCGAGAGGTGCCGCTACGGATCGTGTACGCCTCGGCCTGGGAGCGGTACGAGGTGCGCAAGCCGTCCTTCAGTATCCACCGCGGCGCCGCGCGCACCTTCGCCGAGCACATCCCCGCCCAGGCGATCGCGCGGGCGCACACCCGCGCGCCCGGGCTGAAGGTCACGAGCGAGGTGCTCGCGGAGGATCCGGCGACCGCGCTCGTCCGTGAGAGCGCGGGCGCGGTCGTCGTCGGCTGCCGGGGCAGGGGCGAACTCGCCGGGCTCCTGCTGGGGTCCGTGAGTCTCTCGGTGGCCGCGCACGCCGCGTCACCTGTGATCGTGGTGCGCGGCGGCCGGCAGAACCGCGACGGCGGATTCCAGCGGGTCGTCGTCGGTGTCGACGAGGCGGACGAGGCCGGGGCCGTCGTCGCTTTCGCCCTGCGGGCCGCCGAACTGCGGCGCGGGGAACTGCGCGCGGTGCACGCCTGGCGGTGCCCCGCCCACCAGGCGCCCGAGCCGCCGCGCGCGGCGGACGCGACGGACTTTCACCAGCTGCGCGCCGAGACGAGGCTCGACGTGGTGCTGCGGGACGTCGAGCAGCAGCACGCTGCCGTGACCGTGCGACGGGACGCCGTGGAGGGCCTGGCCCGTGCGGCGTTGCTCGACGCGTCCACGACCGCCGACCTGCTCGTGGTCGGCGCGCGGCGCCGGAAAGGACACATCGGCATGCAGCTCGGCCCGGTCAACCACGCGGTCCTGCACCACTCCGCGTGCCCCGTCGCGGTGGTACCGCACGGCTGACGCCGCCACGGCCGGGCGGCGGCCTCACGCGGCGTGGCCGGTCCCGGTGGGTGCCACGGTGTCGCGGGGCAGCACCTCGGCGGGGGAACGCCGGGGCGTCCGCACCTGCCAGTTGATCCGGCCGAGCCTCAGGACCATCTGTGGGTGCTGTCCCGAAGGGGCCAGGGTGCGCACCAGAGCTCGCAGGTCCGCGAACTCCAGGGGCTGGGTGTGGAATCCGGCGGCGAACTCGTGGCCCGCGGCGCACAGCAGGACGCGCTGCAGGGCCTGACCCGCGCGCAACCAGTCCTGACGGGTGTCGCGCGGGGTGGTGAGCACGACCATGAGGCCGGTGCGCGCGGGCCATGTCTCGCGCGGCCGGGCCGTGGCCCGGCGCCGGGTGAGGCCGGTGAAGTCGCGTCCGGCCAGGGCGACGCAGTCCGGATGGAACGCGCAGGCCTCCGCGGGCACCCCGTCGCCACGGTCGTTCCCGAAGGGACGGGACCAGCGCAGCAACTCCTCGCGGAAGCCGGGGACGCGACGCTCCCGGGCCTCGGCCTCGTGGACGAGCCGGCTGAGGCGCCCGCGCGCCGTCGCGTCCTCCAAAGCGACCAACTGGACGCCCTCGGCCCGTGCGTGCCGCGCCAGGGCCTCCACCAACGAGGCGGGTACGCGGGCAGCCGAGAAGGGCCCGCGGTGCGTGTGCCGACGCCGCAGAGCCTGGTGCATCAGTTCCACCTCGGGCGTCACCTTGGCGTACGCTCCCCACCCCACGCGTGCCAGCAGCCAGGACGTTCCCACCTCAGGGAAGAGGCGGACCACCGGCCTGAAGCCCAGGTGCCGGATGGCGAGCCGCAGGTTGAACAGAGCCGCGCCGCAGCTGATCGTGAGTTGCCGCCCGTGGGGGTCGCAGAACGGCAGCCGGCGCCGGTAGTCGGCGTACATCAGCAGCGCGCTGTCGGCGTACGCGAACAGCCAGGGCTGGGAGTTGTGCAGCGAAGGCGCCATGACGGCCGCGCGCACCAAGTGGTGGGCCGCACGGACATGGGGCGAAGGACTCCGCTCGGCGGTCATGGCCTGCCACCCCCTTCTCCAGGCCTGGGTCAGGGTGGACCACATCGTCTGAGCAGGTGGTTTCAGCGTGACGGGAGCCTTCGGAGCGGATCAGGGGCCGAGTGTCCTCGGACGCGGCCCGAGCGGCCCGCCCGGTGCGGGGGGCGGAGCACGATGATGGAGGAAGAGACGAGGGGACGCACTGGGCACCGTCCCCGGGGACGGCGGGTTCGGCGGGCCTTGTCGGGGCTCGCCGTGGGGATTCTCACCGAAGTCTGGGACAAGGCCCGGACCGGGCCCGGCAGCAGTCGATGTCCGGCCGGCCGGAGAGCGGACAGCCATGAAAGAGACCATGAGGCTCGGCCGGATCGCCGGTGTACGCGTCGGACTGCACTGGAGCGTGCTGTTCATCGTCGTCCTCGTCGTGCTCTCGCTCGCCCGGGGACGTTTCCCGCACTCTCACCCGGGCGAACCGACGTGGGTGTACTGGGCGCTCGGCGTCATCACGGCTGTGGTGTTTCTCGTCTCCCTGCTGGCCCACGAGATGGCCCACGCGGTCGCCGCGCGCCGCAACGGCGTGGCCGTCGACGGTGTCACGCTGTGGATGCTCGGTGGGGTCGCGCGACTGCGCGGTGAGGCGAAGGACCCGGGCACGGAGTTCCGCGTCGCCGGAGTGGGCCCCTTGACGAGCGCGCTCGCCGCGGTGTTCTTCGCCGGTGTCGCGGCGTGGATGGAGGTGCTGTCCGCGCCGGGCCTCGCGGTGGAGTGCGTCGGCTGGCTCGCCATGATCAACCTCGTGCTCGCGGTGTTCAACGCGCTGCCCGCGGCGCCGCTGGACGGCGGACGGGTGCTGCGGGCCTATCTGTGGCACCGCTGGGGTGACCCGGTACGGGCCGCCCGCGGTGCCGCCGCCACCGGCCAGTTCCTCGGCTGGTTCATGCTCCTCACGGGCTTTGCCTCCGTGCTGATGACAGGGGCGCTCGGGGGACTGTGGGCGGCACTCGTCGGGTGGTTCCTGATCGCCGTCGCCACCACGGAGGCGCGCGCGGCGGAGTTGCGAGGCGTGCTGGGGGACATGGCGGTACGTCAGGTGATGACACCGGACCCGGTCACGGTGGTGGACACGGCCACCGTCGCGGGCTTCCTGGGCACCATGCCGTTCCAGCGTCACCGGCACACGGCGTTCCCCGTGGTGACGGTGGACGGGGCCGTGGTCGGTCTGGTGTCGGTCCGACGGATCAACCGCACACCCCTGCCGGACCGCTCGGACACGGTGCTGCGGAACGTCATGCGCCCGCTCGCCGAAGTCTCCACGGCGCGCCCCGACGACCTGGTGGTGGACCTGATGCCGCGCCTTCGGACCGCTCCGGAGCGGCGTGCCCTCGTGCTGGACGGCGGACGCCTCGTGGGGATCGTGGCGATGTCGGACGTCGACCGTGCGCTGTCCTGGCTCGACGCCGGGAAACGCACCAGGCACTGAGCGGCGAGCGCGCGCTCCTCTGGGGCCCCATCGGACCCGGCGCGGGCCGCCCGGCCCGTGGTGGATCGCGTACCCGCGCGCTGGGCTGGAAGCAGCGATGAACCCAACATGGCCGACGCAACCGACAAGAAGCTTCCGGACCGCGACCGCCCGGCTGATCGGGAGTCGCGGGACGCGCAGGTGAAGGAGGCGCAGCAATGAACAACCAAGCCACCGTGCCCGCTCCAGGAGAGCCGCACCATTCGCCACCACCGCCGACGCCCACAGCACAGCACGTCGACGTCACCCACATCTCCGGGCAGGCCTACGGGGTCTTCATCCGCGATCACGAGCTGACCGTCGACCAGCCCTTCGAGGCGGGCGGTGACGACGACGGGCCCACCCCGGTCGAACTGTTCGTCTCCTCCCTCGCCACCTGCGTCGCCTATTACGCCGGCCGGTTCCTTCAGCGCCACCACGTACCGTACGAAAACCTCCGCGTGCGCTGCGAGTTCGAGATGGCCGACGACCGGCCCGCCCGGGTCGCGGCCGTCCGCATGCGGATCGTGCTGCCCGTCCGGCTCACGCCGACCGAGCGCAGGACACTGCTCGCGGTGGTCAACCACTGCACGGTCCACAACACCCTGCGTCAGCCGCCCGACGTCAGCGTCGCCGTGGCCTGAACCCGACGAGGAGACCCCTCATGCGTGGGCTGCCGAACCCATGGGGTTCACCTGGTGAACCCACCGCACTCCGAGGCAAGGTACGCCTCGGGTCCTCCGGACGGGTCGTGGCGGAGAAGGACCTCGTGGCCGACCCCGCACTGCTGCGCCTGCTGGCCGAAGACGCGTGCTGGCAGGCGGCCGTCCTCTCCTGGTGGCTGCGCAAGCCCGACCTCTGGCAGGCTCGCGCGCGGCACGCCTGGAGGCGGGAGGGCCGACAGCTGTGGGTGGAGCGCCGTGCGCTGTGGGCGGCAGCCGACGAGATCGTCGGTGCGGCCGACTGACCGCGGTGGCGCGATGGTGTCTCCGTCAGACCCCCTTGGTCCTCCAGAGGGGACCGGGAGGCCCCTGTCGGCCTCGCCCGGCCCGCGCGACGCTTGAACCGGAACGTCGGGTCGCGGCCAGACCGGGCTCCCACGGGGCCCGCGCCTGTGGCGCCCCTACCTTCGAGCATCGACGGGACCGGAAAACGAAAGGCGGGAAGACCTCATGTACGAGTTCGGGATGCTGGCCCTTCTGGGGCTTGCTGCACTGGTCGTGGGGAACGTGGTGCACCGCTACCTGTCCGCGGCCAGGGAGTTGTGGGCGCTCGCGCTGACAGCTCTGGGCGTGGGGGCGGCCTGGCTCGCCGACTTCAGCCTCTTCGAGGCCTGGGGGCTCGGCGTGCGCACCGACGCCATCGGCATCACGCTCACCGGATTCCTGATCGCGGGAGCGGGCTACTTCTGGCACGAGGTACTCCGCTTCTTCTCCGGCCTCGCGCGGAAGTTCACCGACGAGGCGAAGACCATCGAGAAGACCGAGCAGCTGCGGCGCGTCGCCTGAGCCTCGGCTGTCGCAGGGGGCGGGGGCCGGAGCGACGAGCCCCGGTCGCTCGCCGCCCGGTTCGTACCCGACATCACGAGGGGAGAGTGAGGGCGGCCATGGCGCAGGACGTGGCCAGCGGGGGACTGGTCGTGGGTGTGGACGGTTCGGCTGCCGCGCTCGCCGCGCTGCGCTGGTCGGCGGCGAAGGCCCGGCTGCTGCACACGCACGTCCTGGCCGTTCACGCCTGGCTGCCCTCCGGCTACCTGCGCGCGCCCTACGCGCGCGTCCTCGAGCGGCCCACACCCGATCAGGACCGCGCCCGCGCCGCGGCCACGCTGGAGGAGAACGTGGCCCAGTTGCTCCGCACGCACCCCGACGCCGATGTCGTGTCGCTCCTGCGCGAAGGCCCGGCCGCCGCGGTCCTGCTGAGGCACGCTCAGGACGCGTTGTTCCTCGCTCTCGGCCGCAAGCCGCGGACGGACGTCACCCAGCCGGCGCTCGGCCCGGTCGCCCGCGCCTGCGTCAGGCTCGCGGCATGCCCCGTGGTGACCGTGCCGGAGCCACCGCCGGGTGCCGAGGAGTCCGGGCTGCCGTGGCTGCGGGATGACTGGGCGGGCAGTTTGGAGCGTGCCTGAACCTTCCGGTTCCGCTTGCCACGGTTCCACTTGCCGCGGCGCTTGTTCCGTACAAGCCGCGGCGCTTGTTCCGTACATCCGTACAAGCCGCAGCGCTTGTTCCGTACAAAAGGCCGCATACATCCGCACAAAGGCCGCATGCAAGCGTCCGGCCCGGCGCCTCCTGTCCTGCCTGCCCTGCTGCTTCTGCGGCGGAGGCCCGGGCCCATGAGCGCGTGCCGCACGCGCGTGCCGCACGCGTGCGCCGCACCCGCCCGACGCGCACCGTCACGCGACGCACCGTCACGCGACGCGCACCGTCACGCGTGCGGCACCACGACGACCGGGCAGGTGACGTGGTGCATGGCCGCGTGCGTGACCGGGCCGGTGCGAGCGCCGATCCGTGGCTGGCGCCGCCTGCGGCCCACGACGAGCAGACCCGCACCACCGGCCTCCTTGGGCACCTCGTGAGCGGGGCGCCCCTCGGCCAGCGCCTCATGGACGTAGACCGTGGGGAACTTCTCCCGCCACGGGGCGATGGCCTCGGCCACAGCGTGCTGAACGGCGGTGCGGGCGCGGGCACGCTCGTCCGCGTCCGGCAGCCCGACGGCGTGGGGGTGGTGCCAGGCGTGGATCACGCGCAACGGTGCCCTGCGGTACTCCGCGGCCCTGAAGGCGAACTCCAGCAGTTCGTCACTGGGCCGCGGCAGATCCATGGCCAGGGCCACGTCCCGGTAGGGCGCTGGTGCGCAGGCCGCGCCCGTGCGGTCCGGGAGGCGCTCGTCGGTCTCGGAGCACCCCGCCCGGACGAGCGCCACCGGGCAGGAGGAGTGGGCCACGGTCGCCAGGGCGACAGAGCCGGCGAACAGTCCGCTGACGCCGCCGTAGCCCTGGCTGCCGAGCACCAGCAGCTCCGCGTTCTCCGTCTCGGCCAGAAGCGCCGGCTCCGGCGCCTTCCTGACCTGTTCCGCGGACACGTACAGCCCGGGGTGATGGAAGGTCAGGCGGTCGAGAACGGTGCGCAGCACACGGCGCGCCCAGTACTGCGGGGCGCACAGCTCGCTCGGGGACACGGACTCGGCCGACTCGGGCAGTCCCTCCCACGCGTGGACGACGCGCAGGGGCAGACCACGCCGCATGGCCTCTCTCGCGGCCCAGTGCGCCGCATCGGTGCTCTCCCTCGAACCGTCGACGCCGACAACGACAGGCTTGGGCATGGTGGTCACTTCGTTCACCCGCTCTCGCCGGAGCCCTTGAGGTCATCGGGCGGGGGGGCCGCCGGATCCGACGCACCCACCTCCCTCACTTCCAGCATGCCGCCGGGCCCCGGCCGCCCGAAGGGGCGTTCGGGCCCCGGATCGGACCGCTCGGCCCCTGTGGACGGCGACCTCCGGGGCACGAGGGTGGAGAGCCGCGGGCAAGAAGACCTCACGGCATGGACAGGGGGCGGCCCATGGAGGCATCGGCTGTCGTCGTCGGCGTCGACGGTTCCGTGCGCGGCGACATGGCAGCGGCCTGGGCGGCGCGGGAGGCCGCACGCCGCGGCCTCCTGCTGCGTGTGGTGTACGTGTCGGGCGAACCCGAACCCGAACCCGAACCCGAGCCCGAGGCGGATCCGGGCCGACTGTGGCCCCCGCGGCCTTACTGCCCGGCGACCCGCATCGCGGCGCGGCTCACGGACGAGCATCCCCGACTGCGGGCGGAGGTGGTGGTGCCACGCGGTGCCGCGGTTCCCTCGCTGCTCGCCCATGCCGACAGGGCGGACATGCTCGTGGTGGGGGCCCGGGGCACGGGTGGAAGCGCGGGACTGCCCGTCGGATCGGTGGCACGCGGGGCGGTCGAGCGTGCGAGGTGCCCCGTGGTGCTGGTGCCGATGGCTCCGGTGGACAGTGGCGTCGACCGGCGGCCGGCCAAGGTGACGCTCGGCCTCGGCGGCGGCGAACTTCCCGCGAGTGCTGTGGAGTTCGCCTTCGAGGCCGCGGTCTGTCGCGGGGCGTTTCTGCACGCCGTGCATGCCTGCGCCCCACCCGACGGACCCGCGGGACCTGCGGAATGGGCCGCTCGGGTGGAGGAGGAGCAGCGGGTGCTCTCCTGCCACCTACGTCCGTGGCGGGAGAAGTACTCGCAGGTGCGGGTACTGGAGCACGTCGTCCTGCAGCGGCCCGCCGTGGCGCTGCCGCAGGCCGCGCAGTTCACCGAGTTGACCGTGGTGGGCCATCGCGGTGCGGTGCTCGGGCCGGTCGTCCTCAGCCTGTTGCGGCACTCCAGGAGCCCTGTGGCGGTGGTGCCCGGATGAGGCCGAGCATGAATGCGTCCACTTGTCCTCTCGTGGTGCGGCAGCTCACACGGGACCCTGCGCGTGGGGCGGCTTCCCAGGCCGACAGCGGATGGCCGACCACGGTTTGAGCCTCGTACAGAGGACGAGAGTGTCGGCCCGGCCTCGGGGGAGGGCCGGTCGGCTCCCACCGCGCGGGGCGGGAGGACGGGTCCGGTCGGCACTGTGCGGACAGCGGGGAACGTGCGAGGTTGTTGCGTGGGGGAGGTTCCCTGGCGGGCGCACCGCCGATCTCCCCGCCGGCAGAGAAATGACGCGCCGTGCGCTGGTACGCCCACCACAAGAAGGGCGTCAGTGGCCGGGACCGGCGCGCGACGGTCCCCGTGCTGCCGGAACGCGTGCCAGGGCCGGTTCGAGTCCTCGGCGCAAGCCGGGTCGGCCTCTACGGACCAAGGAGCCGCAGCATCATGTCCACGATGAGTTCCATGCCCCGTCGCGCCGCCCCCGTCGCCGTGCTCGCGAGTGTGGCGATCGTTCTCGGTGGCTGCGGCGGCGACGGTGGCACCAACGACAGCACTTCCGACACCCGCGCGTCCGTGACAGCCCAAGGGCGACAGCACAATCGGGCGGACGTGACGTTCACGCAGCGAATGGTCCCTCATCACCGCCAGGCCATCGAGATGGCCGAGATGGCACGGACCCACACCACCTCCACCGAGATCAAGGCTTTCGCGGCGAAGGTCGAACACGTACGCACCGCTGAACTCGCCACGATGTGCGCTTGGCTGGAGAAATGGGGAGAGGAAATCCCCCGGGGCACGGGCGCCAGGGATGACCCGGCCCGCGGGCACGATCGGGAGGGCCACCACGACGCACGCGGGATGACGCACCAGGAACGGATGCGGCACCTGGACGGCACCCACGACGCGGAGTTCGACAGGTCGTTCCTGACCATGATGACCGACCACCATCAGGGAGCGATCGACCAGGCCCGCGCGGTGAAGTCGACCGGTGCGCACGCCGCGACCAAAGCCCTCGCGGACACCGTCATCAGCACCCGGAGCGCGGAGATCGCCCGCATGAAGGCGATGATGGGCGTCAGCTGACCGCCTCGGATGCGGCGCGGCACCCAGTCCGGCCGTGGTCGCGTGACCCGCGACCACCGGGCGCCCTCGGCGGGCACGGGTTCCGCCGGCCCGGTGGCGTTCCTGGCGGCGGGGCCAGCCTCGTAGACCCACAGCCTCCACAGCACGCTGCCCGACCCGCCTGGACCCGAGCCATGGGGCTGCCCCCTGAGAAGGTGTCGGGCAAGCCTCAGCGCGCCCGGGGTGCCGCGTGCGTGACGATCTCCTCAGCAGCGCTTGACACCAAGCACGTTGAGGAGTGATCGCACATGATCGGCAATGGGAAGCGACGCGCGGCGGCCCTCGCCCTGGCCGCGACGCTGACCCCCACGGCGGCTGCGCAGGCAGCACCGGTGGCGCCCGCGTCGGCCGTCGCGTCGGACCCCGTCCGCGCCCTTGACCGTATCGCCCATCCGCTGCGGTCTGCGGAGCCGGGCACCGGAACGGCCGATCTGCGCGCCCTGGGGGTGATGGTGGGCGACGCCAAGGTGGTCGGCGTGGGTGAGGCCACGCACGGCTCGCACGAATTCTTCGCCCTGAAGGACCGGGTCTTTCGCTACCTCGTCGAGCGGAAGGGATTCACCACGTTCGCCCTGGAGATCAGCTGGTCGGCGGGTCTGCGGATCGACGACTACCTCCAGCGCGGCGACGGTGACCGCACCGCACGGCAGGTCGTGCACGAGGTGATGGCCGGATCTCCCTGGGATCGTGAGGAGTTTGCGACCCTCATCCAGTGGATGCGCGACCACAACCTCCAACACCCCGACCGCCCGGTCCACTTCCTGGGCGACGACATCGGTGCGCCCAGGATCGACGAACCGGTCTTCGACAGCGTCACCGACTACGTCCGGCGGACCCGTCCGGAGTCGATGCCGCGCCTGAACGAGCTTCTCACCGGTCTGCGCCCGCTCGACGACGCCATCGCCTACCTGGAGCGGCCGCTCGCGCAGCGGCAGCAGAACGCAGCCAAGGCCAAGCAAGTGCTTGACCTCGTACGAGGTCAGAGGTCCGCAGGCGGCGAGGACTTCGAGTTCGTTCTGCAGAACGCACGCAACATCGCCCAGACCTACACCTTCCTGAGCGCCGACCTCGGCGACCAGGCATCGTTGACCGCCATGCAGCGCTACCGCGACCAGGTGATGGCCGAGACCACGGCTTGGTGGCAGCGGCGCACCGGCGGCAAGGTCCTGCTGTCGGCCCACAACGACCACGCGGGCTACGCGGCCTCCGATCCCACGCTGTACCCGAAGACCCAGGGCTCGTTCCTCCGCGACACCCTGGGCGTGGACTACCTGGCCATCGGCACCACCTTCGAGCGGGGTTCCTTCCTCTCCAAGGACCAGGCGCTCGGGGGCGAGTGGAAGAAGTTCACCGTCGGCCCGGCCGGTCCCGGCACGAACGAGTGCACGCTCGACCAGGTCCGGTACCGCGACTACTACGCCGACCTGCGCAAGGCCCCTGCCGCCGCCCGCAGCTGGCTGGGCCTTTCGCGCCCGACATACAGCGTCGGCACGCAGTACCCGAACGACAGGACGACCGAGGTCGCCATCGGCGTGGCGTACGACGTCCTGGTCCACCTCCACACCGTCCGGGAGGCGAAGGAGCTGTAGCGCCCCAGCGCGAGCCGATCGGTCCCGCAGGGCGCCGTCACCTGCTGTCGCTCGTGTCCGTTCCGGCGAGTGCCGCCCGCCCGGCCTCAAGGCGGGCTACCGGCACACGGAACGGGGAGCAGGACACATAGTCGAGTCCCGCCGCGTGGAAGAAGCCGACCGACTCCGGGTCGCCGCCGTGCTCGCCACAGACCCCGATCGTCAGCCCGGGCCGGGCCGCCCGGCCCTCCGCGACGGCGATCCGGACCAGTCGGCCCACCCCCTCGTGGTCGATCGTCTCGAACGGGGACACCTTGAAGATGCCCTTGTCGAGGTAGGCGGAGAAGAAGGCGGCCTCGACGTCGTCGCGGGAGAAGCCCCAGGTGGTCTGGGTGAGGTCGTTCGTTCCGAAGGAGAAGAACTCGGCCTCGCGGGCGATGCGCCCCGCGGTGAGGGCGGCCCGGGGCAGCTCGATCATGGTGCCGACCGGGCACGACACCGGGACGCCCGTGGCCGCCGCGACCTCGGCGAGCACCTGGCGCACTTCCTCACGTACGAGGTGGAGTTCCTCGACCGCGTCGATCAGCGGGACCATGATCTCGGCCCGCGGGGCTCCTCCCGCCCGCTTGCGCTCCACCACCGCTTCGGCGACCGCCCGCACCTGCATGGCGACCAGGCCCGGAGCCACCAGGCCCAGCCGTACGCCGCGCAGGCCGAGCATCGGGTTCTCCTCGTGCATGCGGTTCACGGCGTCGAGCAGCTCGGCGTCATGGTCGCTGGTCCGGTCACCGTGTGCCTCGGCGGCGGCGATGCGGACGGCGAGTTCGGTGCGGTCGGGCAGGAACTCGTGCAGCGGCGGATCGAGGAGGCGGATGGTGACCGGCAGGCCGTCCATGGCCTCCAGAATGCCGACGAAGTCCTGTCGCTGCAGGGGAAGCAGGGCTCCCAGCGCCCGTTCCCGCTCCTCGTCCGTACGGGCCAGGATCATCGCTTCCACCAGCCGTCGCCGGTCACCGAGGAACATGTGCTCGGTTCGGCACAGGCCGATGCCCTGCGCACCGAAGCGGCGGGCCCGCGCGGCGTCCTCAGGGGTGTCGGCGTTGGCTCGTACTTCCATGCGCCGGGCACCGTCGGCCCGCTCCATGGCGCGGGCCACGGCGTCCACCAGGCCGGCGGAGCGCTCGCCCGTCTCGAGGTAGCGCATGACCACGGAGTCGACCAACGGCACCGCCCCGGCGTACACGGCACCCGTGGAGCCGTCGACGGAGATGACCGTGCCCTCCTCGACGGTGACGCCACCGGCGGTGAAGCGGCGTTCCCGGGCGTCGACGGTGATCTCCTCGGCGCCGCACACACAGACCTTGCCCATGCCGCGGGCGACGACGGCCGCGTGACTGGTCCTGCCGCCGCGGCTGGTCAGGACGGCCCGGGCGGCGACCATGCCCGGCAGATCGTCGGGGGTGGTCTCCTGCCGGACCAGCACGACCTGCTCCCCGGCGTCGGCGCGGCGCACGGCCTCGGCACAGTCGAAGACCGCCGTCCCGACGGCGGCGCCGGGCGACGCCGCGAGACCGTGCGCGAGCGCCGCACCGACGGCCTCGACGTCGAACCGGGGGAACATCAGCCGGGCCAAGCCCTCTCCGTCGACACGGGCCAGGCCTTCGTCGGGAGTGATCAGCCCCTCGTCGGCCAGCTCGGCGGCGATGACGAACGCCGCCTCGGCGGTCCGCTTGCCGACCCGGGTCTGCAGCATCCACAGCGTGCCGCGCTCGATGGTGAACTCGATGTCGCACAGGTCCCGGTAGTGGGCCTCCAGCGTCGCCAGGTGCCTGCGCAGCAGCGCGTACGACGACGGGTCCAGGCGCTGGAGTTCGGCCAGCGGCACGGTGTTGCGGACGCCCGCGACGACGTCCTCGCCCTGGGCGTTGGAAAGGTAGTCGCCGTACGGTCCGCTGCGACCGGTGGCCGGGTCACGGGTGAAGGCGACGCCGCTGCCGGAGTCGGCACCGAGGTTGCCGAAGACCATGCGCTGGACGTTGATCGCGGTGCCCAGGTCGTCGGCGATGTGCTCGCGACGGCGGTAGAGGCGGGCCCGCTCGCCGTTCCAGGACGCGAAGACGGCACGGATCGAGCGCTGCAACTGCTCGGCGGGGGACTGGGGGAAGTCCTGGCCGGTCTGCTCGCGGATGAGGTTCTTGTACGTCTCGACGAGCCCGGCGAGGTCGGAGGCGTCCAGACCCAGGTCGTCCGGGACGCCCCGGGACTCCTTCAGGCCGGCGACGGCCTCCTCGAACAGGGCGGAGTCGACGCCCATCACCGTACTGCCGAACATCTGGACGAGGCGGCGGTAGGAGTCGAAGGCGAAGCGCTCGCTCCCCGACACCTTGGCCAGACCCCGCACGGAGTCGTCGGTGAGGCCGATGTCCAGGACGGTCTCCATCATGCCGGGCATGGAGAAGCGCGCCCCGGACCGCACGGACAGGAGCAACGGGTCGTCCGCCTGCCCGAGTCGGCGCCCGGCACCCCGCTCCAGGGCGGCCAGGTGCGTGGCGATCTCGTCGGCCAGGCCGTCCGGCTCGGCCCCGGTGGCGAGGTAGGCGCGGCAGGCCTCGGTGGTGACGGTGAATCCGGGGGGCACGGGAAGGCCGAGCCGGGTCATCTCGGCCAGGTTGGCGCCCTTGCCGCCGAGCAGGTCGGCCATGCCTCGGTGGCCCTCGGTGAACGCGTACACGTACGTGGCCATGGCGGTGTGTTTCCTTCCTCCGGGGGACGGGGGAGTGGCCGTTGCGGACGGTCCACGTGGTGCCGCTCCAGCGTTCGACGCGGGCCGAGCGCCGTGCCAGGTGCTGAACGTCCTCGATGACGGTCCGCCAGGCCCACCGGGCGTCCAGGGACCGGCGCGTGAGGGGCGGGGCTCCCCGCGCGGTCATCGGACGTGTCCGGTCGCGTTGCGCCACCTCCGCGGGGCCCATCGGTCCCGCCCCTGGCCTCATCGGCCCTGCCCCCACCAGCTGCGTGGCGACAAGGCTGGACATGACCGCAGAAGTCGCTCCGGAGAGTCCTCCGGGCGGTGACATGGGGAGCAGGCAATGACCGTGACGGAAGACCCCGCTGTGAGCGGGAGGCGGAACGATCGGACGGCGCGGGACGGTGGGGAAGCTCGCCCGAGGCACCTGGAGAAAGACGTGATCACGCCGGCCCGGGCCCTGCGCGCGTTGGCCCAGGGGCTGGGGCACAGCCCGGCGCAGAGCGCGGACCGCGACCCGGCTGCGGCACGCGGTGCCGGCCGGGCCCATGAAGTCCTCCTCTCCCGCGGCCTGTGAGCAGGTGTGCGATGGCAGTGACGATCGCGCTCGCCGGGGACACCATGCTCGGTTGCGGGGTGGCCGAGGACCCGCGACGGGCCCGGCCGCGGCCGCTGTTCTCGGAGCGGATCCGGGACCTGACCACGCAGGCGGACCTGTTCGTCCTCAACCTCGGATGCGCCCTCTCCGAGCGGGGCACCGCCGCCCTCGCACGGGGCAGGCCGTTCCCGTTCCGCGCCCCGCCCGCGGCGGCCGGCGCCCTGACCGATCTCGGTGTCGACGCCGTCACGCTCGCCAACGACCACGCTTTGGACTACGGGGCCGAGGCCCTGGCCGACACCCGGTTGCTGCTCGCCGGAGTCGGCATCCAGTCGGTGGGCGCAGGGGCGGACACCGAAGCCGCCCGCAACCCCGTGATCCTCAAGGCGGGCGGGCTCACTGTCGGGCTGCTCGCGGTCACCGATCACCCGGCGCACTGCGCCGCCGGACCCGGCACGCCGGGCGTGGCCCACGCCGACCTCAGGCGCGGCACACCGCGCTGGCTGACCGACCGGATCCGCTCCGTACGCCATGAAACCGACGTCACCGTGGTCAGCGTGCACTGGGGGCCGACCATGGTGGGCCGCCCGGTGCCGTACGTGCGCCGCGCGGCCGATGCCTTCGTCGACGCGGGGGCGACGCTGGTGGCCGGCCACGCGGCCCACCTCTTCCACGGCTTCACCCGCCGTGTCCTGTTCGACCTGGGCGACTTCATCGGCGACTACGCCACCCACCCGGTACTCCGCAACGACCTGGGGCTGCTCTGGCTGGTGACCCTGGACGAGGACGGACCGCGGCGCACCGAGGCCGTCCCCATCGCCCTGGACCACGCCCACACCCGCCTGGCCGACCAGGCCGAGTACCGCTGGATCGCCGAGCGGCTCACCGAAGCCTGCGCCCCCTTGGGCACCAAGGTGACGCGCCGGGACAACAGCCTCGTCACGAGCTGGCCGTCGGGGCGCGGATGAGGACAGCGGAGGCGAGCTCGCACACGCGCGCAGGTGGTCCGCGGCCGGGTGCGGCTGGGGGCCGGCGCGTCCCGGAACCCGGCACGCCACGGACGGGGGTGCGCGACGGTTCCGCGCGCAGCGGCGGTGCTCCGGCCCCGGCCCGTGACGCGCCGCCCGCTGTCAGCCGGCCGCACGACCCCATCGCGGACCCAGCTGATCCCACTCATGGCCCCATCGTTCGGTGGCCTGTTGCTCGACGCGCAGGCGCGCCACGCGCCCGCCCGCGAGGAACACCAGGCAGGTGAGCGAAGCCGCGCCGGCGCCGGTCACCACCACACGTGCGGTGCCGTCGGTGCGGCTGATGGGGGCGGACACCAGACGGCCGTGCGCGTCGGCCCACAGAGCCAGAACGGTGCCCTTCCTGGTGCCGGGCCGTACGGACGCCCGGCCGTGATGGAGGATGCCGTCGCCGTCCGCCCAGCGCACCCTTGCCCGCACGCGGTCGAACCCGGTGTCGCTGTCCCCGTCGCGCGCACCCCCGGGCGCGGTTTCCGACAGGACGGCGCGGACCGGGTGCCGTGCCGCCCTCTGCCGTTCCACGGCGTCGTCCATGGCCTGTGCGCCCAGGACCCCGACCGCGGTGCCCCCGGCCAACCCGGCCGCCCAGGCGAGCAGGAGGATCCACGCCTCCATCACATCGCTGCGGCGGCGCAGCGGGTTGTGCCGCCACCGCCAGCCCGGGTTCCTCGCCCTGAGGAACATCCGCATCGGTCACACCACCCCACGGACAAGCCCAGTGCGGGCACTGCGAAAACGGTGTCGCCGGCCGTACTGCCGCGGAAGGGGGCTCCTGGCCCGCCGACAGGGGCGAACAGGCGCGGCGAAAGGCGGGAAGCACCCAGCCGCGCCGTCCAGCGCGGGGCAGCCGCCGTTTCCCCGGCCCGCCGCCTCACTCGTGCGCCACGACCGCGACGGGGCAGGACACTTGATGAATGGCCATGTGCGTGACATGACCCGTACGGCTTCCCGGCCCTCCACGCCGCACCTCACGGCCCAGCACCAGCAGGCCCGCGTACCGCGCGGCACGGGACACCGCAGGAACCGGACGGCCGTACTCCGCCGTCGCGTGGACAGCGACCTGGGGGTACTTGTCCTTCCACGGTCCGAGCACGGACTCAAGCGCGCACTCGGCGTCGCGCTGCGTCGGCACATGCCCCCGCTCGTCGACGCCGCCGCGTGTGTTGGGCAGCCGCCAGGCGTGGACGACGTGCAGCGGTGCCGCGCGGTGGCGGGCCGCCTCGAAGGCGAAGGCGAGCAGGGAGTCGCAGGCGTGGTGCAGGTCGACAGCGGCCACCACCGGCCGGTACGGAGTCCCGGCCGAGGCTTCGTGGTCGCCGTTCGGCACGTGCTCGTCCACGCCGTCGAAGCCCGCCCGCACGAGCACGACGGGAGTGCGCGCGCGAGCCACCACCGCCAGGGCCACGGACCCGGCCAGCAGCCCGCCGAGACCCCCGAAGCCCTGATTGCCGAGCACCAGCAGTTCCGCGGCCTCGGCCTCGGCCAGCAGCGTCGGCACCGGCCCCCTGCGGATCTGCTCGGCGGTCACGGGCACTTGAGGGTGTTCCTCGGCGAGCCGGTCCACAGCGGAGCGCAGGATCCGCCGCGCCCGGTACCGGGGGACCGCCAACTCGGGCAGACTCACCGGTTCCGCGTCGCCCGCCAGCCCCTCCCGTGCGTGCACGACGCGCAGCGGAAGACCGCGGCGCAAGGCCTCCCTGGCCGCCCAGTCCGCGGCGGCGACACTCTCCCCTGAGCCGTCCAGGCCCACCACGATCGGCCGGAGCATCGACCTCACCTCCCTGTCCGGCAAGCGTCGCGCGGCACCGAGGGCGGGAACACGGGCGCACCGGCCTCCGGCGGGGGCCGTTCGGCCCCTGCGTGCCGCCGGGCGCGGACGCCGACTGTGGAGCCATGAAGGAACGCACACGCATCGCCGTGATGGGCGTCGGCAACGAGTACCGACGCGACGACGGGCTCGGCCCCGCGGTCGTCGCACGGCTCCGGCGGCGGACCATGGTGCGTCCGCTGCCACCCGGGACGACGCTCGGCACCTGCGACGGCGATCCCGGTCGGCTCATCACCCTGTGGGAGGGCGCCGACCTCGCGGTGATCGTGGACGCCGCACACGCGCATCCCGGCGTGCCCGGGCGCGTGCACCGCATCGAGCTGGACGCCGAACGACTCACACAGCCCCCCGCGGCCGGCTCGCACGGGCTGGGGCTCGGTGAAGCCGTCGAACTCGCCCGTGTGCTGGACAGGTTGCCCGGACGACTCGTCGTCTTCGCGGTCGAGGGAGCCGACCACTCCCTCGGCACCGGCTTGTCGCCCGCGGTGGCGGCCGTGGTCGGGCCCCTCGCCGAGTCCGTCGAGCGAGAGATCGTGCGGCACCGGGACGCCGCCGCCCGGGGCGCAACATGACTCACGTGACGCGTGGCTTCGTCGTCCACGGGACCGTGCAGGGCGTGGGCTTCCGGCCGTTCGTGCACCGGATCGCCGGTGAGCTCCGGCTGACCGGCTGGGTCGCGAACGTGGACGGCCACGTCGAGGGGACGGTCGCGGGACCTGCGGACGCCGTCGCGGAGTTCGGGCGGCGGCTGCGCGCGGACGCACCGGTCCTCGCGCGCGTACGAAAGGTCGCGTGGACTCCGGCGGACGCGGCCGGGGTACCGCATGCCGCGGACGACGGCGGCGCGGCGGGATCGAAGGCCTTCGTGGTGCGCCCCAGCGGACCCGTGCGGCGCACCGCCCCCGCCCCGCGCGAGATCCCGCCCGACGCGGCGATCTGCGCGGCCTGCCTGCGCGAGCTGTTCGCCCCGGAGGACCGCCGCTACCGGTACCCGTTCGTCAACTGCACCGACTGCGGGCCGCGGGCCACCATCATCGAGGACCTGCCCTACGACCGGATCCGCACCACCATGCGCCGTTTCCCGATGTGCGCCGACTGCGCCGCGGAGTACGCCGACCCCCGTGACCGGCGCTTCCACGCCGAGCCCGTGGCCTGCCCCGCGTGCGGGCCGACGCCGGCCTGGGACGACCTGCGCGGCGAGCGGGCACTGAAGGCCGCCGTGGACGTCATCGCCGGGGGCGGGATCGTCGCCGTGAAAGGACTGGGCGGCTACCAGCTGGTGTGCGACGCGACCGATCCGGTGGGCGTGGCCGAACTGCGGCGGCGCAAGCGCAGACCGGTGAAGCCCTTCGCCGTGATGGTGCGCGACGTGCGGACGGCCGGGCGGCTGGCCCGGGTGAACAGCACGGAGCTGGCGCTGCTGACCTCGCCGGCGCGTCCCGTGGTGCTGCTCAGGCCCCGGCCCGTGCGCGGCGGGGGAGCACCGTCCGTCGTGACCGGTGTGCACCCGGCGCCGGGCTGCGGCCCCGGCACGACGGGGCCGGGGACCCCGGGCGTCACCGGACGCCTCGGCCTCTTCCTGCCCACCACGGGGCTGCACCACCTCCTGGTGCGCGAGGTGGACCGGCCGCTCGTCGTCACCAGCGGCAACCTCGCCGACGAGCCCATCGCCATCGACGACGACGAGGCCCGGCGCGTCCTCGCCCACGTGGCCGACGGCTTCCTCACGCACGACCGGCCGGTCCGCGCCCGCTACGACGACTCCGTGGTCCTGGCCGCCGGGCGCCTGCCCCTCACCGTGCGGCGCGCCCGCGGCCTGGCTCCCGCGCCGCTCCCCCTCGCCCCCGGGGCGCCCGTGCCGCTGGTGGGTGCCGGGGCGCAGCTCAAGCACACCTTGACGCTCGCCGAGGGAGACCAGGCCCGTCTCGGGCCGCACCACGGCGACTTGGCGGACGCGGCCACGTACGAGGCCTTCGAGGACGGGTACGCGGATCTGTGCCGCCTTACCGGCATCACCCCGCGGGTCGTCGCCCACGACCTGCACCCCGGCTATCTGTCCACTCAGTGGGCGCTCGCCCAGCCGGCGCGACACCTGCCCGTGCAGCACCACCACGCGCACGTGGCGGCGTGCGCCGCCGAGCACGGGCTGCGCGGGCCCTTCCTCGGCGTCGCCTACGACGGGCTCGGCCTGGGCGACGACGGGACGCTGTGGGGCGGGGAAGTCCTGGTGGCCGACCTGCGGAGCTACCGGCGCGTGGCGCGGTTCGCCACGGCGCCGCTGCCCGGCGGCGACGCGGCCGTGCGCCACCCCTACCGCATGGCCCTCGGGCACCTCTTCGGGAGCGAGCCGCTCGGTACGCCGTCCCCCGCCGAAGCCGCGCGCACGTTTCTCGGCCGGATCGACCCCCGGCAGGCCGCATGGATCCGCGCCATGGTCGCGCGCGGCGTCAACTGCCCCCGCGCCTCCAGCGCCGGACGGCTCTTCGACACCGTGGCCGGCCTCCTCGGGCTCGCCGACACCAATGGCTACGAAGGCGAGGCGGCGGCCGCGCTCGAAGCGGCAGCGGGCCGGGAGCACGCGGCGCCCCTGCGCCACCGCGTCGTGCGGGTCAAGGACCTGTGGGTGTACGACTGCGCGGCGACGCTCGGCGACCTGCTGGAGCGTCAGAGGAGCGGCGAACCCGTCCCACGCCTCGCCGCGGCCTTCCACCAGGCCCTCGCGGCCGCCACGGCCGACCTCGTGGCCCGGGCCGTCGAGGAGGGCGCGCCGCGCACGGTGTGCCTGGGCGGCGGCTGCTTCACCAATGTCCTGCTGCTCACCCTCGTGCGCAGACGGCTGCGAGCCCTGGGACTGCGGGTGCTGGTCGGCCGTGAGGTCCCTTCGGGCGACGGCGGCATCAGCTACGGCCAGGCGGCGGTCGCCGCCGCACGCCTCGCCCACGAGCGGAAGAAGAGGTGAGCCGTTGTGTGCCTGGGGATTCCCGGCCGCGTGGTGGACCTGTACGACGACGCCGGCCTGCGCATGGCGACCGTCGACTTCGGCGGCGTACGGCGAGCGGTGTGCCTGAGTTACACGCCGGGCGCCGCCGTCGGCACCTACGTGATCGTGCACGTCGGCTTCGCGATCACGGAGGTCGACGAGGCGGAGGCGCACCGCACGCTGGAGGTGCTGCGGTCCATGGCCGACGCCGTCGAGGCCGAACTCGGCGAACCACTGCCCTGAGGAAACCGCTGCCCTGAGGGCCGTTCGGCCCGCCCGTCGGCGCCGCCCGGCCCCGGCTCCTGCCCGCCCGGCCACTGCACCGCGGGCCTGCGGCGCCGGACGCTGAACACGCCCACCGATCGCACAGAATCGCGAGGTCCGTGATGACCGGCAGCACCGCTCCCAGCGCTTCGGCTCCCCGCACGGCGGCCGACGGCACCACCCACGCCCTGCTCGCCGACGGCACCACCATCCGCATCCGGTGCGCGCGGCCCGCGGACCACGACGTGGTGCTGCGCCTGTACGAGGAGATGGCACCGGAGTACCAGCGGTTCAGGTTCTTCGTGGCCAGCCCGCGCTCGGCCGCGCAGGCCGCGGCTCGTCTGCGCAGCCGCGCCGCGCCCCGTGGCGCGACGGCCTCGGCAGCCGGGCGCTCCCGCTACCACGCACTCCTCGCCGAGCACGAGGACCACCTGATCGGGATCGCCGAGTACGAGGTCACCGGCGCGGACTCCTCGCCCCCGGGCGAGGTCACCGCCGAGATCGCCCTGGCTGTCGCGGACCGGTGGCACCACCGGGGCGTGGGCACCCTGTTGCTGGAGCACCTGGTGTCGGCGGCCCGTGCCGACGGCGTCACCACGTTCACCGCGGACGCGCTCGCCCAGAACCACGAAGTCCTGAAGGTCTTCGCGGACCTCGGGCTGAGCACCGCGCGCCGCTTCGAGGGCAACGAGGTGCGGTGCGTCGTCCGACTGGACCAGACCGACGCCTATCTGACCTCCGTCGAGGCCCGCGGCCGCACCGCCGACGTGGCGAGTCTGCGGCCTCTGCTGCGCCCGGATTCGGTGGTGGTCATCGGGGCCGGCAGCAAGCCGGGGTCGGTGGGCCGGGCCGTGCTGCGCAACCTGTGCACCGGCGGATTCCACGGACGGGTGTTCGCGGTGAACCCGCACGCCACCATGGTGCTCGGCGTGCACGCCTATCCCCGGGTGGGCTCGCTGCCCCAGGTCCCGGACCTCGCCGTCCTCGCCGTGCCCGCGGAGCGCGTCCCCGAGGTCGCCGAGGAGTGCGGCAAGTTCGGCGTACGGGCCCTGCTCACCGTCTCCTCCGGCCTCGACGCCTCCCAGGCGCGAGGACTGCTGGACGCCTGCCGCACCCACGGCATGCGCCTGGCCGGGCCCAACTGCCTGGGCCTGGCCAACACCGAGCAACGCGTCAGCCTGGACGCCACCTTTGCCGCCACGCACCCCGCGCCCGGAACGGCGGGAGTGGGCGTGCAGTCGGGTGGTGTGGGCATCGCGCTGCTGAGCGGCCTCGCCCGGCTCGGCGTCGGCGTGTCCAGCTTCGTCTCGCTCGGCGACAAGTACGACGTGAGCGGCAACGACCTGCTGCAGTGGTGGGAGGGCGACGGAACCACCGACCTGGCGCTGCTGCACCTGGAGTCGTTCGGCAACCCCCGGGCCTTCTCCCGCACCGCGCGACGCGTGACCAGGAAGCTGCCCATTCTGACGGTCGACGCCGGGCGCACCGAGGCGGGCCGCTCCGCTGCCGCGTCCCACACCGCCGCTGCCGCCACCCGCACCATGACGCGTCGGGCGCTGTTCACCCAGGCCGGGATCACCGCCACCGACTCCGTCTCCGAACTCCTCGACGCCGCGGCGTTGTTGCACTCCCAGCCGCTGCCGACAGGGCCCCGCGTCGCGGTGGTCACCAACGCGGGCGGCGCCGGTGTCCTGGCCGCCGACGCGTGCGCCGAGGCCGGTCTGCGCCTGCCCTCCCTCGACGCATGTCTCATCGACGACGTGCTCGACGTGCTTCCCGACGGGGCGAGTGCCACCAACCCCGTCGACGTCACCGCCGCCGTCAGCGAGGAGCAACTGCGTGCCTGCGTCGACCGCATCGCGGCGAGCGGGTGCGTCGACGCGGTCCTGGTGGCGCTCGTGCCCACCGCGGTCGCCGCGGCGACCGGTGACGTTCTGGTCCGGTCCCTCACCCACGCCCCGGACCGGCGTCGTGACAGGACGGTCGCCGCGGTGCTCATCGACCAGGAGCAGCCGGTACGCCTGCTGCCCGCCGCCACCGGCACCGTCCCCGCGTACGCCGAGCCCCAGGCGGCCGCCCGCGCCCTGGCCCACGCGGTCGAGCGCGGCCGGTGGCTGGCACGGCCGCCCGGCACCACTCCCGTCCTCACGGACGTGGACACACCTCGCGCCCGCGCGGCCGTCGAGGCCTACCTCGACCGCAACCCCGAGGGCGGCTGGCTCGCCCCCGGCGAGTGTGCCGAACTCCTCGACTGCTACGGCATCCCGCAACTGCCCTGGGCCTGGGCCGAGACCGAGGACGACGCGGTCCTGGCCGCCGAGCAACTCAAAGGGCCGGACGGACTCGTGGTCCTCAAGGCGCACTGGCCGGGCCTGCTGCACAAGGCGGAGCAGCGCGCGCTCCACCTGGACCTGCGCGGCGACGCCCAGGTCCGGGCCGCTTTCCGGGATCTGGAGACCCGCTTCGGGCACCTGATGACCGGCGTGGTCGTCCAGCCGCTCGCCGCACGCGGCACCGAGGTGTTCGCCGGTGTCGTCCAGGACGAGATCTTCGGGCCGCTGGTGCTCTTCGGTCTCGGCGGCACCGCCACCGAGGTGCTCGCCGACCACGCCGCCCGGCTCGCCCCGCTCACCGACCACGACGTGCACGACCTGATCACCGCGCCGCGCTGCGCACCGCTGCTTTTCGGCCGCGGCGGTGGCGGACCGGTCGACCTCGAAGGCCTGGAGCAACTGCTGCTGCGTCTCTCGCGGCTCGCGGGCGACCTGCCGCAGCTGGCCGAGGCCGACCTCAACCCGGTCCTGGCGCGCCCTGAGCGGGTCACCGCCCTGGACACGCGGATCCGGCTCCTGCCACGCCGCTCCAACGACCCCTACCTGCGACAACTACGACGACTCCGCTGAACCCGAGCGGTGCGCCGAGGAGGCGAACGTCCATGAAGCACAGCAAGGTCGGCTCGGTCATGACGAGTGACGTCGTCACGGCGACGGACGGCACCCCGTTCAAGGAAGTGGCCCAACTCCTGGCCCGCCACCGCGTCAGCGGCCTGCCCGTGGTCGACGGCGACGGACACGTCATCGGGGTGCTCTCCGAGACCGACCTGATGATGCGGCAGGCCGAGGCGGAGGACCCCTACGCGCCCGCCCGCGCAGCCCGCTGGCGCAGGCTGCTGCCGGGCATCCGCAAGCGCGTGGCCAAGGCCCGTGCCCGTACGGCGGGAGAGCTGATGTCGCAGCCGGCCATCACGGTGTACGCCGACGGCACCATCGCCGAGGCCGCTCGCACCATGGCCAGGCACCGCGTCGAACGGCTGCCCGTCGTCGACGACGAGGAACGGCTCGTCGGCATCGTCACCCGCCGCGACCTGCTCCAGGTCTTCCTGCGACCCGATGCCGAGATCCGCCGCGAAGTCGTCCAGCAGGTCCTGGTGGACACGCTGTGGTTGGCGCCGCAGACGCTGGACGTGGCGGTCCTCGACGGCGTGGTGACCCTGCGCGGACAGGTGGAGCGGCGCAGCGAGGTTCCCATGGCCGTGCGCATGACCCAGCAGATCGACGGCGTCGTGGCTGTCGTGGACAAGCTCACCTACCGCTTCGACGACTCGCATCTGCGGCCCAGCGAGGACGCGCTCAAGGGCGTCGCCGACGACTGGCTGCGCAAGCTGTGAGGGAGGTGCCGCGATGACATCGACAGCTCTTGTCGCCTATGGGTCGACGTACGGTTCGACTGCTGAGCTGGCTCGCACGGTCGGCGACGGGCTCCGCAAGACCGGTCTGCTCGTCGAGGTGCGGTCGGCCGATGTCGTACGGGATCTGACGCCGTACAGCGCGGTGGTCCTCGGCGGCGCCCTGTACTCCGGGCGGTGGCAGCGTGACGCCCGCCGCTTCGCGCGCCGCCACCGGCGGGCGCTGGTCCGGCTCCCGCTGTGGCTGTTCAGCAGCGGCCCGCTGGACTCATCGGCCGCGGAGCGGGATATTCCGCCGCCGCCTTCGGTGCGTCGCCTGGCGCACCGACTCCACGCCCGCGGGCATGTGACGTTCGGCGGGAGCCTCGACGAGCGGGCCGACGGCTGGGTCGCGCGGAAGATCGTCGCGTCCGGCAAGGGCGGCGACTTCCGCGACTTCGAGGTGGTGGCGGCCTGGGCGGAGAGCGTCGCGCGGGAGCTCCTGTCGCTGACCTCCCGCATCGACTGACCGGGCCCGGGGGCCCGGCAGGCCCTCGGACCGACTCCCATCGGTCTTCGTCCAGTGCCGAACGGCCCCTGCTCCGCCCGGTGTTCCCGTACGAGGCTGGTCACGCAAGCCCGTCCGACAGGCGACGCGAAGCCCGGCACGAGGAGGATTCCATGGACGTCACCCGAGCCACGGCAGTGATCGACCGGGCAGGCCTCGCCGCCTTGGTCGCCGCGCTGGTGGCGGACGGTCGTACCGTCGTCGGCCCCACGGTCCGCGACGGCGCGATCGTTCTCGACGTCCTGGAGTCCGCCGACGCGCTTCCTTTCGGCTGGGGGGTCGAACTCGATGCGGGGCGCTACCGGCTGGTCCCACGAGAGGACGGCGCGGCTTTCGCGCACAGCGCCGGACCGCAGTCGTGGAAGGCCTTCCTGCACCCGCAGCGCGAGCGGGTGTGGAGCGCGCGGCGCGGGCCCGACGGCACACCGGTGTTCACCGCGGCCCGCCCCGACGTCCCCGCGTACGCGTTCCTGGGCGTCCGGCCCTGTGACCTTCGCGCCATCGCGATCCAGGACCGCGTTCTGGCCGGCGGCCACTACCCGGACAGCGGATATCAGCGGCGGCGGAGGGGAGCGCTGCTGATAGCCGTGGAGTGCACCGAGCCCGGGGCGACCTGTTTCTGCGTGTCGACGGGCGGCGGTCCAGCGGCCGACGTGGGCTTCGACCTCGCGCTCACCGAGGTCGTCGATGACGACGGCCACCGCTTCTTCGTCCGCGTGGGCAGCGGGCTCGGGGAGCGGCTGCTCGCCGCGGTTCCTCATCGGGCAGCGGACCTGACGACGGAGTCCGTCGCCCGTGGCGCGGTCGACGAGGCCCGCGCGCACATGGGCCGCTCCCTGCCCCCGGTCGACCTGCGGGCCCTGATGGGCGCATCCCTGGAGGCCGAACGCTGGAACGACGTCGCCTCCCGCTGCCTGACCTGCGCCAACTGCACCATGGTGTGCCCCACCTGCTTCTGCACGACCACCGAGGAGGTCACCGACCTCACCGGGGACCACACCGAGCGGTGGCAGCGCTGGGACTCCTGCTTCGACCTCGACTTCTCCGGCCTCCACGGCGGGCCCGTGCGCGCGTCGGGCCGCAGCCGCTACCGGCAGTGGCTCACCCACAAGCTCTCCACCTGGCACGACCAGTTCGGCAGCGGCGGCTGCGTGGGCTGCGGGCGCTGCGTCACCTGGTGCCCGGCAGCCATCGACCTCACCGAAGAGGTCGCCGCCCTCGCCGCCGAACACGACGCGAGGGCCAACGGGGACGCCCCGTCGGCACACAGCGACGGAAGGGCAGAGCCATGAACGACACCGCCACAGCCGAGGTCCGCTGGACGCGGGCACTGAGCGCAGAGCACCGCGCCCGGCTCATGACCGTCGCCCGCGAAGTCACCATCCCGCAGGGCACCCGTCTGTTCGACGAAGGAGGACGTGCCGACTGGTTCTGGATCATCCGCGCCGGCACGGTCTCGCTGGACATGCATCTGCCGGGGCGCCGCCGTACCCAGGTCATCGAAACGGTCGGTTGCGGCGAACTGGTCGGCTGGTCATGGCTGTTCTCGCCCAATGTCTGGCAGTTGGGAGCGGAGGCCACCACCACGGTCCGCGCTCTCGAATTCGAGGCCAGGGCCGTGCGGCGCATGTGCGAGATCGACACGGAGCTCAGCTCGGCCGTCGGCCAGTGGGTCGGCAGGATCCTCGCGCGGCGACTGCAGGCGGCCCGCACCCGCCTGCTCGAGCTGTACGCCCCCTACGGCAGCGGCGGTGCGCGATGACCGTGCAGCCCGCTCCCGCCCCCGCCCGCCGCCCCGTGCCGACGGCGGCGGACGCCGAGCCGCGTCTGCCCGTGCCCCACCGCGTGATCGCGCGCTGGCGTGAGACACCCGACACGGTGACGCTCCGCCTCGACCCGGTCGACGTGGCACTCCCGGACTTCGTGCCCGGCCAGTTCGCGATGGTGCACTGCTTCGGCCGCGGAGAGATCCCCCTCTCGGTGAGCTCCATCCCCACCACGGGGGGACTGGCCCACACCGTGCGTGCCGTGGGTGCCGTCTCCGCCGGACTGTGCGCCGCCCGGGTCGGCGACGTCCTGGGGCTGCGCGGCCCCTACGGCACCGGCTGGGAACTGGAGCGGGCGCGGGGCCAGGACGTGATCGTGGTCGCGGGCGGCATCGGCCTCGCCCCGCTGCGCCCCCTGATCCGCGACGCGGTCGCCGCACCGCGCCACTACGGCCGCGTCAACGTCCTCATCGGTGCCCGCACGCCGTCCGACCTGCTGGCCAAGTACGAGACGCGCCGCTGGCCGACCGCCTGCACCGGCGTCACGGTCGACCGCGCGGATCCCGGCTGGACCGGTGAGGTCGGCCTGGTCACCCGCCTCCTGGACCGCGCACAGTACCTGCCCGCGCGGACCCGGGCCTTCGTCTGCGGACCCGAACCCATGATCCGTGCCACCGCACGCGAGCTGGTCCACCGCGGGGTCGCCGCCGATCGCATCCGCGTGTCCCTGGAACGGAACATGCGCTGCGCCACCGGGACCTGCGGCCACTGTCAGCTCGGCCCGCTGCTGTTGTGCCGGGACGGCGCGGTCGTCGACTGGGACCGGGCCGAACCGCTGCTGTCGATACGGGAGCTGTGACATGTCCGCCTCCGCAACCCGCACCACGCCCTCGCTCGCCGTGTTCAAGCTGGCCTCCTGCGACGGCTGCCAACTCACGCTCCTGGACTGTGAGGACGAGCTCCTCGGACTCGCCGGGGAGGTGGAGATCGCCCACTTCCTGGAGGCGTCCAGCGCGGTGCGTCCCGGACCGTACGACGTGGCGCTCGTCGAGGGCTCCGTCACCACCGCCGGTGACGCCGCTCGCGTGCGGCGGATCAGGGCCGAGTCCCGGCACCTGGTCACCATCGGCGCCTGCGCGACGGCGGGCGGCATCCAGGCGCTGCGCAACCTCGCCGACGTCCAGGAGTTCGCCCGCGTCGTGTACGCCCGACCCGACTACCTGGACACCCTGGCCACCTCCACACCGGTGTCCGCGCACGTGGACGTCGACTTCGAGCTGCGCGGCTGCCCCATCGACCGCGGCCAGCTCCTGGAGGTCCTCAGCGCCTACCTGGCCGGGCGCAAGCCCGACATCCCCAACCACAGCGTGTGCTTCGCGTGCAAGCGACGCGGCGCCGTCTGCGTCACCGTCGCCCACGGCACACCCTGCCTCGGCCCGGTCACCCACGCGGGCTGCGGCGCGATCTGCCCGGCGTACGGGCGCGGCTGCTTCGGCTGCTTCGGCCCGTCCGGTTCGGCGAACCCGCGCGCGCTGCTGCCCCTGCTGCGCCGCGACGGCCTGGACGAGCGGGCCGTCGAGCGCCTCCTGCACACCTTCAACGCCCCCGCCTTCGACACCTTCGCAGAGGAGCGATCGTGACCCACAGAGGATCCCGTGTGCTGCACGTCGGCTCCCTCTCCCGGGTCGAGGGCGAGGGAGCCCTCCGGCTGCGCGTCCACGACGGCGAAGTGACCGAGGCGCATCTGAACATCTACGAACCACCGCGCTTCTTCGAGGCGCTGCTGCGCGGCCGCGCGCACACCGAGCCGCCCGACATCACCGCGCGCGTCTGCGGGATATGCCCCGTCGCCTACCAGATGAGTGCCTGTGCGGCCGTCGAGGACGCCTGCGGCATCGACATCCCGCCCGAGATCCGCGCGCTGCGCCGCCTGCTGTACTGCGGGGAGTGGATCGAGAGCCAGACCCTGCACGTCTACCTCCTGCACGCTCCCGACTTCCTGGGCTGCGACGGCGCGATCGACCTCGCCCGCACCCGGCGCCGGGACGTCGAACGCGGCCTGCGCCTGAAGCAGACCGGCAACGCCCTCCTCGAACTCCTCGGCGGCCGCGCCATCCACCCCGTCAACGTCCGCCTCGGCGGCTTCCACCGCACCCCCGCGCCCAGGGAACTGCGGCCCCTGGCCGAACAGTTGAGGCGCGCCCTGGACGACGCCTGGGACACCGTGCGCTGGGTGGCGGGCTTCGACTTCCCCGACGCCACCGTGGACGCCGACTTCCTCGCGCTCGCCGCCCCGGGAACGTACGCCATCGAGTCGGGGACACCGACCGTGCTGCGCACCGACGGCACGCTCACCGCCTTCCCCGTGCACGACTTCCCGCTGCGGGTCCGCGAGGAGCAGGTGCGGCACTCCACCGCCCTGCACTCCCGGCTCGACGGGCGCCGCCATCTGACCGGCTGCCTGGCCCGGTTCGCGATCAGCGGCCGGTGGCTGTCCCGCACGGCGGTGGAGGCGGCGCGCGAGGCGGGACTCGGCGACCCGTACGACGGTGTCGTCTGCTCCAACCCCTACCGCTCCCTCCTCGTCCGGGCCGTGGAGGTCGTGTACGCGGTGGACGAGGCCCTGCGGATCATCGAGACGTACGAGCCGCCGTCGCGCCCCTACGTAGAGGTGCCGCCCGTCGCGCGCACCGGTCACGGGGCGACCGAGGCGCCCCGCGGACTGCTCTACCACCGTTACGCCCTGGACGCCGACGGCACCGTCACCGACGCGTTGCTCGTGCCGCCGACCGCGCAGAACCAGGGCGCGATCGAGGACGACCTGCGCCGCACCGCCTCCCGTGCGCTCGCCGCGGGCGACCCGACCGACGCCGAGCTGACGGACCTGTGCGAACGGACCATCCGCAACCACGACCCGTGCATCTCCTGCGCCACCCACTTCCTCGACCTGACCGTCATCCGCACCACCGGAGGCCCTGATGCCTGACACACCACGCACCGACCCGCCCCCCGAAGAGCTGCCGTCGCACTCGCCGTACCGCGTGAGCGACCTGATGACGCACACCACCATCGCCGTCGGCCGCGACGCCTCCTTCAAGGAGATCGTCGAACTCATCGAGCAGTGGAAGATCAGCGCCCTGCCGGTCCTCGAGGGCGAGGGCCGCGTCATCGGCGTCGTGTCCGAAGCCGACCTGCTGCCCAAGGAGGAGTTCCGCGACGCCGACCCCACCCGCTACGACGTCCTGCGCCGCCTGTCCGACATGGCCAAGGCGGGTGCCGTCACCGCGGGCGAGCTGATGTCCAGCCCCGCCGTCACCGTCCACGCCGACGCCACCCTCGCCGAGGCCGCCCGCATCATGGCGCGCCGCCGCGTCAAGCGACTGCCCGTCATCAATGACTCGGGCCTGTTGCAGGGCGTGGTGAGCCGCAGCGACCTGCTCAAGGTCTTCCTGCGCGAGGACGAGGAGATCGCCGAAGAGATCCGTGGCAGCGTCCTCACCGCGCTGCCGTCCTCGACCGGGGTCGAGGTGCGCGTGCATCAGGGCGTCGTCACGCTCGCCGGCACCCTGAGCGACACGGCGCTCGTACCCGTGCTGGCGCGGGCCACCCGCGCCGTCGAGGGCGTCGTCGACATCCGCATCGACCTGTCCCACCCGGTGAGCGATCCGTGAAGTACCTCGACGAGTACCGCGATCCGGCGCTTGCCCGCCGCCTCCTGGACGAACTGCGTCGCGTCGCCACCCGCCCCTGGCGGATCATGGAGGTCTGCGGCGGCCAGACCCACACCCTGGTCCGCCAGGGCATCGACGAACTGCTCCCCGCGGGCATCCGGATGATCCACGGCCCCGGCTGCCCGGTGTGCGTCACTCCGCTGGAGACCCTCGACCGGGCGATGGCTCTGGCCGCGCGCCCAGAGGTGATCCTGACCAGCTTCGGCGACATGCTGCGCGTACCGGGTACGTCGACGGACCTGCTGTCGCTGCGGGCGCGCGGCGCGGACGTACGCGTGGTGTACACGCCCACGGACGCGGTCCGCACCGCCGTCGCGCACCCGGACCGCCACGTCGTCTTCCTGGCCGTCGGATTCGAGACCACCGCGCCCGCCAACGCCATGGCCGTCCTGCACGCGGAGCGCCTCGGCCTGGACAACTTCTCGGTGCTGGTCAGCCACGTCCTCGTGCCCCCTGCCATGACCACGCTCCTCACGTCCGAGGAGTGCGAGGTCCAGGCGTTCCTGGCCGCCGGACACGTGTGCGCGGTCATGGGCTGGCACGCCTACGAACCGATCGCGGCCACCCACCGCGTGCCGATCGTGGTCACCGGCTTCGAACCCCTCGACCTCATCGAGGGCATCCTCATGGCGGTCCACCAGCTGGAGTCCGGCCGGCACGAGGTCGAGAACCAGTACGCGCGCGCCGTGCGCCGCACCGGCAACACCGTCGCCCAAGACGTGCTGCGCCGCGTCTTCCGCGTCACCGACCGCGCCTGGCGCGGCATCGGCACGCTGCCCGCCAGCGGCCTCGACCTCGCCCCGCGCTACGCCCGCTTCGACGCGGCCCGCCGCTTCGACCTCACGGGCCTGCGCTCCACCGAGGACCCCGAGTGCGTCGCGGGCGCCGTCCTGACCGGCGCCCTGCTGCCCACCCAGTGCCCGGCGTACGCGGTGCGCTGTACGCCGCGTACACCGCTGGGGGCGCCGATGGTGTCGACGGAAGGCACGTGCGCGGCGTTCTACGCGGCGGGCCGCACGCGCTCGGTCGATCCGCAACCAGTCGAACCTCGGCGAGTTGATCCGCAACGGGTCGATCCGCAACCAGTCGAACCACCACAACTCGAACCACCACAACTGGAACCGCGACGGGGCGCACCGTCCGCCACCGCGCCGAGCCCGGCCGCATCGAGCAAAGGACGCCCGGCATGACCCTCGACTGTCCTCTCCCGCACCAGGAACGCGACCGCCTGCTGCTCGGTCACGGCGCGGGCGGCAGGCTCACCGCCGAACTCCTCGACACCCTGGTGCTTCCCCTGCTGACGGACCACACCTCAGGCCCTTTGGAAGACGCGGCGCCGGTGCCCACCCAGCCCCAACTGATGCTTTCCACCGATGCGTTCGTGGTGAGCCCGCTCACCTTCCCCGGTGGCGACATCGGCTCCCTCGCCGTGCACGGCACCGTCAACGACCTGGCGATGCGCGGAGCGATGCCGCTCGCGCTGAGCTGCGCGGTGATCGCGGAGGAGGGCCTGCCCCTCGACGACCTGCGGGTGGCGCTGGCCTCCGCGGGCAAGGCGGCTCGCGCGGTGCCGGTGCCCGTCATCACCGGCGACACCAAAGTGGTGGGCAGGGGCGCCGCGGACAAGCTGTTCCTCACCACCACCGGTGTCGGCCGCCGCATCCCGGGCCTCATCCCGTCCGCGACCCGGGCCCGTCCCGGGGACGCCGTCCTGCTGTCCGGCCCCGTGGGGCTGCACGGCATGGCGGTCCTGTCCACCCGCGAGGGACTCGGCTTCGAGTCCGACATCGTCTCCGACACCCGCCCCCTGCACCATCTCGTCGCCGCTCTCGGCCCGTTGGGCCCGGCCGTGCACACCCTGCGCGACCCGACCCGGGGCGGCCTCGCGGCCGCCCTCAACGAGATCGCCCGCGAAGCGGAGGTCGCCATCGAGATCGACGAACGCGCGATACCCGTCCCGGAACCGGTCGCCGCGGCCTGCGACATGCTGGGCCTCGACCCGCTGACAGTCGCCAACGAGGGCTGTCTGGTGGCGTTCGTCCCCCCGCACGCCGCCGACAAGGCACTGGCCGCCCTCCGTGCCCGCCCCGAGGGCGCGGCCGCCGCGCGAGTCGGAAGCGTGACAGCCGAACGACCCGGCCGCGTCACGCTCCGCACGCTCGTCGGGGCCCGGCGGGTGGTGGACATGCCGTTGGGAGAACTGCTGCCCCGCATTTGCTGAGTGGTGCCGGCTCCCACAGAGCCCCCAAGGACTGTCCCCTGACCGACCTTCGGGTTGATGCCGGGCCCGGTTGTCTGCGGGCGGCTTGCGCCGAACCGGACGGAGGGAGCCGGGGGTTTGGCGCACGCCCGTTGCGTAGGCCCGATGCGTGCAGCTGTGCGCGTAGCGGGGATCATGCGGCGCCAAGGCCGTGACGATCCCCTATGACCGAAACCACGCCTCTCACATGTCATGTGACGCATTGACCCCTCAGCTCCGTCGCGGTTGCATGCTGCGGGGCCCTCCGGCGGGAGACCGGGGGCGAGACCTTTCCTGACTGGGGGGAAAATCATGAGGGGAAACACAGACCGGAGCTCCAACAGACGCGTACGGGGTGCGTTAGGTGCCGCGGTCGCGGTGGGTGCGATCACCGCGGTGCTGCCCGGAGCCGCCTCGGCCGAGCCCGCGGGGGGCGCGCGGGACAGCGGACCCGGAGTCGAGAGGATCAGTGTCGCGGCTGACGGCACGCAGTCCGACGGCGATTCCACCGGTGGTGCGATCACGACCGACGGACGCCGCGTCGTCTTCTCGTCGTCGGCGAAGAACCTCACGCCGGGCAATGCCTCGGGAAGTGCGAGGGTGTACATGCGCGACGAGCCCTCGGGACAGCTCAAGAACGTGGGCAGCTCCCCGATCGCCTCTCCGGTGATCAGCGGTGACGGGGAGTACGCCGCCTATGGGGTGCTGTTGTTCAGGGACACCAAGGTCAAGCTGGCCCAGTGGGCCGCGGGCAGTTCGATCGGCCTCAACTGCGATGCCCTCAACTGCAGTCAGCCGTCGCTGAGCGGTGACGGCCGCTACGTCGCCGATGTCGCCACCATCGGCAGGCCCTCGTCCAGCCAGCGCGTCGACGTATGGGACTGGAACGCCGACACCAAGCAGGAACTCGCCTGGTTCGACCACACCGCGCCGTCCCGGCCGTCCATCAGCGGTGACGGCCGCTTCGTCGCCTACCAGGACGGCAAGGCCAAGGACGTCTTCGTGTGGGGCCGGGACCACGGCTCCACCTCCGACCCGATCGAGGGCCCGGCCAAGGAAGCGACGATCGTCCAGATCAGCGAGGACGGCAGCAAGGTCGTCTACCTCTCGGGCTCCGACACCTACGTCCACGACGTACGCTCGGGCACGGCCCAACGAGTCCCGGACGTCAAGGGCTTGGCCATCGATCCCACCGGCAACCATCTGCTGTACGCCCCCAACGCCACGACCGGACCGTCGCTCGTCCTGCGCGACCTGCGCACGGGCACCGACGCGGTCGTCTCGAACCAGCCCGCCTCGGCCGGGGTCGACGCGGTCAGCGCCGACGGGCGTGACGTGGTCTTCCAGTCCACGGCCGACGACCTCGTGCCCGGTGATACCAACGGCAAGTCGGACGTGTTCGTCCGCCGCTTCTCCTGACCACTCCCGCTCCCACTGCCGCGCTCTGCGGTGCCGCGCCGCCCTCACCCTCATGTGAGGGCGGTGCGGCAGTTCCTCGCGCGAGTGGATGTCGGACCGGACAGCATCGTCACGCCGGGAAGCGGGCGGTGATGAAGGCTTCCGGGATCCTCGATGATCACAGAATCATCACTAATGCTCCACTGGGTCACCACACAGCGTGTCGCTGGCGCTACTGTCGTCGCTCCCGCAGCGCCCGAGAGGGGACAGATGCCCAGTCCGAATGCCACGCCGCCGGAGCCGTTACGAGCGGATACCCGCCCTCTGCACAGACGCAAAAGAGTCTGGCTCGGCGGCATCGCGCTCTTCGCCCTCGGCGCCCTGGGCGGCACCAGCGCCGGTGAGGATGCTGCCGCCGGCACGCCCTCGCCCAAGGTCACCGTCACCGCGACCGCGACCGCGACCGCGATGGTGACCGAGACCGCGTCTCCCGAGCCCCGTGCCACGGTGACCAAGACCGTCAAGGCGCAAGCTCCCACCCCCACGCCGTCCCGGCGGACCACTGCGCCCGCCGCGCCCTCACCGACGGCGAAGGCCCCGGCTGAGAAGTGCTCGATCCTCTCCAACTCCGGTAACTGCTACCGGGCCGGGCAGTTCTGCCGGAACAGTGACCATGGAGCCGCGACGACGACGGCGAGCGGTCAGCGGATCACGTGCAGGCTGAGTTCGAATGCGTGGCGTTGGGTCTACTCCTGACCTTGTACGGGCGGCTCGGGGTCAGTGGTGACGCCGTGAAACCGTGTGATGGAGTACGGGGGACGAACGGCCCTGGAGGCCAAGGGAGCGGGAGGGCGCAGAGCACATCGTGGGCGGGGACGGGAAGATATCTGACGAGGAGTGGGAGCGCTTCCTTCGTGAGGCTGGGTCCGGGACTCAGGAGGCACCGAAGGAGCCGTCGGCACGAGCGCGGATGGTGGGGCGGCGCCTGCGGGAGGAGCCTGGTCGGCCTGAGGGGTGGCGTACGCACTCGCCCCCTGAGCGTGGACGGGGCAAGGGAGCCTGGTACGCGGTCGGGCTGTTGGCGATGGTCGGCCTGCTCGTCGTGGCGCTGGCTCCGGGGCCGGTGGCCGGGTGGTTCGGAGGCGGAGGCGGCGAGAGCGCGCCGCTCGCCGCGGAGTCGGCACGCCCCACCCGGCCACCCGCTGCGGAAGCAGGGCAAGCGCCGACGGTGGAGCAGCCGTTCAAGGGCTCCCCGGCGGCACGGTGGGGCGACGGGGTGGCGGGGATTCACCTGCCGTCGGCACGGGCGACCGGCTGGATGAGCAAGGCGCAGGTCGCACGGGCACTCGCGCGAAGCCGGGACTTCCTCGCCTCGTCCAGCCTGGATGCGGGGGTACTGCGGGGCCAGCGCCCCAGGAAGGCGATCGCGCTGATCAATCCACGTCAGCGGGACGTCCAGGACTACCTGGCCGGTGCCTTTCGCGCCCCCAGCCGGAAGAACGACCCCTTGCTGCTCTTCAGCCGCTTCCCGAAAGCCGAGGTGCGGCTCGTCGGTGACGTGGTCAAGACACGGGGGCGGATCACGTTCCGGGAAGGCGAGCGCGGCGCGGTCGAGGTCGTCAGCGATATCACGTACGTATATCCGGTCGTACGAGCCGCCAAGGGGAGCGATGATGTCGCTCGCACCATCGTGCGCAGAGAGATCGTGATGAGCTGGGACGATCCGACGAGGGTGATCACCAGGCCCGGCACGTTCTCCCTGGTCTCGTACAAGGCGGACCTCACCAACGGGGGCTGCGACAACACCACTGGCTACTTCGCCCCTTCGTTCGGTGCCGAGCGTGCCGCGGCCGACGCGGAGAACGGCCCCGAGGTCGACCCGTACGACCGGAGCACGTCCATGGACGCCCGCATGCGGGAGGCCGGCGGATCGGAGTGCGGGACCGCTACCCGGTCGTGACCGGGTAGCGGAGCGATCCCGGCTTCGCCGACCTCCAGCGGCTCGGCCGACGCCGCCGGCCTGCTCACGGGGCCGGACGCAGACCGGCCCGCGGGAGGAGGCCGTCGCGATCGCGCGGAGGCTGCGTCGTGGTGGGCGGAGCCTTGATGTAAGGATGAGGCCATGCAGAACGTCTATTTCGACATCACCATCGACGGCAAGGACGCCGGGCGCATCGTCTTCCGGCTCTTCGACGACGTCGTGCCGGAGACCGCCCGGAACTTCCGTGAGCTCGCCACCGGTCAGCACGGCTACGGCTACGCCGGCTCGGGCTTCCACCGGGTCATCCCGGAGTTCATGCTCCAGGGCGGCGACTTCACGCACGGCAACGGCACCGGCGGCAAGAGCATCTTCGGCGCCACGTTCGCCGACGAGAACTTCTCCCTCAAGCACGACCGGCCGTTCCTGCTGTCGATGGCCAACCGCGGCCCGAACACCAACAGCTCCCAGTTCTTCGTGACGACCGTCACGACCCCGTGGCTCGACGGCAAGCACGTCGTCTTCGGCGAGGTCGTCGAGGGCGAGGACCTGGTCAAGCAGATCGAGGCCCTCGGCTCCCGCAGCGGCGCCCTGAGCTCGGACGTCGTCATCAAGGCGAGCGGCACCGTCGCCTGAGGTCGGCGATCGCCCAGGAGTCCGGCGACAAGCCGTACCGCCTGGGCGGCGACGGGTGGTGGAGGGGCCGGGGGACCGCAGTCTCCCGGCCCCTCGTCCTGTCAGCCGGACGGCGTGGCCGACACCTGGGGCGCGGTGACGGACTTGGTGCCCGTCACGACGTTCGACGCGGAAGCTCTCCGGGGCGTCGTAGAGCGGGTTGTCGGGCTGGTCCGGGTCGTCGCCGACACGGCTGGTGGAGCTGGGTGCGGTGGCGGGCGCGGCGGCGTGGGCGCTGCCGGTGAAACCGAGCGCGAGGACGACGACAGCGGCCGCGGAGGCGACGGCTGCGGGTCTGAGGAGGTGGTGCTGAGACACGGCTGGCGTTTCCCTTCCGGTGGAACAACGGACAGGCGTACGTGAGTACAGGAAGCAGTCGTGTGGGGGGGAGTTGATCGAATCGTGGGGGCAAGGAACTGTAGCTGTACATGACCGGCAAGTGGGAGGCGGTGCCACGCCGAGCCTGGTTCCTCAGGGTGTGCCGGTCACTCCGCCGAGCTGGAGTCCTTGCGCTGATTGGCATGGAACCGCGCCTTCTTCTGGCGGTTCCCGCACGTGTTCATGTCGCACCATCTGCGGGTGCGGCTCTGGCTGGTGTCGAAGAAGGCGGCCCGGCAGGTCGGTGACGCGCACAAGGCGAGCCTTCCGTCCCGTTCGCCCGCGATGACGCTGATCGCGTCCGCGGCGATCACGCCGAGGGCGTCCTCCACACCGGAAGCCGGGCTGAGCCGCCATCGCCGCTCGCCCTCGGGCGTCAGGACCGCCGCTGCCCGCCCCTGAGCGCTGCGCTCATTGATGACGCGGACGGCGGCCGCGGGGAGTGCGTCCTTGCGCGCGGCCGCCGTCGCGGCGGCGTGGATCGACTCCCGCAGCTCCCGGGCGAGATCGAGCTGGGCAGGGGTGCAGGAGTCCACGGCGAGACCGCTCACCGCCAACCAGTCGACGAGTCGCTCCGGCGTCGGAATGCGCTCCACGGAGTCGCCATGACGCTCCGACAGCGTCCCCGTGAAGCTGGTCGCCAGCACCTTGCCGAGGCGGAAGTCAGGAAACGCGGCACGCATGGAACCACCTTAGCCGGTTGCGGCGCGCCCTGGAGGGCTGTTAGAACCGTCTTAGCCGGTTCACTACAGGTGGTGGCCGGTTCCGCGACGGCCAGGAGGTCTCATGCTCCGTCCGACCTGCGACGTGCAAGCATTCGAAGCCCACGCGACCGACGCCGACCTCGACGATCTGCGCGCGCGCCTGGCCGCGGCACGGCTGCCGGAGGCCGAGACGGTCCCTCGTGCCGCGCCGGGCCCGCGCCGATGGGAACAGGGCGTTCCGCTCGCCGACCTCGTCGATGTCGTGGACTACTGGCGCACCGGCTACGACTGGCGGTCGTTCGAGGAACGCCTCAACCGGATCGGCCAGTTCCGTACGACCGTTGACGGTCTGGGAATCCACTTCCTGCACCGCCGGTCCACGCGCGCGGACGCCACTCCGCTGATCCTGACGCACGGGTGGCCCGACAGCGTGGTCCGGTTCGCCGACGTGGTGGACGAGTTGGCGGATCCGCGGGACGCGGAGGCACCGGCGTTCCACGTCGTCGTCCCGTCGCTCCCGGGCTTCGGCTACAGCGACAAGCCGGCCACCACCGGGTGGGGGACCGAGAAGATCGCGGCCGCGTGGGTGGAGCTGATGGGCAGGCTCGGCTACAGCAAGTTCCTGGCCCACGGCGGGGATTGGGGAGGCAACATCACCACGGTGCTCGGCGGCAGGTTCCCCGCGCACGTCCTCGGCATCCACACCACGTTCGCGGAGGGGCCGCCCGGGCTGACGACGGACGGGCTGACGGCCGTCGAGCGCGCGTGGGCCGAGGAGACCCGCGACTTCTGGCGCCACCGAGCCGCGTACGCGAAGCAGCAGGCGACCCGGCCGCAGACCATCGGCTACTCGCTCGTCGACTCACCGGTCGGGCTTCTCGCCTGGATCCTCGACAAGTTCGCGGAGTGGTCGGACACCGAGGACGGCCCGTTCGAGACGATCTCCCGGGACAGGATCCTCGACGACGTCACCCTCTACTGGCTGACGCGGACCGGAGCGTCGGCGGCCCGCATCTACTACGAGAGCCACAATTCGCTGGACCCCGAACTCCGGGTCGACGTCCCGTCGGCCGTCACCATGTACCCCCGTGACGTCGAGAAGTGTCCGCGCCCCTGGGCGCAGGAGCGGTACCGGCAGATCGTCCGATGGAAGGTGCCCGAGCGCGGGGGGCATTTCCCGTCCCTCGAGGTTCCCGAGTACTTCGTCCAGGACGTGCGGGAGGGTCTCGCGGCGGTGCTCGCAGCCGGGCGGTGACGTGCTGTTCGCCGCGCGGGACCGGACGACCGGCCCGTCAGCGGTGGGGGTCGCCCTGGTCGGGATCGTCGTCGGGGGACTGCCAGGTGTCACCGCGCGGGATCTCTGCGCCGGGTGGCCTGCCGCCGTGGGCAGGTGTGCTGCGGGTGCGGCGGGCGGCGCGGCGGCGGCCCGCGACGAACATGGCGAGGAGGCCGAGGACCACGACGATGCCGACGATGATGAGGGCCGGCGAGGTACTGCCGGAGGCAGCCAGGACGGGCTGCCGAGGCAGGGAGCGTCAGGGCGTGCAGCTGACCGTCGCCTCGGCGCGGAACACATGGCCGAAGTTCGGGTCGTTGAAGCTCTCGAAGACCTGGGGCTCGCCAAGAAGCGCGCAGGTGTAGAGCTGCTCGGCCGCGGCCGACGTCTCCGCGTCGTCGATGGCGCTCTGGATCGCCACGGCGGCGGTGGGCCCGCGACCCCCGCCCGTGAACAGCTTGGCCGAGGCCGCCGAATCGGCCACAGCCGGCGGCGAGCCCACCACAAGGACGGACAGGACGACTCCCGCGACAGCCAGTCGGCCCTTGGAGAGCACCTTCATCGCCGTCATCCCCTTCACTGAGTCTCGCTGAGTCGCCTACCGAACAGGGGTGGTTGACACCCTACTGAAGGAAGCCGCACAAGCCGATCCCTAGGAACACGCCCCATTCGTGAGGGCTTCCGACGGAACCTTCTCGCCCTGCCAGGTATCTCTTCACCTGGAGATTCCGTGCCCCCCGACGTGAGGAGCTGTTCCGTATGATGCGCCGAGTCCAGGTGCTGTTGTTGTCCGCCCTGCTGCTGGTGGCGGGCTCGGTGATGTCGAGCGCGCCGGCCTCGGCCGTCATCGGCGGGTCGAAGAGCACCTACGGTCCGTGGGCGGTGCGCATGCTCGTCGACGGCAAACCGGCGTGCACCGGAACGGCGGTCACGACCCGGTGGATCCTCACCGCCTCGCACTGCTTCTACGAGCAGGCGCGGCCGGTCGCCGACAAGCGGATCTCGTTCCGGGTGGGCGACCTCGACGTGCGCAAGGGCACCACGGTCCGCCCGGTGCGGGGCAAGCGGGTGGGAAGCGCGCACGCCGACATGATGCTCATCAAGGTGTCCCGCATGAACGTGCCCACGGCGCGCCTGGCCACGTCCCCGGTTCGCATCGGTCAGACCGTACGGCAGTACGGGTGGGGCGCCACCTGCACCGAGGACGAGAGCGCCTGCCAGTCGCGCGTGCTCAAGCAGTCGACGCTGCGGGTCGTATCGCCGGACACCCCCCGGTGCAAGGGCTACGTCACGGCGGGCGGCCCCGACTTCTGCATGAAGAAGGTGTCCGGGATTCCCGCCGGCGGTGACTCCGGAGGCCCGGTGATGAGCGTCGGCCCGCGTGGCACCGAGACTCTCGTCGGCGTCTTCAACGGCTCCGACCGGGAGAAGGTCGCCCAGGCGGGGAAGATCTCCAAGCAGCTCGCCTGGATCCGTTCCGTCACCCGGCGATAGCCCCGGCGACGGTGGGGGCGACGCCCTTCCGGGCGGTGCTTGCGGCCTTCTCCGGGCCGTGGCCGACCGGTGCCGAGCGGCGGTACGCGGACAGCCGTCACCGGGTCGGCTCGTGTTCCTCGGCGTAGCGGGCCAGCCCTTCCGCCATGCCCTGCATGAACTTCTGGAGGTAGCGCGGCATGATCCAGCCCATGAGCCAGTTCGTCTCGTACTGGCCGTGCCAGTGGATGACCGTGCCTTCGCTCCCTGCCGGCGTCAGCTCGATGCGTGCGGAGAGGTTGTGGATCGGTGTGTTGAACGCGTCCTCGTAGGCCAGGAGGCGTTGCTCGACCTTCTCGGTGATCCGTTCCCCGGTCACGGTGCGTCCGGTCCGGAAGGCCCGGACGGCACCGATGCCGTCGTCGCCGAAGGGGTCGAGGTCGACCGACCGTGCCGTGTCCAGGCTGTCCACCTTGGACCACTTCGGCCATGTTCTGGCGTCGACCAGCAGCTTCCAGACGGTTTCCGGTGAGGCGCTGGTGGTCACGGTGACGTCGTACTTGTGCATGGGGGAGAGCTCCTGTGAGGGGGCGAGGGGGGTGGCGTTCCCGGCCGAGGAGACGCGCTGCTGTGCGCGCCCCGGGGGAGGGTCAGTCGTCGAGGAAGCGCAAGAGCTCGGCGGTGACGAACCGGGGGTTCTCCTCGACGAGCCAGTGCCCGGCCTTCGGGACGTCCACCGCCCGGTCGATGTCGGTGATGCGCGGGGCCACGGTGCGCCGGATCGCGTCGAGTTGCCCCTGCGCGGTCATGAGCAGGGTGGGGACGCGGGTCGGTTTGGCCGCCACGGTGTCGCGGACGTCCTGGTCGAGGGCGCGGTAGAGCTCGAAGCCGCCCGACAGGACCTGGGGCCTGCTGTAGGTCCGCGCGTACTCGTCGACTTCGGCGCGCGTGAACGGGGACCGCGTGGAGGTGCCTCCGAACGCCGATCCGCGAAACGCGACCTGGGGGTAGAACAGCGCCAGGTAGTCGCGGACATCGTTGCCCACGACCGCCTCGGGGACCCGTCGCTGGGAGTGGAAGGCGATGTGCCAGCTCAGTGAGCGGTAGGCGGGCGCGTCGATCGCGGGCCCGGGCAGCGGCAGGTCGAGGTAGGCGAGGCGCGCCGTGTCCTTCGGGAACTGGCTGGCGTACTGGAACGCCACCGCGGCCCCGAGGTCGTGCCCGACGACCCGGGCGTCGTCGACCCCGAGCCGGCCGGCGATCAGCTTGTGCACGTACCGCGCCAGCGTGGCCTTGTCGTAGCCGGTCGGCCTGCCGGTGCTGTCGCCGAGTCCGGGAAGGTCCACGGCGTACACGGTGTGGTGCTCGGCCAGCTCCGGCATGATCGGCCGCCACCCGTACCAGGTCTGCGGCCAGCCGTGGAGCAGCACGACCGGCGGGCCGCTGCCGCCCGTGACGTAGTGCATGCGCACGCCGTCGACGTCGGCGAACTCGTGGCGGAAGGTCTTCGTGAACGCGGGGTCGTGCTGGGTGGCGGCGGCGTGGGCGGGGACGTCGTCGGCCGTGTCGTTCCTTGTCGGGGCGGCGCAGGCCGCGGTGGAGACCATGAGGAGGAGGGCGAGGACGACGGTCGTCGCCACCGCGTGCGGGCATCGGCGCAGGCCGCGCGGCAGCGGTCGTGGTGGGGTCATGTTTCGTCCTGGAGAAGGCGGAAGGCGGAAGGCACAAGGCGGAAGGCGGGAGGCAGAAGGCAGAAGGCGGATCAGCGGCCGGTCGTGCCGTCGAGGTAATGCGCTCAGTCTTGCCAGGCACCTCACGCCCCGGCACGGGATCTTGCGGTTTCCGCAAGCCGGCAGGCCAGGTCTGCCCGATGGGGCGACGCCGACAGGACGGGGTGACCTGACGGCGTTGCCCGGGCGTCGCCCCGAGCGCCGCGCCCGGCCGCGACGAGCCGAGCTTGGTGCGTATGCACGCGTGCGACCCGGACGGCGGGGCTGCGGAGGGCGGTGGCGGCGCCCGGGTCGGCTCAGCCGACGAGCAGACGCAGCCCGAGGTCCGCCGCGTCGAGGCCGGCGAGGTCGCCGTTGCGTTCCGTCCAGCGGCCGGACGCGAGGTCCTCGCCGAGGTTCCGCACCGCCCGCCGCTCGGGCTCCGGGCCGACCCGCGTCCACACCGACATCGCGCGGCGCACGTGGTCCTCCAAGTACGCCTCGGGGCGGCGCCAGTACGCCTCGAACAGGCCGTCGGCGCAGTCCCACGGGACGGGTACCGGCTCGGCGCGGGCGCCGATCGCTTCGGCCATCGCGGCGAGCGAGGGGAAGTCCGCGAGGACGTCGGCGAACTCGGGCAGGTAGTCGCGGGTGAGCCAGAACCGGTCCTGCCAGCGGGGCTCGTCGGTGTCGAAGGTGAGCACCACCACGCGACGCGCCACGCGCCGCATCTCGCGCAGCCCCGCTGTCGGGTCCCCCCAGTGGTGGACCGTGGAGACGGCCATCGCGACGTCGAAGGACCGGTCCTCGAACGGCAGGCTCTCCGCGGCGGCGGCGACGCAGGGTGCCGCGCCGGTGGGGCGCTGCGCCCGCATGACCGCCGACGGCTCGACCGCCGTCACGGCGCGATCGGCGGGCTCGTAGGAGCCGGTGCCCGCGCCGACGTTCAGCACCGTCTGCGCGTCCCCTAGCGCGTCCCGGATCTGCGCGGCGATCCGTGGATCGGTGCGCCGCGTCGCGGGGTAGGCGCCGCCGATCGCGTCGTACAACCGCGCACCGAGTACGTCCAGTTGTTCCTCAGGCGTCACTCTCTTTCCCTTCGCCCGCGCGTCGAGTTCCTTGTCGATGGCCGTCACCATGGCGTCGGCGCGATCGCGCCGCTCGAGGAGCAGTCCGCGCAGTCGGCGCAGGTGCGCGACCGCGTCGGCGGACGGGTCGTCGACCAGCTCCGCGATCTCCCGCAGCCCGAACCCCAGGCGCCGGTACGCGAGCACCTCCCGCAGCCGCTCCACGTCTCCCGCCGAGTAGGCCCGATCCCCGGCGGCGGTCCGCGCCGACGGCCGGACGAGCCCGACCCCGTCGTAGTGGTGCAGCGTGCGCACGCTCACACCGGCCAGCTCGGCCACGTGCCCCACAAAGAGCGGAGAAGGGCAGTCCTCCCGGAGGCGCTGACAGGCGAGGCGTTGTTGTGCGGGTCACACGGCCGGGAGCGATTCCCCGCCATGATGGAGGGCGTTCTGGGTGCTTCGACCGGCGTTCGACCCACCCGCGGACGCTGAAATTCCGGCAGGGCATGGGCATGGCACCGCAGCAGATGATGGCCGAACCCGGCCCCTGTGCGGGCCCGACCTCTGAGCAGCGTGTTTGCATGTGTTGATGATCGTTGACGCACAGGACACATCCGCCCGGCGGACGTACGTGGACCGCATTCTGGAGCACTGGTACGAGGACGAGGGCGCCGAGGCGCTCGTCCAGGGGACGCGGCGGCTGACCAGAGGTGAGGCGCGGCGGCAGTTGTTCAGGCTGGGGCACGCGCTGCGGGGACAGGGGCTCGCGCCCGGTGACGGGGTGGGGCTGTTCCTCGCGAACCGTGTGGACTCCGTCCTGGTGCAGCTCGCGGTCCATCTCATCGGGTGCCGCGTCGTGTTCCTGCCGCCCGAGCCGGGGCCCGGTGAACTCGCCGCGCTGGTCGAGCAGTCCCGGGCGCGCGCCGTGGTCACCGATCCGCTGTTCGCCGGACGGGCCGCCGACGCGGCGGGACGCAGCGTCCACGCGCCCGTGCTGCTCGGCCTCGGACCCTGCGAACAGCGGTGCCCCGACCTGCTGTCCCTGGCCGCCGAGTGCCCCGCCACGCGCCCCGAGGGCGTGCCCGCCCCGGGCCCCGACGAGGCCGTCACCGTCCTCTACACCGGCGGCACCCTGGGCCGCCCCAAGCTCGCCTCTCACACCCACCGGCTCTACGAGACGGTCCTGGACCTCGTGGACGACGGCCCGCGGGACTCCCGCTCCGCGTTCTTCCCGGCCATGGACCCGGCCACGGACAGGGTCCTCACCGCCACGCTGCTCACGCACGGCAGCGGCCATCTCACCTCGATCCAGGCGCTGGTGACCGGGTCCGCCCTCGTCGTGCTGCCCGAGTTCGAGGCGGGCGCGGCCCTCGCGGCACTGCGCGAGGAGCGGATCACGACCACCATGTTCGTACCGCCGATGCTCTACGCCCTGCTCGACCACCCGGAGTGCGTGCCCGGTGTCCTCCCGGCGCTGCGGCGGGTCGTCGTCGGTGGCGCGGCCTGTTCACCCAGCAGGCTGCGGCAGGCGGTCGAGGTCTTCGGGCCGGTGATCAGCCAGGGTTACGGGCAGTCGGAGGCGCTCGGCATCGCCGCGTTCGGCGCGGAGGAGCTCGCCTCGGAGGGAGCCCGGCGGCCCGAGCTCTGGCGCAGCTGCGGCCGTGCGATAGCCGACACCGAGATCGAGATCCGCGCCGAGGACAGCACGGCGGCGCTGCCCGTCCGCGCGGTCGGCGAGGTGTGCGTCCGCGGCGATACGGTGATGCTCGGCTACTACGAGGACCCGGCCCGCACCGCGGAGGTCCTGCACGACGGCTGGCTGCGCACCGGCGACATCGGCTATCTCGACGCCGACGGCCACCTCTATCTCGTCGACCGCGCCAAGGACATCATCGTCACCGGCAGCACCAGCGACAACGTCTACTCCAGGGTCCTTGAGGACTTCCTGCTCACGCTGCCCGGCGTGCGCAACGCGGCGGCCCTCGGCGTGCCGGACGAGGAGTTCGGGGAGGCCGTGCAGGTCTTCCTCGCCACGGCCGCGGGCGCCGACGTCGTCCCGGAGTCGGTCGGCGCGGCGGTCACCGCCGAGTTGGGGGAGCTGTACACGCCCCGGAGGACGGTCCTTCTCGACGAGCTGCCGACGACCAAGGTCGGCAAGGTGGACAAGAAGGCGCTGCGGGCCGCCTGGACGAGCGGGGCGCTGGGCGCGTCGTCGTAGGGCGCGCTGTCGCTGTCGCGCCGCTCGCGCCGTCCACGAGCTCATCGGTCTCGTCGGCCCCACCGGGCCCGTCGAGTCCGAGGAGACCAGGGAGCCCAACGAGGCCGAGCGGAAGTGTGGTTGGCTCTGCCCGCGTCTCGGTTCTGGAACGCATGAGCGAAGGGGACAGGTGGGGATGGGGTCGCTCGCGGAGCTGCTGGGGGAGTTGAAGGAGCGGTCCGGGCTCAGTTTCGGAGTGCTCGCCAAGCGGCTTCACCTCAGTGCGTCGACGCTGCACCGGTACTGCAACGGTGATGCGGTGCCCACCGAGTTCGCGCTGGTGGAACGCTTGGCCCGGATCTGCGGAGCGACGCCTCAGGAGCTGGTGGAGGTCCATCGGCGGTGGGTCCTCGCGGACGAGCACCGGGGGCGGCGGGCGGAGCCCACGGCGTCGGCCGCCGCCGCTCCCTCGTCGGACTCCGAGGACGTCCTGCGGCCCCGCCCGGTTCAGCACCGCCGAGCCCGATCCGAAGGCCGAGCCCACCCCCGAGCCCCTCTCCGGCCCGGCCCCCTGCCCCTCCCCGGCCGGGGCTCCGTGCCCTCGTCCGGCCCGGGCCCCACGCCCCTTCCACCGCCCCCGGTACGCAAGCGGCGCACCCTCGCCCTCGCGGCCACCGTCGTCCAGCCGCTCGCCCACCCGGCGGTCGGCGCGGTCAGCGGCAACACCGAGGTCGGCAACCGCCGCAGCCTGATGGGCAAGTGGCAGCACCTGGAGTACGTCCTCGGGTTCAATCTCGACCGGCGCATGTTCGGGGTCCTGGAGTGCATGCCGACGGTGCCGGGGGCGATCGGCGCCTTCCGCAGGGACGCGCTGATGGGTGTCGGCGGCGTCAGCGACGAGACCCTCGCCGAGGACACCGACCTCACGATGGCGCTCTGGCGCGCCGGGTGGCGCGTCGTCCACGAGCAGTCGGCGGTCGCCTGGACCGAAGTGCCGGTGACCCTGCGGCAGTTGTGGCGCCAGCGCCACCGCTGGTGCTGCGGCACCTTCCAGTCCATGTGGAAGCACCGGCGCGCGGTGGTGGAGGTCGGCCCCGCCGGACGCTTCGGCCGCCGGGTGATGCTCTGCGTCACGCTGTTCCAGGTCGTGCTGCCGCTGTGCGCGCCCGTCGTGGACATGTTCGCGCTGTTCGGGGCGCTGTTCCGCGACCCCGTGGAGGCCGCCCTGGTCTGGTTCGGGTTCCTGTCCGTCCAGTTGGTCACCGCCGCGTACGCGCTGCGGCTCGACCGGGAGCGGCTGCGCGTGCTGTGGGTGCTTCCGCTCCAGCATTTCGTCTACCGGCGGTTGACGTACCTGGTGGTCATCCACTCCGTGACCACGGCTCTGCTCGGCACGCGGCTGAAGTGGCACAGCGTGAAGCGCGCCGGGACCGCCGATCCGTATCTGCTCGCACCGCGGCCGCCCGAAGAGACGCGGCGGAGCCTGCAAGGGAGCCGACCATGACATCCCCGCTCGACCCGCGGACCCGGCACCCCCTGCCCGCGGGACCCCGGCTCCCCGGGGGACTCCGCCCGGCCCGACCCGATCGCACACTCCGCCCCGCCCGACCCGCACGAGAGCCCCGCCGTTGCCGACCCGATCGGACGCTTCACCGCACGGCCCAGCTCCCGCTACGGCCGGGGGACCGGCCGCCGCCCGGTGAGGGCACCAACTACCTGATCGTGGGCTCCGACAGCCGCGACGGACTCTCCGAGGGTGACGTGCGGGACCTGCGCGCGGGCGGGGGCGGCGGGCGGCGCACCGACTCGGTGATATTGCTGCACACCGGGGCCCACGGCACCAGCATGGTGAGCCTGCCGCGCGACTCCTGGGTCACCGTGCCGGGCCGCCTCGCCCCCCTCACCGGCAAGACGAAGCGCCCCGAGGGCGACAAGCTGAACGCCGCCTTCGCCTACGGCGGCCCCGAACTCCTGGTCCACACCGTCGAGAAGAACACCGGCCTGCGCATCGACCACTACGCGGAGATCGGCTTCGCCGGGTTCGTGAACATCGTCGACGCCATCGGGGGCGTACGGATATGCCTGAAACGGGACATCAAAGACAAGAAGTCGGGTGCGGACCTGCGCAAGGGCAGCCAGACCTTGGACGGTCGGCAGGCGCTCGCCTTCGTCCGCCAGTGGCACCAGGAGCGGGAGGGTGACCTGGGCCGCTCCAAGAACCAGCAGAAGTTCCTGTCGACCCTCGCCCACCAGGCGGTGCTCCGGCGGTCCTGAGCTCCTACGGCATCGACCAGGCCCTCGCCTGCGGGCGGGTGCGCAATCGTGCTCGGCGACCTCGCGCGGGGCGGCCTCGGCGTCGACCCGGCTCACTGGGCGCGGCTGCGGACCGAGGCCGACACGATCGTCCACGCGGGCGCGCACGGTCGGCGTGACCTTCCCCGAGGTCGACCCCCGGATGATCGGGGACTTCCGGCGGCACTTGGAGGAGGTCGGGGAGATCGCCTGAGGGACCGCCGCCGGGGACGAAACAGCGCCCTTCGTTCCGCTTCGGGGCAAGGGGTTTCTGGCGCGGACTCGTGGGTCGATTGGCTGATAGACATACATGTATGACTCTTTGGAGTGACATGGCCGAGGAGACGGTTTTGTGATTCCCCGGGCGGGCATCCCGTGGGGCGGTGCGGTGTCGACGCGCGACTCGGCTCATGCGGATCGGCTCACGCGGTTCGGCATCCGACGCCAAGAAGCTCGTCAGGGGGTGTCTGGATGCGCACGGGGGACAGGCGTCGGTTCCGGCAGGATCCACTGGAGTATCTCGACGACCTCCGGCGGCACAGCACGACGGGTCTGATCCCCCTGCCCTGGGGCGGCTGGTGCGTCAGCGACACGGAGCTGGCACACACGTTGCTGCGCAGCCCGGAGTACCACACGGGCAGGTCGGGCTTCTTCGGCGAACTGCTGCCCACCCGCAGCGCGCAGATCGACGTCGGCCACGCGGTCCGCGACCTGATGCGGGCCGGCGTGCCGCACTACCGCGCCGCCTTCACCGCGGCGGTGGTCGCCCTCCCCGCCACCGGCCGCTGGCCCGACGCCGGTACGCGGCTCGTCCACCGGGGCCTGGAGGACCTGCTCCTGCACCCCGAAGCCCCGCCGCGTACAAGGAAGTTGATGCGCGAGGCCGCACTCGGAGGTGTGGCTGTCCGCGCGCCGCACGTGTGGCAGCGGGCCCGGGCGGAGGTGCTGCGCCCGAAGCTTGTCGCCGCCCTCGCCGAGGAGGTGGCTCGCCGCAGGAAGGACCCGGCCGCAGAGCCGCGGGACGTGCTGGACGCCGTGGTCGGCGCGTGCCCTGCCGGCGAGACGGACGACCGGACCGCGGCCGAGCTGCATCTGATGATGTTCCGGGCGGTCATGGCTCCGCTCAGCTCCTCCCTCGCGTGGGCGGTGCTCCTCGCCTGCCTGCGCCACCGGACGGACTCGCCCTGGCCGTGGCCCGCGGGCGACATCGTGCGCGAAGCGCTGCGGCACCGCCCGATGGCCTGGATGCTCGGCCGCGTCCTGCCGCACGCCGTCAAGCTCGGCGACATCGCCTTCGAAGCGGGCGACCTCGTGTCCGTCAGCCCGTACCTGCTGCACCACGACGCCCATCACTGGCCCGACCCCGACGCGTTCCGGCCCGAACGCTGGGCCGCCGCGGACGCGCGGCACGGCCCCTGCATCCCGTTCGGCGCGGGCCCCTTCACCTGCGCGGGCGCGGCCGTGGCGCACACCCTGCTCACCGAGTCGCTGACCGCCCTGTCCCGCGACGCCCACCTGACCGTCACGGGCGGCGACACCCGCCCCGCCATGGCCGAGGGCAACGTCCCCCGGCCGTTCACGCTCCGCCGCACGCTCGAGCCACCTGCCGCAGGCGACACCGGACACGACACAGGAGGGAGGTGAACAGCCATGGCCGCGATGCGTCGCATCTTCACCAACCAGCCGGCCCGCCGCTGGTACTGGTACTGACCTCGACAGTGCCACCACCGGCCCGGACGTCGCCCGGACGTCCGGGCCACCCGGGCGAAGGAGCCGCCCCCCGGTCGCCCGCTCAGCCGCGCAGGCACCAGTCGACGAACACCGCGACGCTCGGGTCCACGCGCCCCCGCTCGTCCGCCACCGCCGCCGTGCAGAAGAACCGGACCTCGCCGAACTCCAGGTCCATCGCCTTCACCAGATTCCGCAGCCCCAGCCGCTCGCGCAGCCACTCCCGGGTGGCGTCGCTGTCGTCCGGGCGGTCCGGAAGCAGGGCGGGCCGCCCCGCCAGCAGATCCCGCTTGCTGACGGCGACGGCGAGCCGTGCCTTGCCGAGCCGGGTGCCCATCGTGCCGACCGTCTGCACCGAGCGCGAGAACACGTCCTCCGGGTCGACCGTCGAAGCCAGCGTGCGATCCACCCCCGGGTGCTCCGGGGCGAGGTGGGTCCAGAACGCGTCGACGGCCATCGGGTCGAGGACGAACACGAACGTACGGGCCTCGCGGACATAGCGCAGCGCGTCGGTCTCCTCCCGGCTGACGAACCGCTCGCCGGCCGTGTCGAAGACGTGCACCAGACGCTCGGCGCGGCCGTCGCCGAGCACGAACGAATGCGCCCGCGGCAGGGTCTTCTGCGTGGGGCGGGTGTGGCCCTGGATCTCCAGGACCTCGTTCAGGACCCGCTGGTTGGCCGTCGACTCGGGGTCGGCGAGCCTGACCCCGCGGCCGCCGTCGGCCGCCGCGTCCTGGAGCGACTTCACCATCGCCGCCATCAGCTGCGTCTTGCCCGCGGCCCGGCCGCCGACCAGCGGCAGGATCACCTCGGGCATGTGCCCGGCGTCCGGGTTCATCGGCTTGCCGCAGTTCTCGTGCACGCAGTGACCGCCGAGGCGCGCGTCCCGGCTCATGAACAGCAGCAGGGTCGGCATCCGACGGCCGCAGGCGCACCGGCGCCGGAAGAGCCCGAAGGTGCCCGGGCGGATGTCCGCGTGCCGACGCCGGCAGGTCGCGCTCGGGCAGTCGTACGCCGGGTGGGGGACCCGCTCGAAGCAGCTCGGGCACAGCATGCCCCGGGGCAGCCCGCGCAGGCCCATCACCGCGCGGTCGGTGCCCCGCAGGGCGAGCGCGAGCAGCCGGGCACCGGCGGTCAGCAACCCCACGGCGAGGGCCTGGGCGGCGAAGAGCGCGCACCACAGCGGCACCGTGACGGCCGCGCCCAGGCCGAGACCCAGCCAGAGCGTCACGCCGTACGGGATCGAGACGGCCCGGTGCGTCGTCGGCGCGGTGAACTGGTGGTCGGTCACCCGGCGGTAGGACTCCCGGACCGAGCGGACGTACAACTGCCGTCCCTGGGTGAGGAGTTGACGCAGGTCGCGGACGGCGGGGCCGAAGAAGTAGTTGCGGTGGGCCAGTTCGTCGGCGGGCCGGTACGGCGGGATCGTCACGAACTCGGGCGTGCGCAGCCGCAGCACGCCGTGCAGCAACTGGACGTAACGCCAAAGGAGTTCACTGACCAGGGCGGCGCCGCGCAGCACCGCGATCAGCGGGGCCACGAACAGATAGAGCACGAGCAGGACCAGATAGACCGCGGGAATGACGATGAAGGTGAGGATCTCTGCCATCGTCCGGCTCACCCCTCTTCCGGTCGGGGGGCCTGCGAGGACCGCCGCTGGGTGAGCCTGCGGCCCCACTTCCTCACCCGGCCCAGGCGGTGCTCGGCGTACTCCCGATAGGTGTCGGCGAGCCGGCTGTCGTAGGGGCGGAGCGCGCGAGCCAGGCGCTCCAGCTCGGCGGCCGGCCAGTGCAGGGCGATGTGGTGGCGCAGCGCGCGGACGACCTCCCGCTGCGCGTGCGGCAGTCCCACCCGTTCGTCGTTCATCGAGACCACCCCGGTGACATGGCTGAACAGCACCTCGTCGGGGCGGCCCGAGGACTCCACGGCCCGCTGCACGGCCCGCAGATAGCCGTCGGCCAGGGTGAAGCCGAACTCCCTGATGTCGGTGCGCAGCCGCGCCGGGTCGGCGGGCAGGCGCAGCATGGCGGGGACGAGCCGGTGGCGCTTCAGGGCCAGGGGCGCCGCCCAGACGTCGATCTGCGGGATCCGGAACGCGCGGGCGAGCGCGGTGGCCTCGGCGGCCTCGTGCAACGTCGCGTCCAACTGGAGGGTGACCCGCACGCACTCCTGGGTGACCGGCCGCAGCCAGGCGTAGCGACCGGGCGCGGACAGCGTGTCGCACAGCACCAGGCAGGCCCGCAGGTCCCGCTCGTCGCGGATCCTCTGCTTCACGGCGCGGTCGAACCACTCGCCGACCGCCTCGGTCACCGGCTCGTCCGACGGCAGCCTGCGGGCGATCTCGGTGGCCTCCTCGTGCGTCCAGGTCGGCGACGACTGCCGCCACAACCCCCGCAGGAGCGCCGCGTCCGGCGCCGCCTGGCCCCGCCCCGCCAGGATCTGGAAGAGCAGCTCGATCGTGCGGGCGGGCTGCCGCTCCGCCTGTGCCACCCAGTAGTGCTCGAGGAGCCGCTCGTGCCCGCCGAGGTCGCGCTCGGTGAGCAGGTTGGCGGGGAACAGGGTGAACAACTGCTCCTGACCGCCCCGCTCCTCCAGGACCTCCCGCACCGCCGTGGTCAGCGCGCCCCTGAACTCCGGCAGGGCGTTCACGAGCCGGGCGACCTCCTCGCGCAGTCCGGCCCCCGCGTCACCGTGGCCGAGCAGGGCGTGGGCCAGGTCCAGGCTCTGGGCCGCGAGCAGCTCCGGTGCCGGGTCGAGCCGCGCGCCCACCGCCCACAGCAGCAGCCGTACCCGCTGCCGGCTCGTGGTGGCCTCGTCGAGCAGCCGCTGCCACAGGGCCGTGGCCCGCCGCCGCTCGGCGGGAGGGGTGATCGGCACCGGGCCCGGCGCGTTCTCCACGCCGGTCATGTACGCCCGGATCCGGGACTGGTGGAGCTTGCCCTCGAGCTCCTGGTGCAGCGCGGCGTCGCCGCCCGCGCCGGCGGCCGCGCTCAGGCGCGCGAGCTGGTCGTCGTCCAGGTCCCGGTGCCGGTGGTGGATGTCCGCCGCCACCGCCGCCCGGCGCGGCCCGAGATGTCCGGCGTCGGGCAGCCAGTCGATCACCGCGCGGACGTCGGCGTCGGTCAGCTCGATGCCGCCCGCCGCCGCGGCCGCCGCCACCGGGGCGTGCCAGTCGCCGAGCGCCCGTTCCTGGCCGTGCGTGTACTCGGCCGTCCAGGACCACACCGAGCGGACCGAGCCGACGCCGATCCGGGTGAGCAGCCGGATCAGGTGGTGGGTGGGCACCACGTCGGGGAAGCGGCCCGCGCGGAAGTCGAAGACGGTGTACGACTCCTCGTCGTCGGGGCCGAATTCGGGGTGCGCCTCGGGCACCGTGCCGATCAGGTGCAGCCGGCTGCGGGCGGGCCGCAGGAGGTAGGTGGCGAAGGTCAGGCCGCGGGCGAGCGGGGGCGGCAGGAGGTAGGAGACGGCCGCGAACCAGTGCGCGATCCGGTCCGTCGTCTCGTCGATCACGACGACCGAGCCGTCCTCCGCGAGCGCCGCGAACACCGCCGCGAGCAGGGCGGGGAGCTGCTCCGCCCCCGGGTGCGCGCGCAGGAACGCGTGCACCGCGCGCGGGGACAGCGGGCCGCGGGGCAGGGGCGCGGGCAGCTCGGGGAGCTCGGTCGTGTCGACGACGCTGGTCGTCCACACCGGTGATTCCCACAGCTCGATGGCGAGCGGCCCGCCGCCGTCCCGCGCGCCCGCGCCCTCGGCGTGCAGGGCGTGGGCGAAGTAGTTGCCGAAGCGCCGTGCCGAGTCCCGGCCGACGTAGCGCACGCACAGCGTGGTGGCGCCGCCCCGGCGGTCCCGGGTGTGGCACAGGTTCACCGGGCAGCGGGCGAGCAGCTCCGGGGCGTCCGACTCCAGCAGGGAGCGCGGCGGTTCGTACCCGGCGAGGCCCTCCACCCGGTGCCGGGTCTCGGCCGAGACCCGCTCGCTGACCGCGTTGAACTGGAAGCCGGACGAACCGCTGAGCCCGTGCTCGCACGAGGTGTAGTAGAGCTGCTGGAAGCCGCTCATCCGCGGCCCGCCCTCGGCACCGACCCGAACTCGCTCAGGAGCCACAGCAGCGGGTCCGCGACCCGGTAGGGCTGGATGCCGGTGGCCGCGACCCGGGCTTCGGGCGTGGCGCTGCGGCCGAGCGCGGAGACACCGAAGTAGCGGTAGCGGGCGAAGGTGTTCTCCAGGGACTGGTCGATGGGAACGCCGTCCCACTCCTTGAGCAGCTGGCGCACCTCTTCGTGCACGCTGAGGCTGTCGCCGACGTCGAAGCGGCCGCGCGCGGGCGCGTGCGACCGCAGCGGGCTGCCCTTGTCCATCAGGTGCCAGAAGGCGTCCATCTTGGAGAAGACCACCGCGATGGGGGTGTCGACCTTCGCCGCCCTGCCGCCCCGCGCGGCGAGCAGCATGCCGCTCACCCGGCTCAGCACGTTGATCGGCGGATCGATGCCGTCGGTGCCGGGCAGGGCCGTGCCGGGCGCCGCGTTGTCCCGGGCGCCCGGCATCTGCAGCGGGTCGAGCAGCAGGATGATGCCGTCCGCGTTCGTCAGATAGCGGGTGTTGAGCTCCACGCTCTCGCGGCTGTTGAAGTCCTCGCCCGCCGTGTCGAAGAACGACAGGACGCTGTGCTGCGGCCGCTCGCGGAACAGCACCCTGCGGCGCAGGCCGAACCTGAACACCAGCGGGTCCACGCGGTTGGCGTTGGTCGTCGCGGTCTGGGTCGGCGGGAACATCTGCCGGTCGCGGTAGAGCCGGTTCTCGTACTCCGAGCTGTAGCGGCGCATGGTCGTGTCGTCCAGGCCCATCAGCGAGGCCCCGTAGGCCTCACCGACCTGGTGGCGCATCTCGTGCAGGAGCACGGTCATGTAGATCGTCTTGCCGGAGGAACGCGCGCCCACCATCGCGATCATCCGGTTCTCCACCATCCCGAACTGCACCGGCAGTTCCACGTGGCAGACCGGGCAGACGCGGTTGTTCGTCACGCCGTCGCAGTCCGGGCACACCGCCGTCGACTTGCGGCCGTCGGCGGTGAAGTCCGGGCCCACGTCGTGGCTCGGGCGTCTGCCGAAGCGTTCGTCGAGCACCGGGTCGCGGCGCCGATCGCACTTCTTGCGGGTGCGGCTGAGCCGGGTGTTGCAGCGGAAGCGGATCTCCCGCGAGGCGAAGGTCTCGTAGCAGTAGGGGCAGGTGAGTCGTCTGGCCATTCAGGTCACTCGCAGCCGGTGCAGCGCCGTGGGGCGCAGGTCGATGTCGGTGTCGGAGCCGGGGGCGGCCGCCGGGAAGCAGACGAGCCAGGACGGGCCCCGGGTGCCGGGGAAGGGGAACTTCACGACGAGCGGCGCCCCGGCGTGCAGGCGCTGCGCGGGCACCTCGTGCAGGACGACACCCTCGGCCGTGCTGGTGGGGCGGTAGCGGCCGAGTCCGTGGACGACCCGGACCGCGGGCAGTTCACAGCCGGTGCGGGTGGTGAAGGTGACCGTCGCGGCGCGGGTGCCGTTGAGGCGGCGGCGCACGGTCGGCTCGTACTCGACGAGGGGTGGCTCCGCCGGGATGCGCAGGGAGGCGGCGCCCTCGGTGTCGACGGCGGAGTCGGGGACGAGGGCCTCGACGGTCAGGGTGACGGCGCCGCGGCCCAGGCGGAGGTCCAGGCCGCCGTCGTGTTCGTAGACCCGGCGCTGACAGCGGATGTCGCCCTCACGGGGGCCTTCGCCGCCCGCCGTCACGTCCTCGCGGCGCCAGCGGACCCGGGCGGTCAGGGCGGTTTCGGGCCAGGCCCAGAGGACGAGGAGGTGGTCGTCGCGGCGGATGGCCTGGAGCTGGGCCACGGGGACGGAACGGAGCGGGCGGGGCGCCTCGGGCGACGGGTGGGGGTGCGGTGGGGGTGCGCTTTCGGCTTCCGGGGGCGGGGCGGGGGCCGGTTCGGGGGTGGTCTCGGTCGGCGGTTGACCGCGGGGCGGTGGGGGTTGGTCGTGCGGTTCCCCGCGGCCCTGCGGGGCGGTTTCGGTCGGTGGTTCGGGGCGGGATGGCGAGGGGTGGTCGCGCGGTTCCCCGCGGCCCTGTGGGGTGGTTTCCGTTGGTGGTTCGGGGCGGGGGCCCGGGGGCTGGTGCTGGTGTGCCTCGTGCTCCTTCAGGGCGGGCTTCGGTTCGGGGTCCTCCGCCGTCGTGGGCCAGGCACCCGGTTCCGGGTCCTGCGGGGGAGGGGGGAAGGCGGTGCTCGTCGGGGCGGGGTCGGTGGCCACGCGCAGGAGGCCGAAGTCCTCCAGGAGCAACAGGCCGTGTACGACGGCCACTTCGGGGGTCGTGCAGCGGACCGTAAGGCCCTGGGCCTCGGGGAGGCTCTCGATGTCCGCGCGGCGGGCGGGCGTGGTGTACAGGTCGCCGGAGAGCAGCACGGCGTCCGGGGCCGGGTCCGCCAGCTCCTGGGCCAGCGCCGCCAGCGCGTGGTCGTGGGCCAGTCGTTCCGTGCGCGTCCTGACGACGCGCACCGTGAGGTCCGGGGTGATGGCGAGGACCGTGAGGTCCACCCCGGCCGCCGTCTGGTCGACCACCAGGACCGTGCGGTGCACGCCCTCGGCTATCGCGCCGTAGTGCAGCGCCGCCGCGACCGGCTCCGGGACGATCCTGCCGACGCGCAGACCGACGTCCTCGGCGGCGCGCCGCAGCCGTGCCTCCGCCCGGCGGTCCGCGGACGCGGGCAGGGCGAGGACCGCCTCCTCGTCGGTGGCCCCGGCGCCGAGCACGGCCAGCGCGGCGGCGGGGTCGGCGACCGCGTCCGTTCCGGCCAGGTCCGTCTCCGTCAGGGTGGGGCGGCCCGTTGGGCCGAGTCTGCCCACGCGGGCCACGCGGTGGCCGATGGCGATGCCCAGCATGTGATCAGTCCTTTCCGTTCGCGTCCCTGACCCAGGGCGTGCCGTCGGCGCCGACGCCGAGTCGGATCCGGCTGCCCGTGGCCGGGCGGTGGGCCAGGAAGTGCGTGACCACGGCCGCCCGCAGCCGCTCCAGTTCGTTGCGGATCTGACGGCCGCCGTACGCCTGGTGCTCCGGGTCGCTCATCCGCTCGGTGATCCAGGGGTGCAGGCTGTCCGGGTCGGGGACGAGCTCGACCTGGTGGCGTTCGCGGACCGACTCGGTGAGCTGGCCGAGGAGCCGGTCGGCGATCCGCACGATGTGCTCGCGGCGCAGCATGTCGAAGACGACCACGCCCGGCTTGAGGCGGCCGTAGATCTCCGGTCGTCCGATCGTCCGGAACTTCTCCTCCACGGCCCGCGTGAAGTGCGCCTCCAGAGCCGCGTACGGCACGTCCTGGTCGCGGTCGGCCAGCAGGTCCTGGACCGCGTCCGCGCCCGTGTTGGAGGTGAAGATGATCAGGCACTGGGAGAAGTACGCGGTCTGGCCGCGGCCGTCGGTGAGGCGGCCGTCCTCCAGGATCTGCAGGAACTTGTCGAGGACCCGCGGGTGGGCCTTCTCGATCTCGTCGAAGAGCAGGACGCTGAACGGCCGTTCCTGGACGCGGCGCGTCAGCTCGCCGCCCTGCTCGTGGCCGATGTAGCCGGGCGGCGCGCCCGCGAGCCGCTCGGCCGCGTGCTCCTGCTGGTACTCGCTCATGTCGAAGCGGGCGTACGCGCTCTGGTCGCCGAACATCAACTCGGCGACGGCCTTGGCGAGTTCGGTCTTGCCCACGCCGGTCGGGCCGACGAAGAAGAAGGCGCCCCGGGGGCGGGCGGTGCCGGAGCCGCCGAAGTCGACGCCCACGTAGGCGGATCGGAGCGCGGCGGCCACCGCGTCGACGGCCTTGGACTGGCCGACCACCCGTTCGCCGAGGACGTCCGCCGCCCGGGCGACGGTGTCCCGGTCGAGCTGGGTCCAGGGGTCGACGCTCACGTTGAGCCGGTGCAGTTCCAAGAGCTTGTCCGGTTTCTGGAGGGGGGCTGCGCGCAGCCACGACGTCCGGGCGAGCGCGTCGATGTCCCAGCCGCGCATGCCGTCGGTCGCGCCGACCAGGGCTTCCAGGTCGTGCCGGGTGGCGTCCGGTGCGCCGTTGAAGTCGCCGCGCAGCCACGTCAGCCACAGGCGCCGCTCACTCGGATCCGGCGGTCCGACGTGCAGGGTGGCGATGCGGGGGTCCTCCAGGTGGAACCAGCCGGGCAGCCTGCCGACGTCGCCGACCGCGCACAGGACGGCGTTGCGGGCGTGCGGGCGCCGTCCCGCCAGGGCGGCGTGCGGGGGCACGGCGTCCGTCATCGCGGCGCGGAGGCGGAGGTAGCCGGGGTTCGACTCGGGCTGGCCGGGCGGAAGATGGTGGTCGACGTCCTGGAAGACGAAGGCCGTGGCCGCGTCGGGGGACGCGGCGAGCCGGTGCGCGACGGCGACGGCGTCGTCGAAGGCGCGCGGCGGTGCGCCCTGGCGCGGGGCGAGCAGGCTCGACCGGTCCCGGCGGCGTTCGAGACCGCGCCGGGTGCGCGCGTCGGCTCGCGGCCGGTCGTCCCCGGGTGCGCCCGGGTCGGCTCGCGGCCGGTCGCCCTCGGGTGCGCCCGGGTCGGCTCGCGGCCGGTCGCCCTCCGCCCGGCCCGCCGTGAGCCGGGCGAAGCGTTCCGCGTGGCCCGGCAGCGGGAAGGTGAGCCCGGCCACCGGGTCCCACCAGCCCACCACGTCGGCGCCGCGCGCCTCGAGGACCCCGGCGACCAACTCCCGGAAGGAGGCGGGCCGGTCCTCGAACCACCAGCGGTCCCGGATCTGCCCGCTGACGACCACCTGACGGCCCCGCCGCAGCTCCCAGCCGAGCGACACCGCCCACAACGGCATCATCCCGTCGGCCGTGACGGGCCCCGTACCGCCGTCGTGCTTGTAGTCCTTGTGATCCTTGTGGTCCTTGTTGCCCTCGTCGTCCTTGCCGTCCTTGCCGTCTTTGGTGAAGTCGAGCGCGCTCACGGAGCCGTCCACCTCCAGGAGGCGCCCCGGGGCAGGGGTTTGGCGCGCCGGCCCGGCGGTTTGCCGTCCCAGGTGATCTCGCCCGGTACGAAGCCGTCGTCGCCGCCCAGCGCCTCGTGCACCCGCTCCAGCAGCGCCTCGGTGGTGTCGCACACCGCCTCGTCCCGCGAGGCGTGCAGCGTCACGTCCGGCTCGCCCTGCACGCGGTAGACGAGGACGGGCGTGCCGTCGTCCTCGACGCCCACCGTCGTCTCGTACGTCGCCCCGGTCGGCCGCGTGAAGTGCAGCCGGAAGCTGCCGCCCTCGTCCTCACCGCCCTCGAAGGCGAACCCCTCGTCCGTCATGGCGTCGCGGAGCGCCGCCACCAGGTCCCGGCTGCGCTGGTAAGCCAGCTCCAGCTCGTCCAGGCGGCGCTCGGCGTCCGGAAGCCGGTCCTCCAGAGCGGCGACAGCGGTCAGGGCCTCGGCAGCCGAGCGCGCGGTGAGCGCCCCGGCGGCGGCGCGCAGGGCGTCCCCGATCTCGTCGGCGAGGCCGGGGTCGCCGAGCTCGGCGGCCGTCTCCAGGACGCCCTGGGCCGCGGAGCGCACCACGTCGAGCCGCTCGGCGGCCTCGGCGAGGGTCCGCTCCAGGGCCGCGGCGGCGGCCGCCTCGCGCTCCCGCTCCGCCGCCTCGCGCTCCCGCTCCTGTTCCTGTTGCCGTGCCTCCCGCTCCCGCTCCGCCCGCGCGTTGCGCTCGGCGGACGACCTGGACTCCGCGACCGTCGCCGCGTGCCGGGCGAGGGCGTGCTCCACCGTGCCGAGCAGGGCGTCGAAACGGACCCGCCGGTCGGGCCCGGCGGTCGCGCGCAACTGGTCCAGCAGCTCCCTGCAGCGCCTGTGCCCGTCCGCGTCGAGGGCGGCGCCCTCCGGGCCGGTGGCTGCGAGCCCGCGCTCCAGCTCGGCGAGTACGGCGGCGGGGTCGTCCGCGGCGCCGCCGGTGGCTGCCGGGCGCAGGCTCACGACCCGGCCGCGCAGGCGCTCCACCGCGTCCCCCAGGTGCTCACCGCGGGCGACCCGCCCCCGCAGCTCGGCCAACTCCCCCTCCAGGGCACCGGCATCGGCCCGCGCCCCGGACCGCTGAGCCTCCTCGACCAGCTGCCGCACCCCGTCGAGGCCGCGCTCGTCGGCCCGGCTCTGCTCCGCTCGGGCAGCGGCGCGCCGGGCCTCGCGCTCGGCCTCCCTGCGGGTCGCCAACTCCGCATCCCTGCGCGCGAGGTCAGCCCGGCGCGCCGCCAGCTGGGCCCGCTGAGCGGCCCGCTTGCGCTCCCTGGCCCGGCGCTCCTCGGCCCGGCGCCGGCGCTCGGCCGCCTCCCGCTGGGCGTACAGCGCGCCGACGCGGACGCTGCTGTACTTCGGTGATCCGCTCATCGTTCCCTCCGTGCCTCGGTGTGCAGCACGAACCCCCGTGCCGCGAGCCGCTCCTCGAGTCTGCTGCGGAATCCGGGGCTCGGCGGCACCCCGGCCCAGGCGAGCGCTCCGCCCGGCTCCACGGACAGTTCGACCCCGGCGGTCGTGTCCGGCTCGGCCAGGCTCCGGGCGTAGCGGTCGGTGAGCGGGATCAGCCGCTGGTTGTCCGAGCCGCGCCAGCGCAGACTGCCGTGCCGCGCCGCGACGTACGGCCCGTCGACCAGCAGGTCGAGCCGGTCGAGGAGGGCGAGCCTGGCGGGGCCGCCGCGCCGCAGCGCCTCGTGGCGGAAGCCGGAGTACGCCATCGCGCCGAAGTCCCCGCGCCGCTCCCGGACCGCGTCGAGCAGCTCGGCCAGGGCTCCGGCCTGGCTGAACGGCTCGCCGCCGGAGAGCGTGACCCCCTCGATGCCGTCCACGTCGCAGAGCCAGTCGGTGAGTTCGGCGACCGTCCGGCTGGTGCCGCCCTCGAAGGGCAGGGTCTCCGCCGCCACGCAGCCGTGGCAGCGCAGCGGGCAGCCCTGCACCCAGAGGACCGCGCGGCTGCCGGGGCCGAGGACCGTGCAGCGGTCCAGCGTCCGGGCCACGGACACGGCGGTGCTCGCGCGTGCGCCGTGCCGTGGTGGGGGGAGGGGCGTCACGCTTCCTCCTGCGTCGTGTCGGGATAGCTGTCGATGCCTTGCTCGGCCTGGTCGCACCACGGGCACCAGGGCCGTTCCACGGTGTGGAGGTGGCGGGCGTTCACCGCGCACACGCGCAGTCGGCCGGGGGCCAGTTCGGCCGCGAGCGCGTCGGCCCACGCGGCCGCCGCGGGGCGGTGGGCCGCGTCCGTGAACGCCGCCCGGAACAGCTCCGCGAGCCGCCTCGGCAGTGAATCGGCGGGCGGCACGGAGCGGGGCAGCAGCACCGAGGCGCGGTCCACGATCCGGCAGCGCCCGTGGAGGACGTTGTCGTCGTACGAACGGTAGTCGCCGCCGTCCGCCGGGTGACCGGCGAAGGGGTGCAGCCCGGCCAGGAGCAGTTGGTGCACCAGGACGGCGAGGGCGAAGTCGTCGGACGCGGTGTCCGGTGGCGTGCCGGTGGCGCCGCCGAGCCGCTCGGGGGCCGTGTAGCCGGGCGTGCGCATGCGGCCGGGGAACAGCTCGCGGCCGTCCGTGAACTGCCAGGAGTCGACGTCCGCCATGCCGACCCGGCCGCACTCGCCGACCCACAGGTTGTCGGTCTTGAGGTCGCCCACCACATAGCCCTCGGCGTGCAGTTCGCCGAGGAGCCGGGCGAGGGCGAGGGCGGCGCGCAGGGCGGTGGCCCAGGTCGCCCGGGGCAGGAAGGCGCGCCGGGCGGAGACGCCGAGGAGGTGGCTGAACGGCTGGTAGGCGTGGCGCATGTCGGGCATCACGTAGCCGTCGACGCGGTCCGCGGCGGCTCCCCGCGCCGTGCGGACCGGGACCAGCGGCCAGGCGAGCCGGACGGGCGTGCCGGAGAGCAGGCCGACGGTGCGCGGTTCGCGGCGCTGGCGCACCAGGCGGGCCACGCGGCGGCGGTACGCCTCCGGGTCGGGCGGGTCGGGGACGAGCTTCGCGACGAGGGGGCGCGCGTCGTCGACGCCGTACACGAACCCCTCCGAGCCGCTGCCGATCTGCTCGGTCAGGCGCCATGTGTGCCCGTGGCCGGACATCACTGTCAGTCCCACGCTCACCCCCCTTCGACGAGTGCGCACAGGACGGTCAGGTCGTCGCCGGTCCGGCCGGCCTCAGGACCGGAGAGGCGGCGCCGCAGGGGCTCGGCGTCCCCGCCGTTCTCGCGGAGCGTGGCGGCGAGCCCGAGGAAGAAGCCCGCCGCCGGCAACGGACCTGCCTCCAAGGGGAGGCGGTGGACGCAGGGGTGGTCGAGGGCGAGGGCGGCACAGCCGTCGGTGGCGAGGACCACTCCGGCGAGCTCCGGTTCCCAGACGACGAAGGTCCGCACGCGCAGGGCCGCGCCGGGCGAGGAGAGGAAGGAAGCGGGACCGGTCGGCGGAGGCAGCACCAGATGGCTGCGGTCGTCGCGGGTCAGCAGGGTGCCGAAGCCGTCCCCCAGCGAGACGAACGCCGTCCAGGGCGGGGCCACGACGGCCGCGGTGAGGGTGGCCGCGAGGGCGCCGGGGTCGGCGGCGGGTGCTTCCACACCCGCGGCGGGTCGGCTCTCGGCGTCCGGGTCTTCGGCGGGTCGGCCCGTGGCGACCCGGTCCCCGGCGGGTCGGCTTTCGGCGTCCGGGACCCGGGCGGGTCGGCTCGTGGCGTCCGTGTCCGTGCTGACCTCCGTGCTCACCGCGCGTCGGCCCGCCGCGCTCGCGTCCGCGCCCATCACGCACGCGGCCCCAGCCCCCGCACCCCCACCGAGCACCCCCGCCACCGCCCGCAGATACTCCTCGACCACCCTGCGCCCGCGCTCCGCGACCCACCGCGTCCACACCTCCGGCTCCGCCGTCACCTCCGGCAGGCCCCGCGCGAGGAGACGGCACGCCGCGTCGACCGCGATGTGGGCGCCCAGAGCGCTGCGGTCGCGGCTGCCGGCGCCGTCGGACACCGCGAGGACCGCCGCGTCGCCCACATCGACCGCCTTGAAGGCGTCCTGGCAGCCCTGCCCGCTCGCGAGGTGGGCGGTGCCCTGGACGCAGGCGCCCGCGACGATCACCGGAGGTCCCTCTCCAGGCGGTCCATCCGGGCGAGGCGGGCGGCGCGGTCGTTGACCTGCTGGTGGATGAGGTCCGCGTCCTGGTCCGGGCTGCTGTCGTCCGTGCTCTGGAACAGCAGGTCGAGGATCCGGCCGAAGTCGAGGTCCGCCAACGGGGACGTGGCCTTCGGCGCGAGGACCCGGAGCATCGGCAGGTCGGCGCCGCGCACTCCGATGACCTGGAAGACCCACTCGCCTCGCGCCTCGCCCCGGCGCACCCGCCCCGCCGTGCCCGCCAGGGCTTCGGCCGCCAAGGGGCGGCCCTGGGCGTCGCTCGGCGCGCCGTCCGTCAGGACCCACACGAAGGGGCGCCGCACAGGCACCCGTTGCCGTTGCAGGGCGCGGTAGCGGTCGTGGGCCAGCCCGAGGGCCGTCTCCACGGCCTCCGTCAGCCGGGTCAGGCCCTCGGCGCGCAGCGCGGGTGGACGCATGCTGTCCACGGGGACGAAGAGCCGGTCGGCGGCGCCCTCCTCGACCGGAACCAGACGGCCCGGCCCCGGGTCGTAGACGCGTACGGCCGAGTCGAAGGTGAGGAGGCAGACCTCCACCCGGGTGCGCAGGCGCTCCTGCGCGCGGACCCCGTCGAACCAGCGGTTCAGCGCGTGGTTCAGCTCGGCGATCCGCGGCTGGTCGACGGGGCGCCCCATCGACGCGGACGTGTCGAGGAGCAGCAGCACGGGCTGCCGTTCCTCGTACCCGCTCCCGAACCCGATGCCGTCGACGCTCATCCCGCCGCCCCCTGTGTGTCGTCGGCGTGGGCCACAAGCCGCTGCCGTTCGGGGTCGTGGCGCACGGTGACGGCCGTGCCCGGCGGCAGGCCGGGCGGCTCGGGCACCATGCGCAGCAGGACACCGTCAACGAGTACGTACGTGTCGGGGGCTGGCCAGGTCACCGTGCGCCCCGCGCAGCCGTGCGCCCATGCGGCCATCCCCCCGGTCATAGGGTCACGGTAGGGGGCGTAGTCCTCAACATGCCTGTTCCTTCCGTGAATTGGCGCCACGGAGATGCTCGGTGGCGGCCCGTGGGGGAGCGGGCCGCCCGGGGAGGCTCCCCCGATGTTGTCCCCGGGCGACCCGCCTCTTCAGTGAAGCGGACCGGCCGGGCGCGGACTGGTCGCGTCCCGGTCGGGTCCTGGCCGGGCGCCGGACCGGGCGCCCGGATCAGCGGCGCAGCGGCTCCTTGATCGCCGAACGCAGGGGTTCGAGGAGCTGGTTGGCCTCCTTGATGCCGCCAGGGGAGCCGAGGTCAGGGATGCCGCGATGCGGAAGCGCCGCCAGGGGACCGTCCGCGAGGTCCGCGACGCGGTCACCGAAGAGCACCAGGGCCCGCTGCGACGGATTGCGTCGCGAACCCCACACCATGCCCATGGCGTCGGGCACCTGAGCCCGGATCTCCCGTGCCCAGAGCCGTGTGCCCGCGTAGTGCTCCGGCCCCTCGCTCTCCAGCAGGAGGTGGTCCTGGCAGACGGCGGCGAGGGCCGCCCCGGAACACAGCGAGACCAGCCTCAGCTCGCACCGGGTCCGCACCGCGTTCAGTGACTTGCCGCGCACCGCCGCCCAGGGGATCAGGCGCATGCTGGTCTCCCGGTCGAACGGGACGGAGCGCAGCAGCGTCTCGGCGAGCGCGGTCTCGGGGTCCGTCGCGGCATAGAGGCAGGGGTAGGGGTCCTCCGGTGTGCCGTGGAAGCGGCCGGGCGCGCGGTCGTGCGCGTCGAACGGCTTGAACTGCCCGGCCGCGTACCGGGACGAGTGCATCCGCCACAGGTGGGAACCCGCGGGCAGCACCTCCCAGTGCGGCTGGAAGCGGTACGCGGAGGGCGGGACGGTCGCGTCGTGCATCAGGCCCCCTCCACCAACGCCACGGCCGCGCCCACGAGTTCGCGGTCGGGGCGGACGCCGAGGAGGTCCGCGGGCGGGCCTCCGCCGAGCCAGGGGTTGCCGCTCAGCCACCAGTCGGCGGCGCCCCACGGATCGGCGTCGGCGAGCAGGACCCGGTTGACCTCGAGGACGACCTCGTACGGCGGGCCGCCGGGCTCGAACTGGAACTCCGGGTAGCGGTCGCCGAGATCGGGGTCGGCGAGCCGGATCAGCTCGGCGGGCGGCGCCGCGCCGCGGTACCGGGTGCGGACCTCGGTGGCCGACAGGGCGGGCGCGCGCAGCAGCCGGTCCTCGACGGCGGCGATGACGGCCGAGGTCTCGGGGGGCGGATCCGGGTCGGCCGTGATCCGGGCGAGCAGCATCTGCGTCCGCAGGACGGCGAGGTGGCCGACCGGTGCCGCTCCGGCGAACCGGACGGCGTCCAGGGCCTCGCGGACCGGATGGTCGAACGGCAGCGGCACCAGGCACAGACGCACGGCCTGGAAGGCCCGGAGCACGGCCCTGGCGTCGCCCCCAGGGGTGTCGGCGAGTGCGCGCAGGCGGGTGAGCAGCAGCTCGTACTGCGCGTCGGTCAACCGCTCGCGGACGCTGTCCAGGTGTTCGTCGACGAGGCCGAGCACCTCGGCCCCGCCGTCCTCCTTCTGGTTCATGCGCTCCCCTCTCCCCGGCCGGGGTGGCCCTGATGGATGAACGCGGCCCAGACGGCGGGCCGTTGCAGGTCGGTGCGGTGGACGTCCCCGCGCAGCTCGGCGCTCAGGCAGCCCGGATCCTGCCGCCGCGGGTCGAGCATCCACAGCTGCGCGGCCCGCAGCGCGTCGACCGGGCTGAGCCCGGCCCGCACATGGTGGTGGAACACCGTCATCAGGAGCATCGAAGCGCCGTCCCGCGCGGTCCACCGCGACCCCACGACATCGCGGGCGCCGCCCGAGACGAACGCCGTCGTGAGCGTCAGGGCCTCGTCGTGGTCGCGGGTGCTCAGGTCGGTCTCGCAGGCACTCAGGACGATCAACGGGCCGTCCGGAGCGTCCTGTCCGACGGACTGCGGCCGGTCGAGGAGGCGCGTCACGGTGAGCCGTCCGACGTCCTCGCCGGGCCCGCCCGGGGCCAGGTGCAGAGCCGACTCCGTCGGTCGTGTGCCCGCCATGCCGTGCGTGGCCAGATGGACCATCGAGTGGTCCTGGCCCAGCAGGGCGAGCAGCTGGTCGGGGGTGCCCGCCGGCACCGAGTCGGGCGGGAACGTGGCGAACTCGCCGTACAGCCGCGCCCCCGGGTAGAAGGCCTGGCGCAGCCCCAGGACCTCCAGCTCGGCGTACGTCAGCGAGATGCTCGGGTCGGCCACCAGCGCGGGGGCGGAGACCGGGTCGCGCGGCGCGCGCTTCGCCGTACGCAGGAACTGGCCGCCGGAAGCGGCGTAGCTGATCACCGCGGCCTGGCACAGGTAGTCGTACGGGGCGTCCGCGGGGAAGCGGGCGGCATGCCAGGGGACGATGCCGAGGCGGCCGCAGGGGACCAGGACCAGGCGGGGGGTGCGGGGCCCGGCCGCGTCCTGGGGGAGGTGTTCCATGAGGCCGGGCAGGATCTGGCCGAACACCTCGTACGCCCAGTCGCACAGGTCGGCCAGGGCCTGCTCCCAGACGCGTTCCCCCTCCTGGTCGGCGTGGTCTCGGGAGCGGGCCGCGGCCGCGTCCAGGTACCGCTCCAGGGGGGCGCTCCGTGTCGCGGAGAGCGTCGGCAGCGGGCCCACGCCGACGCCGATCCCGGGGCCCACAGCCAGCACCATGCCGGGCGCCTCGCCGTCGCTGCCGGGCACCAGATAGATGAGGGCGTCCGCGCCCGCCTCGCCCACGCCGTCCGCCAGTTCGCGCAGGGTGGGGGCGGCGAGCAGCCCGCCCTCCTTCCGGTAGCCCAGGGCCTCCAGGGCCTGGCGGCGCAGCGTGCTCGGCAGCTCGGCGGGCAGCTCGGCGCCGTCGACGGTGCCGGACTCCCGCCAGGCGGCGGCGAGTTCGGGGTGCCCGCGCTCCGCGAGCAGGTCCGGTACGGCCCGGGAGGTGGCTGCCGCGTGCAGCACCAGCGCCCTGCCCAGTTCCAGGGCGGTCAGAGCGTCGGACACCCGCTCGTGCGCTGCGGCCCACAGGGCGGCCCGCAGACAGAGGGACGCACCGGTGCGGGCGGTCGCCAGCCGGTGTTCGGCGCCGTGCTGGAGGAGGACGTCGGCCGCGAGAGTGGCCATGGCTTCGTTCGCCGTCTCAGTGACGGCGTTCGCGTCGGACTCGCTGTGATCCCGGTGCCAGCGGGCCCGGTAGGAGTCGGCGAGCCACCACAGGGACTGGGCGGCGACGCGCGGGGCCCGGCCCTGGCGGACGTGCTCGCGGAGCCGCTCCAGCGTGGCGATGAGGGCGTCGAGGTCCGCCGGGTCCTTGGTGGAGTCGTAGCGGATGCCGAGGCGGGTCGCGGCGGAGTGCACCTGGTCGGCGGGCGCTTGCGGCGGTGGCACGTCCCGTTCCGGCAGGCCGGTGCCTTCGCCGCTGAGGAACGCACGCATGGCCGCGGCGTCGGGGGCGATGCCCGCGAGTACGTCGTCCCCGATCGGGAGCCCGCTGTTGCCCGCGGCGGTCCTGCCCTCGTCGAGGTCGGTGAGGCCGCCCAGGAGCAGTTCTCTGTCCGTGGTGCACCGGCCGAGCATCATGCGGGCCATGGCGCGGGACAGAACGGCCACCGCGCGCAGGGCGTGGTCGGCGGGGACGGTGTCGGCGAACGCCTCGGCCTCGGCCAGCAGGGCGCGGAGCCGGTCCACGTCGTCGGCCTGCCCGGCGGTGCGGATGCCGGTCATCAGGTCCATCGCGTCGGCCATGACCGGGAAGAGGTCGGCCATGGGTTTCGAGCTGTGGGACTCGCGCCGCAGGAAGTCCGTGACGGTCCGGGTGTGCCCCAGGCCGAGAGCCTGGTCCTGAAGGGTGCCGCCGGCGCCTTCGCTGACACCGAGCAGCAACGCCATCAGCCCGTCGAGGGCGTCCTTGTCCGGCATGTCGTCCGGCAGCCCGTCCCGGGCCTCGCGCAGCCGCCCGAGTTGCTGGTTGAGGGCGGCCGGGTCGCCGCCACCGGCGTGGTTGACGAAGTCCACGGACGTGGTCTGGACGGCCTGCCAGGCGGCGAGGGTCCGACGGATGGCGTCGGGGGTGGGGTGCGTGGCCGGGGCGGGGCCCCCGGCGGGGGCCCGGGTGTCCTGGGTGGCGCTGGGTTCCGTGTCGGCGGGGGCGGCAGTGCCCGGTGGGGCCGTCGGGCCCGTGCGCGGTGCGGCCGCTGGGCCCGTGCCCGGTCCTGCCGTCGGACCCGCGCCGCCGGTCATCGTCGCCAGCAGGTCCATCATGGTCTGCCGCATCTTGTCGCCGCCCGGGAGCCCGTCGTCGGGTACGAGGCTCGTGAACAGGTCGGTGAGCCCGGCGGCCGAGGGCTGGGCGTGCAGGTCACGCACCTGCCGAAGCTGTGTCAAGGTCTCCTGGGGAAGCGGGAGTGCGGCCGCCTCGGCCACCAGTTCCTGGATCTCCGCCGCGAAGGCGGCCATCCCGCTCGGCCCTTTCCGCATCATCATGTCGAACATGGCGGTCGCGTCCGGCTCCGGCGCGAGCCCGCCCAGCATCTCCTGCAACGGCATCGCATGCGTCAGCAGGAACAGCGCGGCCCACCGCCGGTCCTCGACGCGTGCCGCCGCCCCCACCGGCGTCGCCGGATCCCGCGCGTCCCGCAGCAGCGCGTGCGCCCGCTCCCGGTCCTCGGGCGCTCCGCCCCCGGCGGCGTGCCGCAGGGTGAGGGCGCCGCCGAGCCATACGGTCACCGAGGCGCGCAGCTCCGGGTCGTGGTCCAACAGAGGGCAGAGTGCGTCGAGTTCGGCGATCGACCGGTCGTGGGCGGACGTGGCCACAGCCGCCCTGTCCGGCGTCGGCAGCAGCGCCCTGGCCCGCTCGACGGCCTCGCGGGCCCAGGTTCGCAGGGCCTGGACACCACCGCTCTCCTCTTCGTCCCCCACCGGCACTCCTCACGTCCCGTCACGTCCCGAAGATCTCAAAAGCCCTGTGCGGACTCCATGATGACGAGATGTCAGCCCTGGCGGAGCCCGATCGCCGAGCTTTCCGTCCGACGCCCGATCAACGCCCGGAACTCGCCCGGTTCGCGCCCGGACCGGCCCGGACCCGATGGGGTGCGGGCGCGTTGGCGGCGCCCGGCGGGGACGGTCCGAAGGCTCCGAGGTCGGCGCGCATGCCCCGGCGCAGCTCCCGCAGCCGCTCCCACAGCGCGTCGATCTCCCGCTGCGCGGCGTCGAGCGAGTCGCCCGGCCGGGGTACGCCGTCGTCCAGGCGCCGGAGCCTGCCGTAGAGGGCGCCGAGCGCGCGGGTGGCCTCGCCGGCGAGGGCGAGCACCGGGTCGGGCAGTCGCATCTGGGCCTCCGCGTACACGTCCCGGTGCAGGTCCCGGGCCTCGGTGAGGCGTTGTCGTGCCGCGCGTGGGTCCTCCGCGCGGGCCAGGGCGTGCGACTGGTCGGTGAGGGCGGCCAGATACTGCCGCGAAGCGGTGTTGAGCGCGATGCAACAGGCGCGTCGCGCCTCGGTCTCCCGGGACCACGCCTGGGTCCGCTCGGCCCGTTCCTGCTCGCGCTGCCGGCTGCGCTCGGCCGCCCGCTGGGTGAGCAGGGCCGACAGGAGGGTTCCCAGTACGCCGACGATCGCCACGATCGGCGCGCCCGCACCCGTGATGTCCATCGCCCTCACCCCCGCGTCGCCGCCCACCTCCAGCGAACCGGGGCCGCCCGCCCCGGGGAACCCCGCGACCGAGGACCACCCGACCTTCGCCCGGTACCCGCCCGGATGTCAGGCGCGGCGAGGGTCGCGCACGGCGAGGTGTGCGCGGGGGCGGCCCCGCGTGGCGGCGACGGTCGTCACCGGTCCCGGCGGGAGGGCCCGGGGTCCGTTCCGGCGAGGGTGGCGCGCAGGATTCCGGTCCACCAGCGCAGCGTCCGCTCGCGCGCGTCCGCGTCCAGCCCCGCGCTCCTGCGGAACTCGGCGCCGAACAGGGGCTCCGTCGCGACGGCTTGATGGAGGGCGGCCATCGTGAGCTGGACGCTCTCACGTGTCGGGGGAGTGCGGCCGGTGTCGGCGCAGGCGACCCGTGCCTGTGCGTGGAGGCGGTCCACGATCTCGTCGAGAAGTCCGCTGCCGGTGTCCCGCCAGCCCGACTGGTGGAGCGCGAGGGCCAGTTCGGCGTAGCCGTCGGCGTAGGGCGCGGACAGCGCCCGGACCAGGCCGGCCGGGTCGGCGGGCCCGTCGGTCCAGGAGTCCAGGGCCGCGCGCAGCTCGGACGTGAGCTTCCTGCCGCCGAAGCGAAGGAGCGCGGACAGCAAGTGCTCGCGGGTGCCGAAGTGATGGTTGACGGCGGCGTCGGACACCCCGACCGCGGCGGCCACGGCCCGCACCTGCACGGCTGCCGGGCCGCCCGCGGCGAGCAGTTCACCCGCGGCCTCCAGGATCAGCTGCTTGGCCTCGTCGGGTGTACGTCGTCTACGGGTAGCCACCTCACCAGCTTACCTTGACGCCTCAAGGCAAGCGGCTTACCTTGAGGCGTCAAGGTAAGTGGCGCGGGCGAGGGGGTGTCGCTGTGGACGGACGGACCTCGGTCCCTTCGGTGACCGAGATGACCGAGACGGATGAGGCAGTCGGGATGGCCGAGACAGCCGAGATGGCCGAACTGGCCGCGTCGCTGGGCGTGCGGATCCACGATCCGGCGCCGCCGCGCGACATCTCCTGGTCCCGCGCGGGCTGTCGGCTGCACGGATTCGACTGGGGCGGCGGGGGCCCGGCGGTGCTGCTCCTGCACGGCGGCGGACTGACCGCGCGGACCTGGGACTTCGTCTGCCTCGGTCTGCGCGGGACCGCGCGCCTCGTCGCCCTCGACCTGCGCGGCCACGGCGACAGCGACTGGTCCGACGACTACCGCGTCGACACGATGGCGGAGGACGTGATCGCCGCGGCCGACCACCTCGGCCTCGACCGGGTGCGCCTCGTCGGCATGTCGCTCGGCGGTGTGGTCGCCGCCCGGGCCGCCGCCGCGCACCCGGACCGTGTCGCGCGCCTGGCGCTGATCGACGTCGCACCCGGCGTCGACTTCGAGAGCACCGAGCGGATGCGGACCTTCATGGCCGGACTCGGCCCGGTCGACGAGCTCGACACCGTGGTGGACGCCGCGCTGCGCGTCAGCCCACGAGCCGGCCGCGGACGCCTCACGTACCGCATGCGCGCCCTCTTCCGCCGCACCCCCGGCGGCACGTGGGTACCGAAGGGCGATCCGCGTCCGCCCGACTTCCCCGCCATCCTCGCCGCAACCGACCGTCTCGCGGCCCAGCTCACGGGCCTGCCCGTGCTCCTCGTGCGCGGCGGGCGCAGCAGAGTGCTCCCGCAGTCCGCCGCCGAGCGCCTCGTCGAACGCGTGCCCGACGGTGAACTCGTCGTGGTGCCGGACGCGGGGCACAACGTGCAGGAGGACGACCCGGCCGCGCTGATCACCGCGCTCGGCGCCTTCCTGACGCGCTCACCGTGAGCCGCGCACTTCCTGACGCGCTCATCGTGAGGCGTGCGCAGCCAGTCGGCCCTGCGGCCCGGCCGGGGCGAGGCCACACGCCGATGCGGGAGCCGACACGTGTCAGCGATCCGTCCTGACCGCCTCGACGACACACATGGGGCTCGCCGTCTCGACGGCCCGGGTCAGCCGGAACCCGGCGCCCGCGAGCAGCGAACGCCAGTCCTCGAGGGTGCGCTCGCGCCCGTCGACGATGCCCATCATCGTCAGGTCCAGCATGGTCGCGATCTCGGGTGCGGGACCGCGGCCGAGGACGGTCTCGACAAGGAGGAGCCGGGCACCGGGCGCCGCCGCCTCGTGGACGCGCTCCAGGATGCGGGTGCTCTGCTCGTCGTTCCAGTCGTGGAGGACGAAGCAGGCGAGATACGCGTCGGCGCCCTCCGGTACGGCCTGGAAGAAGTCGCCGCCCCGGGTGTCGACCCGGTCGGCGACTCCGGCCCTCCTGAGCGTGTCGTGCGCGGCCGGTACGACATGAGGCAGGTCGAAGACGGTGCCGCGCAGCCACGGGTGGCGGCCCGCCAGGGCGGCCAGGCACGTTCCGTCGGCTCCGCCGATGTCGACCAGGTGGCGGACGCCGGTCAGGTCGAGGGCGTCGATCGCGTCCCGGCGGACGGCGCGCATCAAGTCGGCCATGGCGGCGCTGAACCCCGCGACCCGGTCCGGGTCCTCGCCGAGCCAGTCGAAGAACGGCCTGCCCAACTCCCGCTCGGCGGCGGGCACCCCGTCGTGCAGGGTGGACCACAGTCGGCCGAAGGGCCGGTAGTGGGTCTCCATCCACATCAGGGCGACCTCGCGGACGGACTCGTCGGTGCCGCCGCGCAGGGTGTGCCCGAGCGGCCCGAGGGCCACGGAGTCCCGTTCCTCGTCGTACGCGAAGACCCGCTCGGCGGCGAGGCTCCGCAGCAGGCGGCGCAGCAGGTCGGGCCGGAGCCCGGTGGCCTCGGCCACCGCGCCGACCGGCCGCGGCCCGGCGGCCAACTCGTCGGCGACCCCGGCGCGGGCCGTGACGTACAGGGCCTGGGAGATCTGGAACCCGCCGAGCAGCCGCAGCATGGCGACGGCGGGGGCGCGCGCGGTCGTGCCGGAGAGGGATGCGCTGGTCGCGTTCATGATCACATCTGTACCCGACCCGCACGACCGCCGCGATTCACCGGCTCGCGCGGGTGAACATCAGGTGTGTGACTCCGCTGGGGGTGGAGACGGCCTCGACGTCGTAGTCCTTCTCCAGGCCCTCGAGGTCGTCCCAGAGGCGCACGCCCCGGCCGAGCAGGATCGGGACCACCACGAGGTGCAGGTGGTCGACGAGCCCGGCGGCGAGGAAGTCGCGGATCATGCTGGGGCCGCCGCCGAGGCGCACGTCCAGGCCGCCCGCGGCCTCCCGGGCCGTCGCCAGGGCCTCGGCGGGCGAGGCGTCGATGAAGTGGAACGTCGTGCCGCCCTCCATCTCGATCGACGGCCGCGGCTGATGGGTGAGGACGAAGACCGGCGTGTGGAACGGCGGGTTGGCACCCCACCAGCCCTTCCACTCCGGATCGTCGTGCCAGCCGGGGTACCCGAACTTCCCCGCCCCCATGATCTCGGCGCCGACCCCGGGAGCGAAGAGGCGCACGAGGGCGTCGTCGACACCGCCCGAGCCGCCCGTCCGGCCCAGCATCTCGCGACCCCACCGGGTGGCGAACATCCAGTCGTGCAGCCGTTCCCCGGCGTGGCCGAACGGCGCTTCGAGACTCCGGCCCTCCCCGGTCGCGAAGCCGTCGAGCGAGAGGGAGACGTGTTGGACGCGGACGAGTGACATGGCGGACGATTCCCTTCCAGTTCTGCGGTCGGTCGGTCCCATGGTCGGCGCAGCCCGGCGTCGCCCCGGCGAGGCGCGGGGACGCGACGGCTACTTCGGCGGGTTGAGCTTCCGGAAGTACGTCCAACTGGTCTCGTTGGGCTCGCTCCACTCCCGCGGCGCGTGCGCGAACGCCGGCCGGTGGTCGGCGACGTAGTCCCGGGTGCGCCGGGGGACCTCGGTGTACGAGGCGAGCTTGCGGCCCCGGCAGTGGAAGGTGAGACCGCCCGGCCGCCGGCCGCGGGCCATCCAGGGCATCCACGGGGACATCCGTGTCCACGACATGGTGGCCGGGATACTGGGCGCGGGACCCGCGAGGTCGGCGCGGTCGGCGAAGAACTGGAAGAGTTCGAGGGCCTTGTACGTGTCACCTGCCGAGTGCACGGGGTACTGGGCCACCGGCAGGGGCGAGGGGTAGGACAGCGGGATCTCCAGGCTGAAGCAGACCTGGCCGCCGAGCTCGGTCGTCGGTATCGGGAAGGGGCGCCACCTCTGGTTCGCCGGGTCGTTCCAGATGTGCACCACCGGCAGGCCCTGCCACGTCTCCAGGATCTCGCGGGTGCCGGGGTCGAGGAAGAAGGCCGCCTCGCGGGTGAGCAGTCGATACGCGTCGGGACCGGCCTCGGCGTCCGGCACCAGGCGGGCGACGTTGAGCCCCTCGAAACCGAACACGCGCTGGTAGGGCTCGTCGGGCGCCCAGCTGTACACGTCCCCGGACCACCAGTAGGTGACCTCCTCGCCGTCGAGCGAGGCACGGGTGCGGGCGAACGAACGGAGCAGCTCTGCGGGAGTGGTCATGGGGACCACTCTGCGCGGTCGCGGCCGGACGGGCGCGACCGGGGCGTGATCGGCCGGAAAGAGTCGGCAAGATCCACAGTCGACGGCGCACGCGCGGGAGTGCGCGCCCTCCGCCGACGCCTGCCACCCGGCGGTGTCACGTGCGCCTGTTTTCGGGCCAAGGCCCCGGGCACCCTCCGAATCCCCCTGATTCCATGAGAAGGTGACCTCTTCGAAGCCGATGTCGACAGTTGCCGATCCCCTCGGGGTGGAAGGGTTCTGACCTGGGAGACTCAAGCGTTCACGGACCATACTGATCGGGCCCCGATCACCCACAGAACGATTCCATGGCCAAAAACACCACCTCATCGACCACTGCCCCCGACACCGCGTGGCTGGGGCGCGGGCGCCACCTCGGGCCCGAGCCCGAGCAGGACGTCCGGCGCAACCTGATCGCCCTCAAGGCGGCCGGGGTGCTCGACGACTTCCTGGACCTCGAACCCGCCGAGGCGGCCCGCGCCACCGTGCTGCACCCCCGGGACGAGTCCGCCGACCCCGGCCCCCTCGCCCGCCGGCTCTTCGAGGCCCGCTGGCGCGTGGACGACGACGTCACGGTCCGCGCCCAGCTCACCACGTACGACCCGGAGAGCCGCCGCAAGGACGGCGACGGCGTCACCTGGATCCTCGCCGCCGAGGCCGACCGCACGTGGGACGTGCGCTGGCCCTCGCCCGCCACCATGTTCTGGCCCGACAGCGAGCAGGTCCCCTGGGACCACGACGTGGTGCCCGACGTGCGCCTGCGGGCGGCGAACCACCTGCCCAAGGACGACGACGAGCTGCGCCGCCGACTGCGCGACTGCACGCGGCAGAGCTGGTTCGTCCACGTCGTGGTGCACGAGGCGATGACGCCGGACGCCGTGGGCCAGCAGCCGATCGCGAGGTTCCTGCCGCCCGGCCTGCGGCACCGGGTGATCGAGCACCGGGGCAGGCCGGAGCAGGCGCAGATCGCCGACTTCGCGATGAAGCGGGAGCTGGGCGTGCGGATGCCGCGTGGCGGCGCCGTCGTCCTGGCCATGGAGCCGCCGAGCGCCGACTACGACGCGGACCGCTTCACGGTGCGCAGCGTCTTCCTCGACGGCTCGGAGCCCACCGAACTCCTCGACCGGATCCAGGAGTTCGCCGCCCTGCCGCGCCCCCTGCCCGCCGAGGCCGAGCAGGCCCTGACGCGGCTGCGCCGGGGCTGGCACCTGCTCACCCCGGACGAGGAGCTGGTGCATGCCCAGGGCATGGTCACCAAGTACGCCGAGGCGCTCGACGCCATGACGAAGTCCCGCGACCTGTACCGCGAGGCGGCCGAGGCGGCCCAGGCCGCTCTCGCCGAGGTCACCGGCGGCGACGGCACGGTCCGGCCGCCCGGGGACGGGGCCGCCAAGGGCGACGGCTCGCCGCTGAAGGCCCTCTCGAAGGCGTTCGGTCGCTTCCGGGAGCCGAAGAAGTAGGGCCTGCGGCCCGGTTGAGGGGCGGCCGGTGCCGGGGGCGGCCGGTGTCAGGGCGCGTTCGCTCCCGTCACGAGCGGGAGTGCGACGGCCGCACCGGCGGCGACGGGGGATGGCCCCGTGTGGTGTTCGAGCGGCCCTGTCAGACCGAGCCGGCCCGGACGGCGGGGGTGCGGCCGGACCAGGGGGCGGCTCGTTCGAGTTGGGAGGCGAGCCGGAACAGGGTGTCCTCGCGGCCGTAGGCGGCGGCGAACTGCAGGCCGATGGGCAGACCCGTGGCGGGGTCGGCCGCCAGGGGGACGGACATGGCGGGGGTCCCGGCGACGTTGAAGGCCACGGTGAAGGGGGAGCGGTCGAAGAGCCGGTCGATCCAGCCGAGGCCGTCCAGGTCCTCGACGCCCTCGGCGAACACACCCAGGCGCGGCGGCAGTTCGGGGAGCGTCGGAGTGAGCAGCACGTCGTACCGGTCGAAGCGGCGGCCGACGGCGCGGGCGACGGTGTTGCGCACGCCGAGCGCGCCGACGAAGTCCGCGCCGGAGACCCGGCGGCCCCAGGCGTGGCTGGCGAGCGTCTCGGGCTGGACGGTGGACAGGTCGACGGGCCGGCCGGAGGCGGCGGCCACGGAGTCGACCCAGGCGGCCAGGTTGGCGGTCCACAGCCGGGCGTTGGCCAGGACGAACTCCTCCCAGCGCACGCCGGTGTCCAGGGTGGCCTCCTCGACGTGGTGGCCGAGCGAGGTGAGGAGCTCCGCGGTGCGGGACACGGCGCTGAGCACCGGGGCCGCGGTGCTGCGGCGGCCGTCGCCCTGGGCGATGACGCCCACCCGGAGGCGGCCCGGGTCGCGGGTGACCTCCTCGCTGTAGGGGCGCTCGGGCTCGGCGGCGAAGTACGGGTCGCCGCTCTCCGGGCCCCTGATCGCGTCCAGCAGCGCCGCGCTGTCGCGCACCGTACGGCTCACGCAGCCCTGGACGGCGAGGCCGTTGAAGATCTCGTCGACGTCGGGGCCCATGGACACCCGGCCCCGGGTCGGCTTCAGACCGAAAAGGCCGGTGCTCGCGGCCGGGACACGGATCGAGCCGGCCGCGTCCGTGGCGTGCGCGACCGGCACGATGCCCGCGGCGACGGCGGCCGCCGAGCCGCCGCTCGAGCCGCCCGTCGAGCGGTCGAGGTCCCAGGGGTTGCGGGTCGGCCCGTACAGGACGGCCTCGGTGGTGATGCCGTAGGCGAACTCCGGGGTCGTGGTGCGGCCGAAGGTCGCGAGGTCGGCCGCGCGGAAGCGCCGCATCAGGTACGAGTCCGCGGCGGCGACGTTGCCCTCGGCGAGCCGGCTGCCCAGCTCCGTGCGCTTCCCGGCCATGGTGACGCCCAGGTCCTTGAGCAGGAAGGGGACTTCGGCCAGCGGAGCCCCGGCGGGCGCGCGCCCGGACGCGGGCGTCCTCGCGGCGGAAGCCTCGCCCCCCTCGGCCTCCCAGGTCTCCACCACCGCGTTGATCAGCGGATTGACGGCGGCGACCGCCTCCAGCGCGACGCTCTGCAACTCGGCGCCGGTCACCTCGCCCCGGGCGACCAACTCGGCAAGCCCGACGGCGTCATGCGTCACGTACTCCGACAGCTTCATGCGAACCCCTCCGCCCTGTGGAACCGTTGAGTCCCATCCAATACCGATCGGTATCACCTGGAACTGCTCGGTACCGTAGCATGGGGTGGTGCGGCCTCAGCGGCCGGAAGCGGCGCGGAAGGACGGGGCATGACGGACACGGTGCGGCCGGGCCGGGCGGAGCGGGTGGCCAAGCTGCCGCCCCGCGAGCGCATCCTCGACGCGGCCGAGGAGCTGTTCCACTCCGAGGGGATCAGGGGGGTCGGCGTGCAGGCCGTCGCGGACCGGGCCGGGACCACGAAGGCCGCCCTGTACCGCCACTTCGGCACCAAGGACGCACTCGTGGCGGAGTGGCTGCTCATCGTCGCCGCCGAGTACGCCGACGCCTTCGATCGCATCGAGGAGCGGTGGCGGGACGACCCCCGGGCGCAGATCAGGGGCGTCGCCGCGTTCGTCGCCGACGGGCTGTCGTCGATCTCCCACCGCGGCTGCCCCTTCGTCAACTCCCTCGCCGAACTGCCCGACCCGTCGCACCCGGCGCGCCAGGTGATCGAGGCCCACAAGGCGCGACAACTGCGCCGCCTCACCGCGATGTGCGTCGCGGCCGGCCTCGCCGATCCCGAGGGAGCCGCCGCCGAGATCACCTTCGCACTGGAGGGGGCCCAGGTCAGCGTGCAGAACGGCAGCGTGGACCGCGTCGGCGAACGGGTGGTCGCGTTCGTGGACTCGGTGATCGCCTGGCACGGGGGCTGAGCGGGGGCTCGGCGCGGGGCTCGGTGCGGGGTGCCGCGTCTTCACCTCGGATCCGTTCACCCGCGCCGAGAACCGTCTGCTGGTCCGGTTCGCCCGCCTTTCGGCTGCCTCCCGCGACTGTGCGAAGCCCGTGCAGCAACGGCTGGTGGAGGGCTGAGCCCGACGGGGGCCGGGTGCTGCCGGGCGAGGTAACTGCCTCTGGTGCGGAGTGGGTTGGCGCACCCCGCCGCCACTCGCCTCCGCTGCCCCGCCCTCGGTCCGCATGCTGGACGGTTTCCGTGAATTTTCCCCTCAGTTTGGTCTAGACCTTGACAGGTCCAGACCATTTTCGCTTGAGTCGCGGCACCCCCGATGGCGGGGCGGGGGACACCTTCCGCCCTGCCCGTAAGGAGAGTTGGCATGATCAGACGCATCACCAGCTTCTTGGCCGCGGTGGCCACGATCGGCGCGTTGATCGTCCTGGGTCCGGGCGCCGCCACGGCGTCCGCCGCCGAGTGCGCCGCGCCGTGGAACTCCTCGTCCGTGTACACGGGCGGCAAGTCGGCCTCGTACAACGGGCGGAACTGGACCGCCAAGTGGTGGACGCAGAACGAGACTCCGGGCCGCTCCGATGTGTGGGCGGACCAGGGTGCCTGTGGTGGTGGGACGGACCCGGGCAACCCCGATCCGTCCGGCTTCATCGTCAGTGAGGCGCAGTTCAACAAGATGTTCCCGAACCGGAATCCCTTCTACACGTACAAGGGCCTGACCGACGCGCTCGGTGCCTACCCGGGCTTCACGAAGACCGGCAGCGAGACCGTCCGGAAGCAGGAGGCGGCGGCGTTCCTCGCCAACGTCAACCACGAGACCGGCGGTCTCGTGCACATCGTCGAGCAGAACCAGGCGAACTACCCGCACTACTGCGACAAGACCCAGCCCTACGGCTGTCCGGCCGGGCAGGCCGCCTACTACGGCCGCGGCCCCATCCAGCTCAGCTGGAACTTCAACTACAAGGCCGCGGGCGACGCCCTCGGCATCGACCTCCTCAACAACCCGTACCTGGTGGAGCAGAACCCTGCCATCGCCTGGAAGACGGGCCTTTGGTACTGGAACACCCAGAACGGCCCCGGCACCATGACGCCCCACAACGCCATGGTCAACGGCGCCGGATTCGGCGAGACCATCCGCTCCATCAACGGCGCTCTGGAGTGCAACGGCGGCAACCCCGCCCAGGTGCAGAGCCGCATCGACAAGTACAAGGCCTTCACGCAGATCCTCGGGACGACGCCGGGCTCCAACCTGAGCTGCTGACGCCTGCGCGCTGCTGACGCCCCCGCCGCGCGATCCGTCCCCGCGCGCGGGGTCCCTCGCCGGGCGGGCCCGACCCCATGGGCCCGCCCGGCACACGCGTCGGCGCTCAGGCCGTGCGGCCGCCGCCCGCGCCGTCGTCGACGGACCGCGCGCAGCGGAAGCCCGTGTGGCCGCCCCCGCCGTCGACGGCGTCCGCCGTGCGGGCGGCGACCCGGTAGCGGTCGCAGTACGAGTCGTGGCACATGTGGGAACCGCCGCGCACGACCTTGACGGAGCCGGTGGGCGGACCCTGGGGGTTGTGGGCGGGGCGCGCGGTGGCGTGGTCGGTGGACCACCAGTCGGCGCACCACTCCCAGACGTTGCCCGACATGTTGTACAGGCCGAAGCCGTTGGGTTCGAAGGCGTCGACGGGCGCCGTGCCGCGGTAGCCGTCGGCGGCGGTGTTCTTCGTGGGGAAGGTGCCGCGCCAGATGTTGCAGCGGTGCTCCCCACCCGGGTCGAGTTCGTCGCCCCAGGGATAGCGCCGCTGCTCCAGGCCGCCCCGAGCCGCGTACTCCCACTCGGCCTCGGTCGGCAGCCGCTTGCCCGCCCACCGCGCGTAGGCCCGCGCGTCGTTCCAGGACGCGTGCACGACCGGGTGGTCACCGCGCCCTTCGGCCGAACTGCCCGGCCCCTCCGGCGCGCGCCAGCTCGCGCCCTCGACCCCGCACCACCACGGGGTGTGCTCGGGCCGCGGCGAGACGCGGCGCAGCTCGGCGCGGAGGAAGCCCGCGAAGACGTACGACCAGCCGATCCGCTCGGCGTCGGTGACGTACCCGGTCGCCGAGGCGAAGGCCGCGAAGTCGTCGTTGCGCACGGCGTACACGTCCATCTGGAAGGCGTCCACGCGGACCGGACGCACCGGCCCCTCACCGTCCTCCGGGAATCCCTCGGCGTCGTCCGCCCCCATCAGGAACTCGCCTCCCGGCAGGGTGACCATGCGGTCCACGTCGGGGGCGGCCAAAGAGGGGGCGGTCACGGAGGGGACGGTCACGGAAGGGGTGGGCAGTGGGGCGGCGGGTGCGTGGAGCAAGGCGGCGGCGTCGCCGAGTGCGGCGGCACCCCGCGGGGCGCAGCACCTGCGGGGACGCGGCTCCGGGGCAGACATGGGGTCCTCCTCCTGCGGTGGTGATCCCCAGTGTCGTACGGGCGGGCCCCGCCGAGTCGGCCGGCCTCCGGTCGGCGTCGCGATGCGCACCCGGATCTAGGCTCCTCGTATGAAAGCTCCCGCCCCGCCCTCACGCCGCATTGCCCTGGCCGCCGCCGCTCTCCTCGCCGTCGCCGCGGTCATCCTCGGCGTGACCCTCGCCAGCGGCGACGACTCGGGCAGCGGTGGTCGGGGCGGTGCCCGGGACACCGGGGGCGGTGGGCTCACGGCCGAGCAGCGGCGCCGGGCGGACCAACTGGTGAGCGTCTTCGAGAACGGCACCACCAGGATCCAGTACGCGTACGCGGAGAACCTCCACGACGGCCGGGGCGTCACCGCGGGCCGCGCGGGCTTCACGACCGACGACGGCGACGCCCTTGAGGTGGTGCGCGCCTACACGAAGAGGGAGCCGGACAACCCGCTCGCCCGCTTCATCCCGGCACTCCGGCGTCTGGCCGACGGGGAAGGGGCGGGCGAGGCCGACGCGGACGGCTCCCGCCCCCGCGCCTTCCCCGACACCGACTACATCGCCGCCTGGAAGCGCGCCGCCGCCGACCCCGTGTTCCGCGAGGTGCAGGACGCCCAGGTCGACGACCGCTACTTCACCCCCGCCCTGCGAGCCGCCGAGAAGGCGGGCCTCCGCAGCCCGCTGGCCGTCGCCGAGCTGTACGACGCATCGATCCAGCACGGGAACGGCTCCGACGGCGACGGCCTGCCGGCCCTGGTCCGGCGGACGACCGCGAAGGCCGGTACCCCCGCCGAGGCGGGCGAGAAGGCGTGGCTGAACGCCTTCTTCGACGTACGCGTCCACGACCTGACCCACCCCGTGAACCCCGACACGGCCGACGAGTGGCGGGAGTCCGTCGACCGCGTCGAAGCGCTGCGGCGGCTCGCCGAGAGCGGCCATCAGGCCCTGGACGGCCCGTTCACCGTCACCGCCTTCGGCAGCCGCTACACCATCAACTGACCGGCGGTCGCCGGGCTGTCGGCTGAGCGGGGGTTCCCGCGAGCAAGGACGCCACGTGGGCCAGGCTGTCCGGTTCGGCGGGCGCGGTGGGCTCCCACCACACCAGATGCGCGGCCGCGTCCTGCGCCGGTTCGAGGATCTCCCACGCCTCGGCTATCAGCCCGGCGTCGAAGCGCCAGATGTCGACCCCCGTGATCTCGGCGCCGGTGCCGGGATGGCGGCGCCGGGAGTGCATCACGACGTGGTCGCCGTCGGCCAGCAGGTGCAGGATGTCGACCCGCATGTCACCGAGCGGCGACGCGCGGACCGCGGCGAGCCATTCCGCCTTCGTACGGGAGGTCGCGTCCGGCCGGTGATGGACGAAGTCGTCCCTCAGCACCTTCGCGAGGGCGCCGACGTCGCCCGTGCCGACGACCTCCGCGAGCGCCCGCCGGACGATGAGCGTGTTGCTCGCGCTCTCCCCGGTGTCCGCGTTCTGGGTCTTCTCGGTCTTCCTGGTCTTCCCGGTCTTCTCCGTGGTCATGGCCGCAGTGTTGGCCACGGCCGCGCGGCCTGTCGATGAACTCCGATGTCATGGCGGGCGGCGACGCCGGGACATAGCCTCGGTGATCGTGTACACGGTCGGGGAGCTCTTGCGGCAGTGGCGGCGGCGTCGGCAACTGAGCCAGCTCGATCTGGCGCTCGCCGCCGACGTCTCGGCACGGCACGTCAGCCTCGTGGAGACCGGAAAGTCCCACCCGAGCGCCGAGATGGTCCTCAGGCTCGCGGACCACCTCGACGTACCGCTGCGCGAGCGCAACCGGCTGCTGCTCGCCGCCGGGTTCGCACCCCGGTACGCCGAGCGCCCGCTCGGCGACGACGCGCTGACGGCGGCCCGGGACGCGGTCGAGCGGGTGCTGCGCGCGCACGAGCCGTACCCCGCGCTGGTCTTCGACCGCCGGTGGGACATCCTGATGACCAACCGCGCCGTCGACCCCTTCCTCGCGGGCGTCGCCCCCGAACTCCTGCGCCCGCGCGCCAACTTGCTCCGCCTCGGCCTCGATCCGCGCGGCCTCGCCCAGTACGTCGTGAACATCGCCGACGTACGCGCGGTGTTCCGCACCCGCGTCACCCGCCAGCTGACCACCGCCCCCGACCCCGAACTCGCCGCGCTCTACGAGGAGTTGCTGGCTCCCGACGCCGACGCCGACGCCGACGCCGACGCCGCATCCGACACCGACGCAACGGACCCGCCCGCCGGATCCGACGTCCTGATCCCGATGGTCATCCGCTTCGACGGCCACGAACTACGCCTCTTCTCGACCATCACCACGTTCGGCACACCCATGGACATCACCCTGGACGAGGTCGCGATCGAGTCGTACTACCCGGCGGACGCGGAGAGCGCCGCCTACTTCACGGCGGCGCGGGGCGAGCCCCGGGGCCCGGGCGCCGGACGGGTCCCCGGAGGCACCCCATGGAAGGTCGAAAATGAGTCGGGTTAGCATATGAGCGCCGCCTAGCTCGAAAGATATTCCTGTGACTGTCAATGACGACTCGTTCACCAATTGGAAGAACCGCGAGGAGATCGCGGAGTCGATGATCCCGATCATCGGGAAGCTGCACCGCGAGCGGGACGTGACCGTCCTGCTGCACAGCCGCTCCTTGGTGAACAAGTCGGTGGTCAGCATCCTGAAGACCCACCGGTTCGCCCGGCAGATCGCCGGTGAGGAGCTCTCGGTCACCGAGACCCTGCCGTTCCTGCAGGCCCTCACCGCGCTCGACCTCGGCCCTTCGCAGATCGACATCGGCATGCTGGCCGCCACGTACCGGGCCGACGACCGCGGTCTGTCGGTGGCCGATTTCACCGCCGAGGCCGTCGCCGGTGCCACCGGCGCCAACAAGATCGAGTGCCGCGAGGGCCGCGACGTCGTCCTCTACGGCTTCGGCCGCATCGGCCGCCTCGTCGCCCGGCTGCTGATCGAGAAGGCCGGTTCCGGCAACGGTCTGCGGCTGCGCGCCATCGTCGTCCGGCGGGGCGGGGAGCAGGACATCGTGAAGCGCGCCTCGCTGCTGCGCCGTGACTCCATCCACGGCCAGTTCCAGGGCACGATCACCGTCGACGAGGCGAACAGCACGATCGTCGCCAACGGCAACGAGATCAAGGTGATCTACGCGAGCGACCCGTCGGAGGTCGACTACACGGCGTACGGCATCAAGGACGCCATCCTCATCGACAACACCGGCAAGTGGCGCGACCGCGAGGGCCTCTCCCAGCACCTGCGCCCCGGCATCGACAAGGTCGTCCTGACCGCCCCCGGCAAGGGTGACGTGCCCAACATCGTGCACGGCGTCAACCACGACATGATCAAGCCGGACGAGCGGATCCTGTCCTGCGCGTCCTGCACCACCAACGCGATCGTCCCGCCGCTGAAGGCGATGGCGGACGAGTACGGCGTCCTGCGCGGCCACGTGGAGACCATCCACTCGTTCACCAACGACCAGAACCTCCTGGACAACTACCACAAGGCGGACCGTCGCGGCCGCTCGGCGCCGCTCAACATGGTCATCACCGAGACCGGTGCCGCCTCGGCCGTCGCCAAGGCCCTGCCCGACCTCAAGGCGCCGATCACGGGCAGCTCGATCCGGGTCCCGGTGCCGGACGTCTCGATCGCCATCCTCAGCCTCACGCTGGGGCGCGAGGCCACCCGCGAGGAGGTCCTCGACCACCTCCGTGACGTCTCGCTGACCTCCCCGCTGCGCCGCCAGATCGACTTCACCAGCGCCCCCGACGCGGTCTCGAACGACTTCATCGGCTCGCGCCACGCCTCGATCGTCGACGCCGGTGCCACCAAGGTCGACGGCGACAGCGCGATCCTCTACCTCTGGTACGACAACGAGTTCGGCTACTCGTGCCAGGTGATCCGGGTCGTGCAGTACGTCTCCGGGGTGGAGTACCCGACGTACCCGGCCGTGGCGGTCTGAGTCTGCGGGGTCCTCAGGGTCCTCGGGGCCATGTGATCGTCCGGAGTCCCGGGCGGAGGAAAGGCACGTGCCTTCCCTCCGCCCGGGACTTTTTCGTGCGCTCGTCGAGGGGCCGACGAGCGGGCTTCGCCAGGGGTGCAGGTGAGCGGCTTCGCCGTTTGCCTAAAGGTATTAGGTATGTGCATAATCGGTTCGGCTGAAAGGGGATGACATTATGGTGCGCGCGGGACTGACCGTGGAACGGCTCACGCAGGCCGGGGCCGAGCTGGCCGACGACGTGGGCTTCGAGCAGGTGACCGTCTCCGCGGTCGCCCGACGGTTCGACGTCAAGGTCGCGAGCCTGTACTCGCACCTGAAGAACTCCCACGACCTGAAGACCAGGATCGCCCTGCTCGCCCTGGAGGAACTGGCCGACCGCGGCGCCGCCGCCCTGGCCGGAAGGGCCGGGAAGGACGCCCTGGCCGCCTTCGCCGACGTCTACCGCGACTACGCGCAGGAGCACCCCGGCCGCTACACCGCGGCCCGCTTCCGGCTCGACCCGGAAGCGGCCGCCGCCGGCGCCGGAGCCAGGCACGCCCAGATGATGCGCGCGATCCTGCGGGGCTACGACCTGACCGAGCCGGACCAGACGCACGCCGTCCGGCTCCTCGGCAGCGTCTTCCACGGCTACGTCAGCCTGGAGGCCGCCGGGGCCTTCAGCCACAGTGCCCCCGGCACCGAGGAGTCCTGGTCCCGGATCGTGGACGCCCTCGACGCGCTGCTGCGGAACTGGCCCGCACCCGCGCCCGCACCCGCGCCCTGACCGGTCCGGGCCCCGCCCGCCCGGCCCGCCCCGCCCGCCCGGTCCGGCGTCCCTCCCACTGCCCCACCCGAACCCCGAGCAACAGGCAGAGACATCATGACCACCCCGCACGCCCCGTCCGCGACGCCCCTGTCCACCTTCATATCCACCCCCATCACCGCGGACCTCCTCCGCGGCGCCCTCGACCTGGAGCGCACCGCGCACGGACTGCTGCCGCACCGGTTGCCCGAGCGCGCCCGCGCCCAGAACACCGACGGACAGCTCGCGATGGCCGAGTCCCAGCCCTCCGGCGTCCGCCTCGTCCTGCGCACCCGCGCCACCACCGTCGAACTGGACACGCTGCCCACCAAGCGCGTCTACATCGGCGTGCCGCCCCGCCCGGACGGCGTGTACGACCTGCTGGTCGACGGCCGGCCGGCCCAGCAGGCCAGCGTGACCGGCGGCAACACCCTGATCATCGACATGGCTGCCGGGAGCGCCGAGCACGTGCCGGGCCCCGCGGGCACCCTCCGCTTCACCGGGCTGCCGGAGCGGCTGAAGGACGTCGAGATCTGGCTGCCGCACAATGAGACCACCGAGCTCGTCGCCCTGCGCACCGACGCCCCTGTCGAGCCCGTCCCGGACCGGGGCCGCAAGGTCTGGCTGCACCACGGCAGTTCGATCAGCCACGGCTCCGACGCCGCAAGCCCCACCACCACCTGGCCCGCCCTCGCCGCCTTCGCCGGCGACGTGGAGCTGATCAACCTCGGCCTGGGCGGCAGCGCCCTGCTCGACCCCTTCACCGCCCGCGCCCTGCGCGACACCCCCGCCGACCTCATCAGCGTCAAGACGGGCATCAACCTGGTCAACGCCGACCTGATGCGGCTCCGCGCCTTCGCCCCGGCCGTCCACGGCTTCCTTGACACCATCCGCGAGGGCCACCCCACCACCCCGCTCCTCGTGGTCTCGCCCCTCCTGTGCCCCATCCACGAGGACACCCCGGGCCCCTGCGCCCCCGACTACGACGCCCTGCGCGAGGGCCGGCTGCGATTCCTCGCCACCGGCGACCCGGCGGAACGCGCGAGCGGGAAGCTGACCCTCGGCGTCATCCGCGACGAGCTGGCCCGGATCGTGGAGCGGCGCGCGGCCGACGACCCGTACCTGCACTACCTCGACGGCCGCGAGCTCTACGGCGAGGCCGACGCCGTCGAACTGCCCCTGCCCGACGCCCTGCACCCGGACGCCGCGACGCACCGCCGCATCGGTGAACGCTTCGCTGACCGCGTCTTCGCCGCCGACGGTCCCTTCGGAGAGAGTCGTTGAGACAGGATCTGTCGGTTCCTGTCCGAACCGGTGTCAGGGTGGACCGTCCCTGAGAAGTGAGTCGGGTACGGGTGACGCTGACACTGGCGTGGACGGGCGGAAGCCGCACCGGGTGGATCAGCGGGTCGGCGGCCGGACATCGCGGGTCGGCGGATCCAGGAGCGGGGCGGGGCGGGGCGTGGCCCCAACCGTCGCAGTCCGTATCGATCGGCGTCGCCACCGTGGAGAGCCGGGTCGCCATCCGTTCCGTGGTGTCGGCAGCCCTGGCGGCGGCGTTCGGGATCACCGGAGCGCCGATCGGCGACGCCGAGGTGTACGACCCGGCGGGCGGCGTGCTGCCGATCGTGGCCCAACGAGGTTTCCACCACCTGTTCCTGACCTCCACCTGTTCCTGACCTCCTTCGAGGCGGTCGCCGACCGGGACAGCACCTGCGGGGTGGCCGCGCAGGACCGCAAACCCGTCCTCGTCGAGGAGGTGACCTCCAGCCCGGTCTTCCCCGGCACCCCGGCCCCGGACGTCCTGCGGGAGGCCGGTGTCGGCGCGTGCGTCTGCCTCCCGATCACCTCCGGGAACGGCGCGCTCATCGGCGTGGTGTCCACCCACCACGAGCCGGCGCCACGCTGGTCGGACGAGCAGCGCCGGTCCCTGGAAGGACTCGCCCGCGCCGCCCACCTCCTGTGCGGACAGCGGCCAACGGCACGGTGTCCCGCACGCTGTCAATACCGCCCGCCCGATGATCCGGAAGCCGGGCAGCCGCATGGTTCCGCGGCACCGGCGCTCGTAGCGTCACGACTGACAGACGACAGTCGCGTTCGACACGAGGAGCACCATGCGCGTCCCGTCCACGGTCGGCCTCGGCCTGGGTCTGGCCGGATTGCTCACGGCCGCCGTGCCCGCCGCAGCCACCCCGCAGCAGCCCACGGGCCGCGACAGCACCCCACCGCGCCAGCACCTGGCCTGGGGTCCCTGTTCCGCCGCGCAGACCGAGCTGAACGAGGCCGGGGCACAGTGCGCCGAAGTGACGGTGCCGCTGGACTACGCCGACCCCCACGGCCGGACCATCCAGCTCGCGATCTCCCGGATCAAGGCCAAGTCCCCGGACGCGCGACGCGGCATCCTGCTGTCCAACCCCGGCGGTCCCGGCGGCACCGGCCTCGCCAACACCCTCGCGCTCCGCCCGGCGTTGAAGGACGTCGCCGACAGGTACGACCTCATCGGCTTCGACCCGAGGTTCCTCGGCGAGAGCAGCCCGGTGCGCTGCGCCCCCGCCGGGCCTCCGCGTCCGCCGGGCCCCGTCACCACGCCGCGCGCCGACTTCGACGCGTCCGTCGCCTCCGCGCGCGACACGGCCGAGCGCTGCCAGAAGCACGGCGACAACGCCGCGTTGCTGCCGCACGCCTCGACGCGGAACGTCGCCAGGGACATGGACGCGATCCGGGCCGCACTCGGCGAACCCCGGCTCTCGTACTACGGCGTCTCCTACGGCGCGGACCTCGGCGCCGTGTTCACGCAGCTGTTTCCCAGCCGCGCCGACCGCGTGATCATCGACTCCTCCACCGACCCGGCGGCCACCCAGTACGAGCTGTTCCAGCGGGCGGGCCGCCCGCTGGAGGACGGACTCGACGAGTGGGCCGCCTGGGCCGCCCGGCAGCACGACCGGTACGGCCTCGGCAGGACCGGCGCCCAGGTGCGGGCGACCGTGCAGAAGCTGCTCGACGGGGCCGAGCGCCGCCCCGTCGAGGTCGCGGGGCAGCGGATGAACGCCCCCGTCATGCGGCTGCTGCTGCGCCAGCTCGTTCAGCAGCAGGAGAGCGATCCCGCCCTCGCCGCCGTCGTGCGCGACCTCGTCGACGCCGCCGCGGGCGAGCTCACCGAGCCCGGCCCCGAGCTCGCCGCCCTGCTCGCGCTCCTGAACTCGCCGGACCTCGGCGACAGCATGGTGGGCGGCGCCCTGTTCATGTGCGGCGACGGCGGCTGGCCCGCCGGAGGCTGGCCCAAGGACCCCGGGACGTACTGGCGCAACACCGTCCGCAGCCGTGCCACGCAGCCCGTGTTCGGCCCGGTCGTCAACGGCATGATCGCGCCCTGCGCGTTCTGGAAGTCGCCGCCGCGCGAGCCGGGCACGACCATCCGCAACAACGTGCCCGTCCTGATGCTCCAGGCCCGCCGCGACAACAACGTCCCCTACGACGGGGCGCTCGCCCTGCACCGCAAGCTCACCGGATCACGCCTCGTCACGGCCGACATCCGCGCGCACGGCGTGTACGGGCGCGGCACCGAGGGCCACCGGCCCGTCCCGTGCGCCGACGACGCCGTCAACGACTACCTCCGCGACGGGACCCTGCCTGCCCGCGACCTCACCTGCGCACCCGAGGGGTCGGCCCGATGAGCGCCCGCGGGCCGGTGCTCAGCAGGCGCGGCGGCATGGTCGCCGTCGTCTCCGCCGCCACGGCCGTCATCGCGGGCACCGGCCGTGCCACCGCGCGCCCCGCCCCGCCCCTGGGGCGCGACGCCCTCCAGGCCGACGTCGACGCGATCCGCGCGACCGGGGTCACCGGGGTGCTCGCCGAGGTGCAGGGCGCGCACGGCCGTCTCCGCGCACGGGCCGGCGCGGCGGACCTGACGGGGGAGCGGCCCGTGCCCTGGGACGCGTACTACCGCATCGGCAGCGACACCAAGCCCTTCACCGCCACCGTCGTCCTGCAACTGGCCGGTGAGGGACGGCTCGGCCTGAACGACACCCTCGACCGCTGGCTGCCAGGCCTCGTCGACGGCCACGGCAACGACGGGCGCAGGATCACCCTCACCAACCTGCTCCGGCATACCAGCGGCCTCAACGACTACGTCGCCGTGGCGGGCGGCGCCGACGACTTCACGCCCGAGGGCTACCGCGAGGGACGCTTCCGGGTCACCTCGGCCCGCGAGCAGGTGGCGGCCGCCGTGAGCCGCCCGCCGCTGTGGCTGCCGGACGCCGCCGACCCGGCGCGCGAGCAGCGTTGGGGCTACTCGAACACCAACTACGTCCTCCTCGGCCTCGTCGTCGAGAAGGCCACGGGCCACCCCTGGGCCCAGGAGATACACGAACGCGTCATCGCCCCGCTCGGCCTCGCGAACACCCTGGTCCCCGGCACCTCGGCGTACGTACCGCAGCCGACCGCGACCGCCTACACCCAGTTCCCCGGCAGCGCCCGGCTGACCGACACCTCGCTCGCCACCGGCGGCGGAGCGGACGGCGGCATCATCAGCACCACCCACGACCTCGCCGTGTTCCTGCGCGCGCTGCTCGGCGGCCGACTGCTGCGCCGCCCCCAACTGGCCGCGATGAAGCAGACCGTGGCGGCCCCGGACTGGATCCAGGTAGACGGCGTGCGCTACGGCATGGGGATCGCGTGGCGGCCGGGAGGCGGCACGTCCCGTGGCGGTGGGGCCGGGGCCGGTGAGCCCGGCAGTGGTGAGCCCGGTGGCGGCGGGGCCGCGAGGCGCGGGGACCAGGGCGTCTGGTTCCACGGCGGCACCCACCTCGGGATCGTCTCCGAGAGCGGGGTCACCGCGGACGGCAGCCGCGCCGCGACCGTCGCCGCCTTCACCCTGCGGACCGGCGAGCGAGGCGACGCCCAGGCGCGAGCGGCGCTCCGCCTGGTGGACCGCGCGCTGCGGCGGTGACGGCGGCGGCCGGGGCGCCGGATGGCCCGGAAGGGGCTGACTGGTCCGGTCCGGAAGGGGCTGACTGGTCCGGTCCGGAGGGGCGGGCTGTCCGTCGCAGAGGGGGCGGGCTGTCCGGTCCGGAGGCGTCCGGGCCGTCCGGTCTGTGGAACGGGAGTTCGCCCCCGTAGGGCAGGGGCCATCATGGGACCGACCGGGGGCGGCGCCCGCCGGCGCCGCCCGTGGAGGCCAGCCTCCTGCACCGGCCCGTGAGCCCGGCGGCCCGCGGGCCCCTGACGCTCCCGCCGCCGTACGACAGTCCCGAAGGAAGTCCGCATGACCACGACCGCGCAGGTGCCCGACGACTCCGTCCCCCCGGCCGTACGCCTGGAGGAGGCCCGGCGCGACTACGCGGACCTGCTCGGCCTGGGCCTCGACCTCGACCTGACGCGCGGCAAGCCCTCGCCCCGGCAGCTCGACCTCGCCGCGGACCTGCTGAGCCTGCCCGGCGGCCGGTACACCGCCGCCGACGGGACCGACTGCCGCAACTACGGCAGCCCGGACGGACTGCGCGAACTGCGCGAGATCTTCAGCGGCTTCCTCCAGACGCCGGTCGACCAGCTCCTCGCCGTCGGCAACTCCAGCCTGGAGCTGATGCACGACTGCATCGTGCACGCCCTCCTCGGCACCCTGCCGGGCGCGCCGCGGCGCTGGGCCGACGAGGACCGGATCGCGTTCCTGTGCCCGGTCCCCGGCTACGACCGGCACTTCGCGCTGTGCGAGCGCTACGGCATCGACATGATCCCCGTCCCGATGACCGCCGCGGGCCCCGACCTCGCCGAGGTGGAGCGCCTCGCGGCCGCCGACCCCGCGATCAAGGGCATCTGGTGCGTGCCCAAGTACAGCAACCCCGACGGCACCTGCTACAGCGACGAGGTCGTGCGCGGGCTCGCCTCGATGCCGACCGCCGCACCGGACTTCCGGATCTTCTGGGACAACGCCTACGCGGTGCACCACCTCACCGACGAGGAGACCGAGGTCGCCGACATCCTCGCCGCCTGCGCCGAGGCCGGTCACCCGGACCGCGCGTTCGTCTTCGGTTCCACCTCGAAGATCACCCTGGCCGGGGCGGGCGTCGCCTTCTTCGGCTCGTCCCCGGCCAACGTCGCCTGGCTGCGCGGCCGCAACGCCAAGCGCTCCATCGGCCCCGACAAGATCAACCAGCTCCGCCACGCGCTGTTCCTGCGGGACGCCGACGGCGTCCGCGCCCACATGCGTGCGCACCAGGCGCTGCTGCGCCCGAAGTTCGACGCCGTCCTGCGCGGCTTCGCCGAAGAGCTCGGCGGCACCGGCCTCGCCACCTGGTCCAGGCCCAAGGGCGGCTACTTCATCGTCCTGAACGTCCCCGAGGGCTGCGCCCGCGCAGTGGTGCGTCGCGCCGAGGAGGCGGGCATCGCCCTGACACCCGCGGGCGCCACGCATCCGTACGGGCAGGACCCGAAGGACAGCGTCATCCGCGTCAGCCCCAGCTACCCGGACCTGGAGGAGGTCGAGCGGATCATCCGCGGGGTCGCCGTCTGCGTACGCCTCGTCGGCTACGAGAAGCTGGTCGCCGACGCCGCCGCGTGAGCGCCGTGGCGGCGCGCCCGCTCACGGCCCCACGACGGCCCCGGCCATGACCGTCACCACGACCCTGTGGACGGCCGCCGCCTCCGGCGGGGTGCCCGTGCGGTCGGCGAACAGCAGGTGCGCCGCGCCGATCAGGGTCGGGGCGAGCGCGTCGATGTCGGCGTCCGCCGCGACGCGGCCGAGGCGCCGCTCGGCGGCGAGGCAGGCGGGCGACCGTCGTCGCCTGGGTCAGGACCGGGACGCCGGTCGGCAGGGTCCGCCGCAGCCGGGCGCGGAGTTCGTCCCGGGAGGTCACGAGGCCGACGATCGCCGCGGTGGCGGTCACCGCGAGACGGACGGGATCCGCCGGAACGGCGCGGGCACCACGGGCAGCGGAGGTGCGGCGCGCCGCTCGCCGGGCGGTTCAGCCGGGCCGGACATGCAGGTCCAGGCCCGCGATCCCGGGCTCCTCCACTCCCGGAAGCAGCCGCATGTCGTGGTCGTAGTCGCCGCCCACCAGGGAGCGGAACGGCACCGGCTCGTCCGTGAACAGGCCGTTCAGGCGGCGCGCGTACTCCTGCTTCGCGGTCTCGAACTCCTCCGCGGGCAGGTTGTTGGCCTCGAACACCGCGAACGGCTCCAGCGGCGCCATGCCGGTGAACCAGAACAGACCGTGCTGCACCGGATAGAGCACGTCCGCGAGGCGGCCGTGGATGCCCCGGTCGGAGAACGCCGTCCCGCGCGCACCCGCCGTCACCGACACCAGGGCGCGCCGTCCCGCCAGGGGGCCCTCGCTGTAGGGCGGTGGCACCTTCGGGCCGTAGCCGAACCCGGCGGTGAACACCCGGTCGATCCAGCCCTTCAGGATGGCCGGGGGGCCGAACCACCACATCGGGAACTGGAAGACGACGGCGTCCGCCCAGCGCACCTTCTCCTGCTCGGCGGCGACGTCCGCCGACAGCCGTCCCGCGAGTGTGGCGTCCTCGGAGGCCGCCATCACGTGCAGCCGCTCGTCCGGGGCGAGGTCCGGGAAGTCGTCGGCGTCGACGGTCGCCTTCCACTTCATCGCGTACAGGTCGCAGACGCGCACCTCGTGTCCCGCCGCGCGGAGGTGGCCGACCGCGAAGTCGGTGAGGGAGGCGTTGAGCGAGTCGCTCTCCGGGTGGGCGCTGACGATGAGGATCTTCTGCGGCGAGGACGGTGAAGACGGTGCGGGCGGCGAGGGCGGTGCGGACGGCGTGGTTGCGTTCATGAGGCCACGGTGCCCCGGGCCCGGCGGGGCAGCCAGAACCCTGTTCAACCAGCGGATTCGCTGTCCTGGTACTGGCAGGACCACCTTGGGGGCGCGACACGCATACTTGATCGCATGAACAGGGGCGCCGTGGAGCAGGGGCAGGGACGGGTCGGTCTGGACGGGGTCGACGGGGTCGGCGACGCCGGGCGGGCGCTCGGCGGCTTCCTGCGGGCCCGCCGGGGGCGGGTCGCGCCCGAGCGCGTCGGGATCTCCGCAGGCCGCCGCCGACGCGTCCGCGGCCTGCGCCGCGAGGAGTTGGCCCAGCTCGCCGGGATCAGCGTCGACTACTACGTACGCCTCGAACAGGGCCGCGCCACCCAGCCCTCGCCCGAGGTCCTCGACGCGCTCGCCGGTGCGCTCGGTCTGGACACGGCGGAGCGCAGCCACCTCGACACCCTCGCCGGGGCCCGGCGCGGGCCCGTGCCCAAGGCCAGGGTCAGCCCGCTGCTCCAGCGCGTCCTCGACTCCCTCACCCGCTTCCCGGTGTTCGCCACGAACCACCGCCTGGACGTGGTGGCCTGGAACGCCCTCGGCGCCGAACTCGTCGGCGGCCTCGGCGACCCGGACCGCAGGGACTCGAACAACGCCCGCTTCCTCTTCCTCGACCCGGCCTCCCGGAGCCTGCACCCCGAGTGGGAGGACCGCGCGGCCGAGGCCGTGGGCCAGCTCCGCGTCGCCGCAGGACGCTACCCCGACGACGGTGAACTCGCCGCTCTGATCTCCGAACTGTCCGTCCGCAGCGCCGACTTCCGCCGCATCTGGGGCACCGGCGAGGTCGTGATGTGCACGGCGGGCCGCAAACGGCTCCACCACCCGCGGACCGGACTTCTCACCCTCGACTTCGAGACCCTGCACGTCCCGGACGAGCCCGGCGAGACGGGCCTCGTGGTGCACGTGTTCAGCGCGGACGAGGGCAGCGCGGAGGCGGAGGCGCTGGCCGGGCTAGCGAGGGACGTGGCGGGCGACGGCGACATACGGCAGTCGCCTGCGGCGGCGGGTGACGCGCAGCCGGGCAGGTGAATGCGCAGGTCACAGCCCGGCAGGGTAGGGTCGCGCCGGTGATTCGATCTTTCCGGGCGGCTGTGACCGTCGTTCTCGCGGTGTCGTTGACGGCCGTGGCCTGCACGTGGCAAGGGCAGGGCGGCGAAAGCCCGTCCTCCCTCCGGGAGCAGCCCGCCCCGCTGCGGAAGCTCCCGGAGATTGCCGTGAGCGGCGATGTCGGCGAGGAGCTGGAAGTCGGAACGCGCGCGGTGGCGAGGCGGCCCGTCGCCGAGGTCAGGGTCGGGCGCGAGAAGATCGTCGCCTATGTCGAACCCGGGGCCTGCGGCCTCCTCGTCATCGGTGCGAAGGCGAGTGTCTCCGGCCTGACGACCGCATGGCCGAAGGACGAGGACGGTCATGAGGCCGGGGACGGCGATGAGGCCGAGGGCGGGAACGACGGCGGCCCGGACCTTCCCGGCGGGCCCTACGGCTTGGGCTCCGTCTCGCAGGGCGAGCACAGCGCCCCCTTTTTCCAGTTGTCGTGCGGGAAGCGCGCCATGGTCATCGAGTACGACGCCAAGGAACCCCGCCGGGCGTCCGGGGCGAGGGGAGCGGTCACCGTGCTGCGGGCACGCGACAAGCGCACCTTCCACGTGGTGGTCGGCCCCCTGCGCACCCGGACCGGGATCGCCGAAGCGCTGGTGTCCCGGCGGACCCTGTAGCGGTCCCGCGGGCGTACCCCGCGGGACCGCGTTCGGCGAAGGTCAGCTCAGGTACGCCTCCACCTCACTGAACTGCGCAGCGGGCCACCCCGTGTTGGCGGTGACGTGCAGGCGCAGGTGCCGGACGTTCGGTGCGGACGCCGGGACGTCGATCGTGACGGTGTTGCCGGTCGCCGGGTCGAAGCGGTACGCCTTCGACGCGACCAGGGTGCGGTAGCCGGAGCTGTCGGTGCTGCCCTGGACGGAGAGGGTCTGGGTCCTGGCCTCCCAGGCCGCGGGCGGCGGCAGCTTCAGGACGAGCCTGCGGACCGGCTCCGCCGTGCCGAGGTCGACCGTGAGCGACTGCGGGAAGGCGTGGTTCGTGGACTCCCAGTACGTCGCCGCGTCGCCGTCGACCGCCTTGCCGGGGGTGTGGACGTCGGTGGAGCCGGTCGCCGTGGCCGGGCGGGACTTGGCGAGGTTGCGCTTCGGGTCGGGGTCGGGGTTGCCGCCGCCGGGCTTCGGCCAGGTCGAGCAGTCGTCCCAGACGCTGTCCCAGCCGGAGTTGCCGCCGCCGTCGGTGAGCGTGAAGCTGCCCGAGCCGGACGGGTAGGGGCAGTTGTAGACGCCCGCGGCACCCACCGACGTGGCCTTCACGTTGCTCATCCGGACCGCGCCCGGCGTCTCCGCCTGCACGACGACCGTGCCGACGCCGGTCACCGTCGACCGGTCGACGCGCACGTTCCGCACGGCCTTGCCGGTGCCGCCGCCGGAGACGAACTCGTAGGCGCTCCACGGACTGTCGGTGATCGTCGTATCGGTGATGTCGACGGTCGCCTCGATGGCGCTGTCGTACGCGTCGACGCGCAGCGCGCCCATGGGATGGTTCCAGTTGGGGTTCATCGCACCGGTGCGCACCAGGCTGTTGCCGGACACCGTGATGGTCCCGGCCAGCGGGAAGAACGGGTCGAGGAACTTCTGGTTGGAGAGGGCGATGCCGCTGCCGAGGGCGTTGGTGTCGAGGACCAGGTTGTCCTTGACGGTGATGTTCCGGCCGCCGTAGATCGCGATGCCGTTGGCGAGGTTGGGCTGCGAGACGGTGTTGCCGATGAACGCCGAGTCGCTGTTGGTCGTGTTGAGCGACCACATGGCGAGCGCGTCGTCCCCGGTGTTGCGCAGGAAGTTGTCGCGCACCCGCACCCCGCGCGCGGTGCCGTTGAGGTTGAGGCCGTCGGCCGTCATGTCGAGGAATCGGTTCTTCTCGACGACCAGGTTGTCGTTGTTGCCCATCAGCCACATGCCGACCTTGAGATGCTGCAACCACATCCCGGACACGGCCGAGTCCGGGCCGAGCGAGCCGTTCACGAAGTTGTCCGGGTCGCTGTCGACGCGCTCGGTGACCTCACCGATCACCGCGAAGTCGTGCAGGCCGACCTTGCCGGTCGGCGCGCTCGACTGGTCGATGAAGCGGGAGCTGCGGACGACGGAGTGCCAGGCGCCCGCGCCCCTGAGCCGCACGTCGTCGACGTTGCTGAGGGGCTGGGTGAGTTTGAACTCGCCCGGCGGGATCCACACCGTGCCGCCCTTCGCGGCGGCGACGGCCTCCCGGAAGGCCTGCGTGGAGTCGCCCTGCCCGGACGGGTCGGCGCCCTTGTCGGTCACCGACACCGCCCCGGACGGCTTGCCGCCCGCCGCGGCGACCTGCTCGAAGTCGGCGACGTCGACGGTCACCTGGGTGCCGGTCGCCTCCAGACGGACCTTGTCGCCCGCGCCCGCGTTCCGGCCGAGGAGCAGCCGCGTGTTGTCCAGCAGGTGGTGGGTCTTGGAACCCTGGATCCAGGGCGTGTCGACATAGCTGTACTTGGAGGTCACGGCGAGCGACTTGTCGAGCTTCACGCCGTTGACGTACACGGCGAGGGACCCCGACTGGCCGTCGGGCACGCTGTACGCGACGTTCACCGCGTTCGCCGCGCCGGGCAGGGTGAACTCGACGTGCTGGCCCGCCGCGAGGCGGACGGCCTGCCGTCCCGACGACTCGGAGGCGACCGTGCCCTGGGTGTGGTCGGGGCCGATCCTGGTGCCGTTGGACGTGGCGCTCTCCGCCTCGACGGAGGTGAAGGGGACGCTCGCGCCCGCCGCGGCCGGCCGGACACGCGACGGGTCGTGCGCGGCCTGCGCGGCCGGAGCGAGCGCGGTCAGCAGGCCGGCCGCGAGAGCGAGTGCGGCGCAGGCCGGTGCGGCTCTTCGGGCGGGGGAGCGCCCCGAGACGGTGCATGAGGTGCGCATGACATACCTCTCTCCGAGGGGGTGGGGCGGCGGCCCCGCCGCGGGTCAGACCCGCAGCCAGGCCGCCGTGTCCTGCGGGAGCCGCCCCTCGTCGTCCAAGGGGCCGCTGGCCAGCAGGAGGCTGGTGTGGGCGGGCGGTGGAAAGGGCGCGGCGGCGAGGTTGACCACACAGACCAGACCGTCGCCGCGCGCGAACGAAAGGACTCCGTCGGGCGCGGGCAGCCACGTCAGCGAGCCGTCCCCGAAGCCGGACTCGGCACGCCGGATCCGCAGCGCCGCGCGGTACAGGGCGAGCATCGACGCCGCGTCGCCCGACTGGCGGTCGGCCGCGTACACGGCCCAGTCGGCGGGCTGCGGCAGCCAGGGCTCCGCCACGGACCCGAAGCCCGCGTGCGGCGCGCCCGCCACCCACGGCAACGGCACCCGGCACCCGTCGCGGCCCGGATCGCCGCCGCCCGACCGGAAGTGCATCGGGTCCTGGATCCGGTCCACCGGCACCTCGTACTCCGGCAGGCCGAGCTCCTCGCCCTGGTAGACGTACACCGAACCGGGCAGCGCGAGCGAGAGCAGCGCGGCGGCCCGTGCTCTGCGGGTGCCGAGCGCCAGGTCGGTCGGGGTGCCGAAGGCCTTCGTGGCGAAGTCGAAGCCGGTGTCGGCGCGGCCGTAGCGGGTCACGGTGCGCGTCACGTCGTGGTTGCACAGGACCCAGGTCGCGGGCGCGCCGACCGGGGCGTGCTGGGCGAGGGTCTCCGTGATCGACGCCCGAAGGAGTGCCGCGTCCCAGGGGCAGCTCAGGAAGGACAGGTTGAACGCGGTGTGCAGCTCGTCGGGGCGCAGGTAGCGGGCGAAGCGCTCGGAGTCCGGCAGCCACACCTCGCCCACGAAGATCGCCCCGTACTCGTCGGCGACGGCCCGCCAGGAGCGGTAGATGTCGTGCAGCTCGTCGCGGTCGAGGAACGGATGCGGGTCCCGGCCCTCGACGAAGTCGGGCAGCGCGGGATCCTTCGCGGGCAGCGCCGCCGAGTCGATCCGCACCCCCGCGACCCCGCGCTCCAGCCAGAACCGCAGCACGTCCTCGTGCTCCTGACGGACCGCCGGATGCGCCCAGTTGAGGTCGGGCTGCTCGGGCGCGAACAGATGCAGATACCACGCGCCGTCCGCGACCCGGGTCCAGGCGGAGGCGGTCGCGGCGAACTGCGAGGGCCAGTCGTTGGGCGGCAGCTCCCCGTGCGCGCCGCGGCCGGGACGGAAGTGGAACAGCTCGCGCTCGGGGCTCCCGGGGCCCGCCGCGAGCGCCGCCTGGAACCAGACGTGCTGGTCGGACACGTGGTTCGGGACGATGTCGACGAGGGTGCGCAGGCCGAGCGCGCGTGCCTCGGCGATCAGCTTCTCGGCCTCGGCGACCGTGCCGAAGGCCGGGTCGATCACCCGGTAGTCGGCCACGTCGTAGCCGCCGTCGACCATCGGTGAGAGGTACCAGGGGTTGAACCACAGCGCGTCCACCCCGAGCGCGGCCAGGTAGGGCAGCTTGGCGCGCACCCCCGCCAGGTCTCCGGTGCCGTCGCCGTCGCCGTCCGCGAAGCTGCGTACGTACACCTGGTAGATGACGGCGGAGCGCCACCAGTCGGTGTCGGGGGAGTGGGGTCGCGTGGCTGCCACGGTGGCGGTCCTTTCGGACAGGGGGACCCCGCCGCCGGCCGGGGCGGGGCCGGGACAGGCGGGGCCGGCGGCGGAGTGCTCGGTGGTGGAGGTGGTACGCGGCGGCGTCCGGGCGGGTCAGCCCTTGAGGCTGCCCGCGGTGAGGCCGCTCATGATGTGGCGCTGGCACACCAGGAAGATCACGAGGGTCGGCAGGGAGGCGATGACCAGGGCCGCGAGCAGCCAGTTCTCGGTGACGCTGGCGGCCAGCGAGTAGATCCCGACGTTGATGGTCTGCTTGCCCGGGTCGGGCAGTGTGAGCATGGGCCACAGGAAGTCCTTCCAGACCCCCACCACCGCGAAGATCGACACGACGCCGAGGATCGGCCGGGAGATCGGCAGCACCACCGAGCGCAGCGTGCGCAGCGGCGAGGCCCCGTCGATGGCGGCGGCGTCGAGCAGCTCGCGCGGGATCGAGTCGAAGAACCGCTTGAGCAGGAAGATGTTGAAGGCGTTGGTGACGGAGGGCAGCCAGATCACCCAGGGCGAGTTGACGAGGTTCCGCTCGACGATCGGCACGTCCAGGACGGTCAGGTACTGCGGTACGACGAGGACGGTCGCCGGGATCATCAGGGTGACCAGCATCGCCCCGAGGATCACGTTGCCGAGCGCCGGGCGCAGCTTGGACAGCGAGTAGGCCGCCGCCACGTCGAGGACCAGCTGGAAGGCGAGCGCCCCGAGCGCGTAGTACAGGGTGTTGCCGAGGAGCTTCGCGAGGTCCATCACGCCCCAGGCGTCCGCGTAGTTGCCGGGGTGGGCCTCCTCGGGCACGAGGGTGGGCGGGGTCCGCGCGAACTCCTGAGGGGACTTCAGGCCGCTGGTCACCATCCAGTACAGCGGCCCGATGAAGACCAGCGTGAAGACCACGAGGACCAGGACGAAGGCGGTCCAGTAGAGGAACGTGCCGCGCGGGCGGGCGAGTTGCGCGGGGGAGATCAGGGTGCGTGTCGTCATCGGGGGCTCCCTCACTCCTCGCTCACGCGGCTCAGCCGGACGTACGCCGCCGAGAACACGGCGAGCAGGACGAGCAGCACCAGGCCGAGCGCGGCCGCGCTGCCGTAGTTGTTGAAGGTGAACGCGTACTGGTAGATGAGCTGGACGACGGTCAGGGTCGCGCCCTCGGGGCCCGCGCCGCCGGTCAGCAGGAACGGCTCCACGAACACCTGCATGGTGGCGATGATCTGCATGAGCAGCATCAGCGAGAGCACGAGCCGGGTCTGCGGGATCGTGACGTGCCAGATCTTGCGGAGGATCCCCGCGCCGTCCAGCTCGGCGGCCTCGTACAGCTCGCCCGGGATGCCCTGGAGCGCGGCCAGATAGATCAGGGTCGCGCCGCCCATGTTCATCCACGTCGCGGCGATCACCACGGACAGCATCGCCGTGTCGGTCGACTGGAGCCACTGCTGGTCCGGCAGCCCGACCGCGCCGAGGATTCGGTTGAACAGGCCGTACCCGGGGTCGTAGAAGTACTTGAAGAGCAGCACCGAGGCGACCGGCGGCAGCATCACCGGCAGATACACGAGCAGCCGCAGGTAGCCCTGGCCGTGCCGGAACTCATTGAGCACGAGCGCGACCACGAACGGCACGGCGAAGCCGAGGAGCAGCGCGAGCCCGGTGAACAGGATCGTGTTCCGCCAGGCCTGCCAGAAGGCGGGGTCGTTGAAGATGTACGTGAAGTTCGACCAGCCCGCCCAGACGGTCGCGCCGTCCTCACGCTTCTCGAAGGCCAGGAAGAACTCCCTGACCATCGGGTACCAGGAGAAGAAGGAGAAGCAGAGCACGGCGCCGACGAGGAAGCCGTGGGCGATGAGGTTGCGCTTCAACGCCTGCCGGAAAGCGGCGCGTCGGCGCGGGGAGCGGGCGGCGCCGGGGCTCGGGGCGGGCGGCGGGGCCTGCCTCGTGGAGAGGGCGGGAGCCGACACGCTGTCCCCCTACTGGTTCGCCAGGATCTGGTCGACCTGGCGCTCCGCGGTGTCGAGCAGCTTGCCCGTGTCGGCGTCCTTGTTGGTGAGGACGGCCGACATGGCGGTGTCGAGGACCTTGTAGATCTCCTGCGCCTTGGGCGGCTCGGGCTTGCCCTGGACGGGGTTCGCGGTGAACGCCTCGAAGTTCGCCACGGGCATGGTGGAGCTGGCGGCGCGGGCCTTGTCGTCGGCGGCCTTGGTCGCGCCGGTCCAGAAGTCGGGCTGGGGCAGGCCCACGGGCAGGCCGTCCGCCTTGGTGCGGGCCCAGTCGAACTGGCCCTTGCCGGGGGTGAGGAACTTGAAGTTGATCCAGGCGACGGCGGCCTTGACCTTGTCCGCCGAGAGGCCCTTCTTGATCATGTAGTCGTTGCCGCCGAACAGCGTCGCCCGCTGCCCGGGGATCGGCGCCATCCCGTAGTCCGCGTACTCCGCGCCGAGGTTCTGCACCATGTACGTGATGTCGTCGGGCGCGGCGAGGAACATGCCGAGCTTCCCGGAGGCCATCTGCTTCTGCAGGTCGCCCCACTTCAGGAGCTGTGTCCTGCCCATGCTGTCGTCGTCCCAGCGCATGGCTTTGAGGTTGTCGAGGATCCGCTTGCCGGTCGCGTCGTTGAACGCGGCCTTGGTGCCGCCGGCGTCGACGATGCTGCCGCCGAGGCCGTAGGCCGTGGCGGTGAAGTGCCAGCCGCCGTTGTTGCCCGCGCTGTACTCGCCGAACCCGGCGACGCCGTCACCGAGGGCGGCGATCCTCTTGGCCGCAGCGCGGACCTCGGCCCAGGTGGTGGGCGGCTCGTCGGGGTCGAGTCCGGCCTTCTCGAAGAGCGGACGGTTGATCAGCAGGCCCATCGTGTAGTTGCTGGAGGGCAGGCCGTAGAGCTTGCCGTCCTTCTTCAGGACGTCCAGGACGTCGGGGTCCATGTCGCCGAGCGCGGGCACCGACTTGTCGTTGACGTAGGCGCTGATGTCGGTGGCGCCGTCGTTGTCGAGGACCTGCTGGAGGTCGGTGAAGTACGTGTAGAACACGTCCGGTTGGGACTTGGCCTTCAGCATCGCCGTGAACCGGGGCGGCTCCAGGCACGGATCGGTCTGCTTGCCCTTGATCGTGACGTTCGGGTACGTCGCGTTGAACGCCTTCACGTCCTCCTTCCACTGCTTGAGCTCGGCCTTCTCCGCGGCCGGCGGCATGCAGTCGATGGTGAGCGTGACCTTGGTGCTCGGCTCCAGCGGGGACGCCGCGTCGGCCGCGCTCGCGGCGTTCTCGCCGCCCCCGCCGTCGGAGCTGCTGCTGGTGCCGCAGGCGGCGAGCGCGGTGAGGGCGAGCGCGGTGGCGAGTGCGGCCGTGGTGGTGCGGCGCGTGCGGCTCACGCGTGGTCGGCGTATCCCGGTGGTTGTCATCGGTGGACCCCTCTGGGGCAGCGCCACCGCCCGTGCGGGCAGGGCATGGCGGGAGCTGGGGAAGCCCACAGCGGAGCGCTGTGCGGCGGCGCTCACTCAAGCACCGCCGACACGAGGTCGCAATATCCCGCGCGAAAATTGAAAATATTCGACTGTCGTGAGGGTGGCTGCTCCTGTCCCGCGCGAGGAGGCCGCCCATGGGGCGCGCGCCCGTACGGCGCCTAGCCGCGCGCTGCCTGTGCCGTCGAGCCCCGCACCACCAGCTCCGGCTCGAAGAGCAGTTCTCCCGACGGGACCGCGCTGCCCGCGATCTGGAGGGTGAGCAGTTCCACCGCCGCGCGGCCCATCGCCTCGATCGGCTGGCGGACCGTGGTGAGCGGCGGCTCGGTGCAGTTCATGAACGCCGAGTCGTCGAAGCCGACCACCGACACGTCACGCGGCACCACCAGGCCCCGGCGGCGCGCCGCCCGGACGGCGCCGAGCGCGAGCGGGTCGCTGGCGCAGACGATGCCGGTGACCCCGGAGTCGAGCAGCCGGGCCGCCGCGGCCTGGCCGCCCTCCAGTGAGAACATCGCCCGCGCCACCCGCTCCTCGGGCAGTCGCCCGCCCGCGGCCCTGACCAGCGCGCGGGCCGCGGCGAGCTTGCGCCGCGAGGGCATGTGGTCGGCGGGGCCGAGCACCAGGCCGATGCGCTCGTGGCCGAGCGAGACCAGGTGGCGCCAGGCCTGCTCGACGGCCACGGCGTCGTCGCACGAGACGGCGGGGAAGTCCAGGTGCTCGATGGCCGCGTTCACCAGGACCACCGGGATGTTGCGCGCGGCGAGCTGCTTGTAGTGGTCGTGCGGCGCGTCGGCCTGCGCGTACAGGCCGCCCGCGAAGACGACGCCCGACACCTGCTGCTGGAGCAGCAGTTCCACGTAGTCCGCCTCCGAGACGCCGCCCTTGGTCTGCGTGCACAGCACCGGGGTGAGCCCCTGCTGGGCGAGCGAGCCGCCGATGACCTCGGCGAACGCGGGGAAGATCGGGTTCTGCAGCTCCGGCAGGACGAGCCCCACCAGACGGGCGCGCTCCCCGCGCAGCTGGGTGGGCCGTTCGTAGCCGAGCACGTCGAGCGCGGAGAGGACCGCCTGCCGGGTGGCCTCCGAGACCCCCGGCTTGTTGTTCAGCACCCGGCTGACCGTGGCCTCGCTGACCCCGACCTTCTTCGCCACCTGAGCAAGTCGTCGCGTCATGAACGCAAGATTAGCGCAAGAATTGCGGACCGCTTGCGTCGGTGGCGACTGCCGTTCAGCCCCGCACCCGCCGCCACTTGCGCAGGCTCACCAACTCCCGAGGCGGCGTCAGCTTGCTGCCGACCTCGACGTACGACACCTCCGCCGCGTACACGCTGCCCTCGGAGTCCACCGCGACGCTGTGCAGCCAGTTGAACTGGCCCGGGGCCTCGCCGGGCAGTTCGGCGCCGAACCGGGTGACGAGCCGCCCCGCGCGGTCAAAGATCTGGATCCTGTGGCCGAGGCCCGGCACGCCCCGCTGCACCGGCGGTGGCCCCTGCTCGGCGACGTACACGTTCGTGTCGGCGCCGCGGCCCGCGCAGACGGCGACCGCCTTGTGCGCGTGCCAGGACGCGCGGAAGTCACCGTCGAGGGAGAACACCTGGACGCGGTGGTTCTCGCGGTCGCACACGATCACCGCGTCGTCGCCGAACAGGGCGATCCCGTGCGGCAGGCTGAACCGGCCCTCGTCCGTGCCGGGGCCGCCCCAGGACAGCAGGTGGGTGCCCGCCGCGTCGAAGCGGTGGACGCGCGAGTTGCCGTAGCCGTCGGACACGAAGACGTCGCCGGTCCGCGGCGACACCGCCACGTCGGTGGGGCGGTTGAAGGGCTCGCCGCTCTGGAACGGCGCCGGGCGGCCGGTGCCGAGAGTCAGGAGCGTATTGCCCTTGCGGTCGGTCTTGGTGACGCGGTTGCCGACGTCGTCGACGAGCCACAGGTGGTCCTCGTGGTCGACGGTGACGGCGTGGGCACGCAGGAACCGGCAGCCCTTCCAGCGCGGCACCGTGTTGCCGTACGGGTCCTCGAACAGCTCGGTCCCCGCGAACGGCGTGTCGTTGCCCCACATGTCGACGACGTTTCCGTCCCGGTCGAGGACGAGGACGGGCATGTTGCCGCGGTTGAAGACGTGGACACGGTCCTCGGAGTCCACGGCGACGGACGTGGCCTCCCTCAGCCAGATCCCGTGCGGGATCCGGGCCCAGTACGGCACGGGTTCGTAGACGGTCTCAGCGGTCGCGGGTCCGACGGTCACGGGTCCTCCCAGGGCGAGCGGGCCCGGATCATAGGACGGGGCCCGCCCCGTCGACAGGGGCAGAACCGGCCGCCCCCACGGGAGGCCCGCCCCGTTGCCGCCCCGGACGGGTCCACCAGGTCGCGCCACCCCGGACGGTCCACCAGGACATGCCGCCCCCGCCGCGGGCCGCTGGAATGGACGGGTGACCGCGCCCCCGGACGACTGCCTCGCGCGCAACGAGTGGATCTGCGGTGAGTATCTGAGCACCCGCCGCGAGATCCTTCTCGACGCCGTGCTGCAGCACCTGGAGCTCACCGCGGTCTCCGTCCTGATCGCCCTCGTCATCGCCCTGCCACTGGCCGTCGTCTCCCGGCGCTGGGGACTCGCCGCGGGACCGGTGCTCGCGCTCACCACGGTCCTGTACACGATCCCGTCGCTCGCGATGTTCTCGCTGCTGCTCCCGGTGTACGGCCTGTCCTCGACACTCGTCGTCGCCGGGCTCGTCCTGTACTCCCTCACGCTGCTCGTCCGCAACATCCTCGCGGGCCTGCGCGCCGTGCCGGAGGACACCCGCCAGGCCGCCCGCGGCATGGGCTACGGCCCGATCCGCCTGCTCCTGACCGTCGAACTGCCGCTCGCGCTGCCCGCCGCCATGGCGGGCCTGCGCATCGCCACCGTCTCGGCGGTCTCCCTCGTCACCGTCGGCGCGATCGTCGGCTTCGGGGGCCTCGGCAACCTCATCTACTCCGGGATGAACACCTACTTCAAGGCCCAGGTCCTCACCGCATCCGTGCTCTGCGTGGTCATCGCCGTCCTCGCCGACCTGCTGCTGCTCGGCGTGCAGCGCCTCCTCACTCCCTGGACGAGGGCGGCCCGCGCGTGAACACCCTCACCGAAGCCTGGGACTGGCTCACCGACTCCGCGCACTGGGCGGGCGACGACGGCATCTGGCACCGGCTCACCCAGCACCTCGTCCTCACCGTCGTCTGCCTCCTGATCAGCTGCCTCATCGCGCTCCCCGTCGCCCTCGTCCTCGGCCACCTCGGCAAGGGCGGCGCGCTCGCCGTGAACATCTCCAACGTCGGGCGCGCCGTACCGACCTTCGCGGTCCTCGTGCTGCTCCTGCTCACCCCGCTCGGCAAGTGGGGCGAGGGGCCCACTGTCGTCGCCCTCGTCCTGTTCGCCGTGCCGCCGCTGCTCACCAACGCCTACGTCGGCATGCGCGGCGTCGACCGCGGCGTCGTCCAGGCAGCGCGTGGAATGGGCATGACGGGGCGACAGATGCTCTGGCGGGTCGAGGCGCCGCTCGCACTGCCCCTGATCATGAGCGGCGTCCGCATCGCCGCCGTCCAGCTCGTCGCCACCGCGACCATCGCCGCGCTCGCGGGCGGCGGCGGACTCGGCCGCATCATCACCGCGGGCTTCAACCTGGCGAGCACGCCGCAGGTGGTGGCGGGCGCGGTGCTCGTCGCCGTGTTCGCCCTCCTGGTCGAGGGCGTCTTCGAGGTCGTCGAGAGGCTCGCGCCCGGCTGGGCGCGGAAGGCGGGGAAGCCGTGAGCGGCGTGACGCGCCCTGTGCGGCTGCGGAACTGGCGCTCCCGGTGCGGCGTGCTGATCGCGGCCGCCACGCTGCTCGCGTCCGGCTGCGACTCGGGCCCCTCCCTGGAGACCCAGGACAAGGTCACCGCGCCACCCGGCGACAGCAAGCACCTCGTCGTCGGCTCCGCCGGATTCACGGAGAGCGACCTCCTCGCGCAGATGTACGCGCTGCTCCTGGACAAGGCGGGATACGACACGGAGATCCTGTCCGTCGCCAACCGCGAACTGTACGAACCCGCCCTGGAGTCCGGCCAGATCGACGTCGTGCCCGAGTACGCGGCCACGTTCGCCGACTGGCTCAACGCCAAGGTCAACGGCGCCGACGCGAAGCCCGTCGGCTCGCCCGACCTCGACACCACCATGAAGGCCCTGCGGAAGCTGGCCGCACCGCGCGGCCTGACCGTCCTCGACCCGGGCAGGGCCGTGGACCAGAACGCGTTCGCCGTCACCGCGGCCTACGCGCGCCGGCACGGCCTCACATCCCTCAGTGACCTCGGCAGGTCCGGCCTGAAGGTCCGGCTCGCCGCGGGCGACGAATGCGTACAGCGCCCCTACTGCGAGCCGGGCCTGAAGAAGGTCTACGGCATCGACATCACCGGCGTCGACCCCAAGGGCGTCGGCACCACCCAGGCCAAGAAGGCCGTCCAGAGCGGCCAGGACCAGATGGTCCTCACCACCACCACGGACGCCACCCTCGACGAGTTCGGCCTGGTCCTCCTCGCCGACGACAAGCACCTCCAGAACGCCGACTACATCGTCCCGGTCGTGAACCGCTCCCGAGCGGGCAGCAAGGGCGTCTCCCAGGCACTGGCCCGCCTCAACAAGGTCCTGACGACAGCGGACCTGGCGGACCTCAACCGAGAGGTGGACAGCTGGCGCCGCTTGCCGGAGGACGTGGCGAAGAAGTACTTGAAGAACAAGAAGCTGCTCTAGCCGCGTCGCCCCGCCTGGCCCCTTCGCCCCTCCGCCCCGATCCCTCCTGCCCCTTCGACCCGGTCCCTTCGCCTCCTCCGGCCCGACCCCTCCGTCCCCTCCGGCCCCCCTCCCCGGGACGGGGCGCTCTTCCCCGCCGCAACGGCGAACCCCCGCCCCCCCATCCCAGCGGTGCCGAACTCCCCTTGGCCCTGGCGCAGCCAGAACCCGAACACAGCCAACAGACCCGAGCACAGCCAACAGGCGGCCCCAGCCATGGCGCAGCCAAGGGCCCCGCAGGGGAACCCGCCCACCCCGCGTCGACAAAGCGCTACGCGTCGGCGACCGAGTCGAAGTCCACGTCCCCCCGCCCCACACCGTGGGCATCCGCGTCCACCGAGCGCCGCAGTGCCTCGTGCAGCTTCGCCGGGGTGAGGACGCCGACGAAGCGGGCGCCGTCCACGACGGCGACCCAGCCCGCGTCGTGCTGGAGCATCACGCCGAACGCCTGCTTCAGGGGCGCGCCGACGGGCACCCAGGCGTTCATGCGGTGGGCCAGGTCGCCGACGGTGGCCTCGTCCCCGGCGAGGGCGACCTCGTCGACGCCGACCCAGCCGTGCAGGTCGCCGTCCTCGTCGAGGACCATCGCCCAGCGGGCGTCGTCCCCGCGCAGCCGGGCCGCGGCCTGCGCGGCGGACTCGTCGAGGCGGGCGACGGGCGGCTGTTCCAGGTCGTCGACCTCGATCTCGGTGACCGAGAGCCGCTTGAGCCCGCGGTCGGCGCCGACGAACCGGGCCACGTACGGCGTCGCGGGCGTGCCGAGCACGGCTCCCGGCGTGTCGAACTGCTCGATGCGCCCCTGCCCGTACACGGCGACCCGGTCCCCGAGCCGGACGGCCTCCTCGATGTCGTGCGTGACCATCAGGACGGTCTTGCGCACGGTCCGCTGGAGGTTCAGGAACTCGTTCTGCAGCCGCTCGCGCACCACCGGGTCGACGGCGCCGAACGGCTCGTCCATCAGGAGCACCGGCGGGTCGGCGGCGAGCGCGCGGGCCACGCCGACGCGCTGGCGCTGCCCGCCGGAGAGCTGCTCGGGGTAGCGCGGCCCGTACGTCTTCGGGTCGAGCCCGACCAGGTCGAGGAGTTCGGCGGCGCGCGCCCGCGCCCTGGCCCGCTTCCAGCCCACGAGGGCGGGCACGGTGGCGGTGTTGTCGAGGACGGTGCGGTGCGGGAAGAGGCCGACCTGCTGGATGACGTACCCGATGCGGCGCCGCAGGCGGACGGGGTCGACGGCGGCGATGTCCTCGCCGTTGACGTAGATGCGGCCGGAGGTCGGCTCGATCAGCCGGTTCACCATCATCATCGTGGTGGTCTTGCCGCAGCCGGAAGGGCCCACGAGCGTGACCAGCTCCCCCTCGGCGACCTCGAAGGAGAGGTCGTCCACGGCGGTCGTGCCGTCCGGGTAACGCTTGGTCACCTGCTCGAACCGGATCATTCCCTCACGCTAACCGTGCGTGTTCCTGCCCGCACACGCTCGGCGACCGCTCAGGCGCACGCCTCGGGGCTCCCGGTCAGCAGGACCACTTCCAAGGTGCGCGGCCCGTGCACGCCCTCGACGCGGTCGAGTTCGATGTCGCTCGTCGCGGACGGCCCGGAGATCCAGGTGAGGGGCCGCCCGGGGTCCAGCCGCCGAAGGGCCTGCGGCACGGAGGAGACGACCTGATCGGGTACGCGGACGACGCAGATGTGGTGGTCGGGGATCAGGGTGATGCGGCGGCGCCCCTGGTCGGGGGAGCCGTCGAGGACGAGGGTGCCGGTCTCGGCGATCGCGACCGCGCAGCCGGTGACCACGCTGTCGGCCCGGTCCAGCTCGGCGGTGGTGCACGCGGCCCGGTCGTGGATACGGACCGGATCGGCGGCGGCCAGCCACCCCGGCGGCAGCGCGGGCGGCACGAGGACGCTCTGGGCGCCGCGCAGGGCGAGGAGCTGCATGAGGAGGTCCGGGAGCTCGTCCCGGTCCGTGCGGTGCACGAGTGCCCGGTAGTCGGCGAGGTTCTCGGCGAGGAGGTCGACGGTCTGCTCGGTGGTGCGCGCGCCGTGCTCGCGCGCGTAGTCCCGGTCGACGGCCGTCTCGTACGGCTCGTCGGGGACCGGCCCGAGCGCCCGGCGGATCCGCCCCAGGACGATGTCCCTGGAACTCATGCCCCTGCCTCCCCGTCCTCGGTACGTGCCCCGGCGGCCCCCGTGGCTTCCGCGCCACGCCCCCGGGTGCGCCGCCACCAGTCGCGGAACGACTCCTCGGGCACCGTGGGCAGGTCCCGCGTCGCGCTCCACGCCCGGCCGGGCCCCGGCAGCGTACGCGGATGGATCCGGCGGGTACGGGCCGCGAGCCGCTGCCCGGCGCGCAGCAGTCCGGGCCTGGCGAACACCAGGCCCGCCGCGCGCATCGCCGCCCGCTCGGCCGCGTGGCCGCGGGCGGGCCTGAGGGTCGTCTTCGCGCCGTGGCGGGTGAACTCGCCGCCCTGGACGACGCGTTCGCGCAGGTGCACCAGGACTTCGGGGATGTCGATGGCGACCGGGCACACCTCGTAGCAGGCGCCGCAGAGGCTGGAGGCGTAGGGGAGCGAGGCGTCGATCTCGCTGGCGGTGCCGCGCAGTTGAGGGCTGAGGATGGCGCCGATGGGGCCCGGGTAGACGGAGCCGTAGGCGTGCCCTCCGGCCCGTTCGTAGACGGGGCAGACGTTCAGGCAGGCCGAGCAGCGGATGCAGCGCAGGGCCTGGCGGCCGACCTCGTCGGCGAGGGTGTCGGTGCGGCCGTTGTCGAGGAGCACGAGGTGGAAGGCGGCGGGCCCGTCGCCGTCCGTGGTGCCGGTCCACATCGACGTGTACGGGTTCATGCGCTCGGCCGTCGAGGAGCGCGGCAGGGTCTGCAGGAACACCTCCAGGTCCCGCCACGTCGGCACGACCTTCTCGATGCCGACCACGGAGATCAGCGTCTCGGGCAGTGTCAGGCACATCCGCCCGTTGCCCTCCGACTCCACGACCACCATGGTGCCGGTCTCGGCGACCATGAAGTTCGCCCCCGAGACGCCGACCTTGGCGCGCAGAAACTTCTCCCGCAGATGCAGCCGGGCGGCCTCGGCGAGCTCGGCGGGCGAGTCCGTCAGGCCGTCCGGGGCGGGGCGGCCCCACCGCTCCATCTCGCGCGCGAAGATGTCGCGGATCTCGCCCCGGTTGCGGTGGATGGCGGGGACGAGGATGTGCGAAGGGCGGTCCTGGCCGAGCTGCACGATGAGCTCGGCGAGATCGGTCTCGTACGCGCGGATGCCCGCGGCCTCCAGGGCTTCGTTGAGGCCGATCTCCTGCGTGGCCATCGACTTGACCTTGACCACCTCGCGCTCGCCGGTGGCCCGGACCAGGCCGGTGACGATCCGGTTGGCCTCGTCGGCGTCGGTGGCCCAGTGCACGGTGCCGCCCGCCGCCGTCACCGTCTCCTCCAGGCGCAGCAGATGGTCGCCGAGGTGACGCAGCGTGTGGTCCTTGATCTGCCGTCCGGCTTCGCGCAGCCGCGCCCAGTCGTCGAGTTCCGCGACGGCCTTCGCGCGCTTGTCGCGGATGGTGTGGGTGGCGTGGCGCAGATTGGCGCGCAGGGTCGCATCGCGCACGGCGTCGCGCGCCGCCGCGGGGAAGGCCGGCATCCCGAGATACGTGCCGCTCATGACCAGGGCTCCTTCTCCGTGCTCGCCAGGATCTCCGCGAGGTGCACCGGCCGCATCGCCGTGCGCAGGCGCGCCATCGTGCCGCCGATGTGCATCAGACAGGAGTTGTCCGCAGCGCACAGCACCTCCGCGCCCGTCGACTCGGCGGCGCGCACCTTGTCGGTGCCCATCGCCGCCGACACGTCGGAGTTCTTCACCGCGAACGTCCCGCCGAAGCCGCAGCACTCCCGCGCCCCCGGCAGCTCCACGAGGTCGAGCCCCCCGACGGCCGCGAGCAGCCGCGCCGGCCGGTCGCCGAGGCCGAGGGAGCGCAGGCCGTGGCAGGTCGGGTGGTACGTCACCGTGTGCGGGTAGTACGCGCCCACGTCGGTCACGCCGAGCACGTCCACCAGGAACTCCGTCAGCTCGTACGTCTTCGGCACGACGGGCGCCAGGGCCCGGGCGAGCCCGTCGCCCCTGCCCTCGGCGCGGGCCCGCTCGCCCATGCGCGGATACAGCTCCCGCACCATCGACCCGCACGACCCGGAGGGCGTCACGATGGCGTCGTACTCGCCGAAGACATCGGAGAAATGCCGGGCGAGGGGCTCGGCCTGGTGTCGGTATCCGGTGTTGTAGTGGGCCTGTCCGCAACAAGTCTGTGCCGCCGGGAAGTCCACGTCCACACCCAGCCTGGTCAGGAGTTTCACCACGGCGCGGCCTGTGTCGGGATACAGCGTGTCATTGACACACGTCAGGAAGAGGGCGACGCGCAACGGTGGATCCTCCTTGCCGGTCATCGGGGCTTTTCCCTCGCAGCGTAATCTGGCCGGGGCGCCTTGGGGAGAGGGGCGCCCCCGGCTTCGGTCCTCCGCTTGACCCTCCGCGTGGGACGGGCTGGAGTGATCGCCTCAAGGGCTCGTCCGCAATCGCCGGACGGGCTGGAACGGTTGCCCCGAACATATGGAGGAGTTGCGTTGAGCGTCAGCTACCGTCAGCCCGGAGTCGTGCTCACCGATCGGCGGTTCAGTGTGCCGTTGGATCATGACGTGCCCGGGGGCGAGCGGATCGAGGTGTTCGCCCGGGAGTGTGTCGCGGCGGGGCGCGAGGGCGCGGAGCTGCCGTGGCTGGTGTATCTCCAGGGCGGTCCCGGCTTCGGCGCCAACCGGTTCAGCGGCAAGCAGGCGTGGCTCGGGCGTGCCCTGCGCGACTACCGCGTGCTGCTGCTCGACCAGCGCGGAACCGGCAGCTCCACCCCCGCCAACCGGCAGACGCTGCCGCTGCGCGGCGGACCGCGCGAACAGGCCGACTACCTCGCGCGCTTCCGCGCCGACGCGATCGTGCGCGACTGCGAGGCGATCAGGGCCGAGGTCACCGGCGGCGCGCCCTGGACCGTCCTCGGCCAGAGCTTCGGCGGCTTCTGCGCCACGCACTACCTGTCGACCGCCCCCGAAGGGCTCGCGGCGGCCCTGATCACCGGCGGCCTGCCGACCCTCGACGGCCACGCCGACGACGTGTACCGCGCCGCGTACCCGCGCATGGAGCGCAAGTCCCTCGCCCACTACGCGCGTTACCCCGAGGACGCCGAGCGGGCCCGCCGCGTCGCCGAGTACGTGGCCGAGCACGAGCCCGTCCTGCCCGGCGGATACCGGTTCACCACCGAGGCCTTCCAGTCCCTCGGCATCCTGCTCGGCACCGGCGACGGCACCCACCGCCTGCACTACCTCCTGGAGGACGCCTTCGTGCGGACCCCGGCGGGCCACGCCCTGTCGGACGCCTTCCAGGAAGCCGTCCAGGGCATCCTGTCGTACGCCGCCGCGCCGCTGTACGCCCTGCTGCACGAGGCCTGTTACGCCCAGGGCGGGCGCCCCACCGCCTGGTCCGCGGAGCGGGTGCGGGCCGAGTTCCCGCGCTTCGACGCGGGCAAGAGCCTCGCGGACGGCGCCCCGCCGCTGTTCACCGGCGAGGCCGTGCAGCGCTGGATGTTCGACTCCGACCCCGCCCTGCGCCCGCTGCGCGAGACCGCCGACCTCCTCGCCGAGCGCGTCGACTGGCCCGCGCTGTACGACCGTTCGCGCCTCGCCGCGAACGAGGTCCCGGTGGCCGCGGCCGTCTACCACGACGACATGTTCGTCGACACCGAGCACTCCCTGGACACCGCCCGCACGATCCGGGGGCTGCGCACCTGGGTCACGGACGAGTACGAGCACGACGGCCTGCGGGTCAGCGGGCCGAAGGTCCTCGACCGGCTCATCGGCCTGGTGCGCGGCGAACTCTGAGCCGGGGCAACGCCCTTGGCCGCGCGGGGCGGCGCACTCGGAAAGCGGGGAGCGGCGCACGCTGACCTGGAGATGTGACCTCGTGGCGCTCGGTGCGCACGGTTAAGCTGCGGCCATGACCGACCAGCAGAACGGTGCCGCCGGGCCCACGCAGCTCGCCCCCATGCCCGAGGACTGGCAGCGGGCCCTCGCCATCGTCGCCCACCCGGACGACCTGGAGTACGGCTGCGCCGGCGCGATCGCCGCGTGGACCGACGCCGGGCGCGAGGTGGTGTACGTGCTCGCGACGCGCGGCGAGGCGGGCATCGACACCCTCGCGCCCGCCGAGGCCGCGCCGTTGCGGGAGCGGGAGCAGCGGGCGAGCGCCGCCGTCGTCGGCGTGGACACCGTGGAGTTCCTCGACCACAAGGACGGGGTGATCGAGTACGGCACGGCGCTGCGCCGCGACATCGCCGCCGCCATCCGCAAGCACAAGCCCGAGCTGGTCATCACCCTCAACCACCGCGACACCTGGGGCGGTGTCGCCTGGAACACCCCCGACCACGTCGCCGTCGGCCGTGCCACCCTGGACGCCGCGTCCGACGCGGGCAACCGCTGGATCTTCCCCGAGCTGGCCGAGCAGGGCCTCGAACCGTGGGACGGCGTGCGCTGGGTCGCCGTCGCGGGCACCGACGCGCCGACCCACGCGGTGGACGCGACGCCCGGCCTCGACCGGGCCGTCCAGTCCCTGCTCGAGCACCGCGCGTACATCGAGGCCCTCACCGACGAGGACCCCGAGAAGTACTGCCGCACCTTCCTCAGCGGTTACGCCGAGCAACTCGCGCCGCGCTTCGGCGGGAAGCCCGCCGTGGCGTTCGAGGTCTTCAGCCGCTGAGCCGCCGCCCGTAAGCTGACGGTACGTCAGGTACGTACCGTCAGCGCGGGAAGAGGGTCGGGCCGGTGATCGACACCGTCAGCACGGACATCCCCGAGGGCGCGCAGCGGCGGCTGCGTCTCGACGTCGAGGACGGCATCGGCGTCCTCACCCTCTGCCGCCCCGCCAAGCTGAACGCCTGGAGCTGGGAGTCCACCCGCCAACTCGGCCTGTACGCCGACCGCATCCGCTTCGACGACTCGATCCGCGTCGTCCTGCTGCGGGCCGAGGGCCGGGCGTTCTGCGCGGGCATCGACGTCACCGCGCCGGGCGGCGCCGTCACCGGCCGCTCGGCCGCGGAGCGCACCGGCAACTACTACGAGGGCATCCGCTGGGCGCACGAGCGCTTCCGGGCCTTCGCGGGCCTGCCGCAGCCCGTCGTCGCCGCCGTGCAGGGCTACTGCCTCGGCTTCGGCTTCGAACTGGCCCTCATGGCCGACGTCAGGATCGCCGCTGACGACGCGGTGTTCGCGCTCCCCGAGGCCCAGCTCGGCGTCACCGTCGACGCGGGCGGGGACCTGCGCGTCGCACGGGAGGCGGGCGCGGGCTGGGCCAAGTACCTCGCCCTCACCGGCCGCCGCATCGACGCCGCCACCGCGGCCCGCCTCCACCTCGCGCAACTCGTCGTGCCCCGCGCCGAACTGGAGCCGACCGCACGGGAGACGGCTGCCGAGATCGCCGCGAACGCGCCCCTCGCCGTGCGCGGCGTCAAACGGGACATCGACGCCTTCGCGGACGCGGGCCTCGGCCGGGCGCTCGACCGCGTGGCGATGAACGCGGCGGTCACCTTGACGTCGGAGGACGTGCGGGAGGGGTTCGCGGCGAAGGGGACGGGGCGGGCGGCGCGGTTCGACGGGAAGTGAAGGGCGCCCGGCCGCATTGAGCCGCGGTGCGAGGCGTTGCGCGCATGCGCAGCTTGCGGGGCCGCAACGCCAACCCCAGGGCGGGGCGGACCTGTTGACCGGGGACGTGCTCCAGGCGCCACCGGGCGGCGATGGTCGCGAGGGCGAGGACGGACTCCGTCATGCCGAAGGTGTCGCCGATGCACTTGCGGGCTCCGGCCGCGAAGGGCAGGAGGGCGTGGCGGGGTGGCTGGGGACGCTGTGGATCCCAGCGGTCGGGGTCGAACGTCCCGGGGCTGTCGTAGAGGTCCGGCCGGTGGTGGATGAGGTAGGGGCTGTAGACGACGCAGCTCCCGGCGGGCAGCAGGTACCCGCCAAGGCGGGTGTCGGCGGTGACGGTGCGGGTGAAGATCCAGCCCGGTGGGCGGAGGCGGAGGGTCTCGGTGAGGACGCGATGCGTCAGTTCCAGGCGTGGCAGGTCGGCGTGGGTGGCAGTGGCTCCGTCCAGGACGGCATCGACCTCGGCGTGCAGCCGCTGCTCGATCCGGGGGTGCCGGGCCAGCAGGTCCAGCGCCCAGGCGAGGAGGGCGGCCGTGGTCTCCGTACCGGCGAGGAAGAAGGTGACGATCGTGTCGCTGATCTCCGTGTCGGTCATGCCGTGCCGGTTGTCCTCGGGGTCACGGGCCAGGAGCAGGGCCGAGAGCAGGTCGTCGTGGTCGACGTGCTCGGTGCGGCGCCGGGCGATGATCTGGTCGAAGGTGGAGCGCAGGCGGGTGCGTGCGCGCAGATGGGAGCGGTTGCCCGGGGTGGGGAGCCGGTCCAGTGGGGGGACCATGAGCATGCGCCGGTAGAAGCCGTCGAAGAAGGTCTTCACGTCGTTGAGGACCGGGCCGAGTTCGCCTTCAGGCAGCGCACTGGAGAACAGCGTGGCGACCGTGATCTTGGACGTGATGGTCATCATCTCGGTGGGCACGTCCAGGACGTGCCCGGCACGCCAGGAAGCCGTCGCCTCCTCGACACAGGCGCTCATGGTCTTCGCGTAGCCGGGCAACCGCGCCGGGTGGAAGGCGGGTTGGGCGAGCCTGCGCAGCCGCCGGTGCGTACCGTACGGGCAACTGGCCAGACCGTGATCGCCCACGACTTCCCGCACCCGGTCGAAGATCGGGCCGCCCTTGTCGAAGAGGCGGTCGTCGATCAGGGCCTGCCGGGTCAGTTCTGGATCACAGATCACCACCAGGGGGAAGGGGCCCAGCTGGATGCGGACGAGTTCCCCGTGGGCGGGGAGGGAGTCGAGGAACTCCAGCGGTTTCCGTGCCAGCGGAATCAGATGGCCGACGAGCGGCAGTGCCCGGGGGGCAGGGGGGACCGAGCGCGAGTTCGTCACGTCTGTTCCTTCCCGTTCAGGGCGGAACAAGGTGCGACCGCGCGAGCATCGCCGCCCCGCAACCCGTAGCGGGGCGTCTGAAGCGACCAGGTGTAGACGGAGTCGACCCAGTGGAAGATGGCCCGGGCGTGCCTCCTGACCGCGTCGGGCAGGGAAGTGTCCGCACAGATGGAGGCAGCGGTGTTGGCGTTCTCGTAGCGCAGTGCCGCATTGAGCGTGAGCGCGCAGGAGAAGGCCATGTCCACAGGAATTCCGTACTCCTGACAGATGACACCGATGAGGCTGAGCTTTTCTCCTGATTCGGCTGCCACATGGCAACTGTGCAGGTCATTGTCGAGACCGACGAGGAGGCTTCCCTGCTTCATGAGCTGGAGCAGGGGCTCTGGAAGCTCCTCACCCGGCCCGACGAGGCCCGGTTGGAGCCGCTGGAGCCACATGCCGAGAACGATCCCCGCCGTGCGAGTCCTGTGCTTCAGGTACCGGTCCAGACTCGGCAGGGGTTCCCCGTTCTCCCACGCCTGTCGAGCCGTGTACTCGCGCAGGAATCCCAGCAGTAGCTCCGTGAAGCCCGGTATCAGTTCCGTTCCTCCCGCCGCGACCACGTCGTCCCGGAGACTGGCGATCGGCCTCAGAATGAGCGGTCCGTCAGCAGGCGAATGCCCCCTCTCCAGGGTCTCTCGCACGGGCTCCACCAGCCGGCCGACCGGTCGATCACTGCCGAGGTCCACGGTGTTCAGCCAGAACAGGATCATTTGCAGCTTGGCCAGGGGGAGCAGAACCCCCCAAGGGGCTTGCGGGGCGAAGAGCCCCACCAGGTGCCCGGGTGTCGCCTCGACCGTTATTTTCATGTGGTCCTCGCTCATCCCGAGGTCCCTGGCCCAGGCGAGCACGGAGGATTCGAGTTGGCGGGTCCGTGGGTGAGCGGGGTATGTCTCACGTCCCTTCACCAGGTGGGTGAGGAGCCAGGGCTTGAGCGAGTGGTAGGAGCCGGCGATGTCGTCCGTCACCTTGAGGTCGGGGAACACGAGAGGCCTCTGAGCCATGGTGTACTTCCTTCCTTCACTGCCTTCACTGCCTTCACTGCCTTCTCGGGCCTTCGCTACCTTCCGAAACGCCGCTGGCGGTTGGCGTAGAAGGCCAGGGCGCGGTCGAGATCCGACTGGGTGAAGTCGGGCCACAGGACGGGGCAGAAATAGAGCTCGGAGAGCGCTGCCTGCCAGAGCATGAATCCGGACAGTCGTTGTTCACCGGAGCTGCGGATGACCAGGTCCGGATCGGGTAACCCGCTGGTGGACAGGGCCTGGGCGAACGACCTCTCGGAAACCGAGAAGGCAGTGGAACGGACCGCCTGCTGGGCCATGCGGCGCGCTGCGGCGAGGATGTCCTCCCTGCCGCTGTAGCCGACCGCGAAGTTGATCTGAGGGCCCTGATTGTGACGGGTGGTGGTCTCCGCCTCGTTCAGGGCCGTCGCCAGGGAACGGGGGAGCAGCCGGGGTTCCCCGAGGTGACGTATTCTCCAGTGCCCGGTCGCCGCCAGATGGCGGGTCAGTTCGGAGATGATGTCCAGGAGTTTGTGGAGCTCGACCGACGTGCGGTTGAGGTTGTCCGTCGAGAGCAGCCACCACGTGGTGGTCTCGATGCCCACGGCCTCGCACCAGTGAACGGCCCGGCGGACGTTGTCCGCGCCCTCCCGGTGACCTTGCTCTATGGGACGGCCATGGGCGCGCGCCCAACGACGGTTTCCGTCCACGATGAAGGCGACGTGGCGTGGGGGATCGGCCGCGGTGCGGGGAAGGGCTTCCGGTGCCTCGGGGGGACCGGACGGATCTGTCGGGCCCGTGCCGTTGGGGTGGTCGCGTGGAAGAGGGATCATCGGGCACTTCCTTGTCGCCAGGCGCGCCAGGGCTGCACGGTCGATACGAATCCAGTCGCTACGAATCCAGCGGACTCCATGAGCAAGGCGAGCGGCGGGGTCGGTGGATGCGCCGCGAGCGGGCAGGCCCGGGCGAGGGTGAAGTCACCCCGCCGGCGGGGGCCTCTCCGGAAAACCTTTCTCCGCTGCGCCGAGTTTGGAAAGGCGCGTCCAGAGGCGCTTGGCGCGCGCACGCACCAATCGAAGGCCCTCCACGGCTCCCGCAGCGGGCGCTCAAGGCGCCCCGGGCAGCGCAGCGTGCCCTTCTCACGGCTCGAGCCGACCCGCCAGTGGCCCCCGTGACGAGACGGTGAGGCGCGTAGGGAGTTCGAAGGCGGGTCTCTCGCTGCGACCGTAGGCGTTCGTGACGCAGTGCGGCGTCAACCTTGTGGAACTTGCCTCGCAAGAGGGAAAACTGGAACCGGAAGCCAGAACTTGACCGCCGATTGGCTGGCCTTGGGCGACTTGATGTCTGCCGCATTCTGTCTTCACTGCCGTCACCGGTGTCGGTTTCACTGCTGTCACCGGTGTCGACGGCGTCAGCGGGCCGGGGGGTGTCTGTCGCGGCCCAGTTGCTCCCGCAGCGGCACCACCGGCGGGTTCACCAGAGACCGGCGCTGCCAGTTCGCGCCGTCGACCACCAGGGTGTGGCCGGTGATGAAGCGGGCGTAGGGGGAGGCCAGGAACGTCGCCGCCCAGCCGAGTTCGCGCGGCGCGCCCACGCGGAGGGCGGGTTGGCGCCTGGCCAGGGACGACGCCGCGGCAGGGGTGTCCGTGCCGGTGAGGGCGGCGCGGATGTCCCGCGTCATGTCCTCGTGCGGCATCAACCCCGGCACCAGGCCGTTGACCTGGATGCCGTACGGCCCCCACTCCACCGCCAGCGTCTCGACCAGGCTCCGCACCCCCGCCTTCGCCGCCGCGCTGTGCGCGAAGCCGGGGCCGCCCGTCCAGGCGTAGGACGCCCCGATGTTGATGACGGAGCCGGGCGTGCCCGCCGCGAGGTGGCGGCGCGCGAATGCGCGCGTCATGAAGAACGTGCCGGTGAGCGTCGTGTCCAGGACCGCGCGCCAGGCGTTGGGGGACATCTCCTCGGCGGGCACGGGGAAGTTCGCCGCTGCGCTGTTCACCAGGACGGCGGGCAGGCCGTACGCCGACTCGGCGGCATCGAACGCGGCGGTGACCCGGTCCGGGTCGCGGATGTCGCACACCGCCGTCGCCACGCGCCCGCCCAGCGCGGCCAGTTCCTCGCGGGCCGCGGTGAGCCGGGTCGCGCTCCGGCCGGCGATCACCAGGTCCGCGCCGAGCCGGGCGAATTCGGCCGCGATGGCGAGGCCGAGTCCGCTGCCGCCCCCGGTCACCAGGACCACGGTGCCGTCGAACGTGCCCGGCGGCAGGGCGCTCGCGCCGGGCGGGGGCGGGGCGGGGAGGCCTGGAGGCGGGGGTGTGGCGGGGGCGTCGGTGGATGTCCCGTCTGCGGGTGTTCCGCCGGTGCCGGGCCGCCGGGTGCCGTCGCTCGTCATGGACGCATCGATAGCGCGGCGGCCCGCAAAGCTCCAGAGGCAGCGCACGGCAGCGCACGGCAGGGCAAGGCAGGGCGATGGTGCCGGATTGACATATCCGCTTGCTGATTCTGCAATAGAGCCATGGGAAGAGCAAAGAAGTCCGACGTCACCGACCCGCACGACTCCGGCCCTGTCACCGACCCGCACGACTCCGCCTCCGCCTCTGCCTCCGCCCCGCACGCCCCCGCCCCCGACTCCGATGGCGACACCGACAAGGTCCTCACCGCCGTCGGCCCCCGCCTGCGCAAGATCCGCAAGGAGCGCGGTGCCACCCTCGCCGGTCTTTCCGAGGCCACCGGCATCTCCGTCAGTACCCTCTCCCGCCTGGAGTCGGGTGGCCGCAGGCCGAGCCTCGAACTGCTCCTGCCCATCGCCCGCGCCCACCAGGTGCCCCTCGACGAACTCGTCGGCGCCCCGCCGGTGGGCGACCCGCGGGTGCGGGCCAAGCCGATCGTCCGGCACGGGCGGACGATGGTGCCGCTGACCCGGCAGCCCGGCGGGCTCCAGGCGTACAAGGTCATCGAGGCCACCCGCTCCGTCCAGCCCGACCCGCGGACCCACGAGGGCTACGAGTGGCTGTACGTGCTCTCGGGGCGGCTGCGCCTCGTGCTCGCCGAGCACGACGTGGTGCTCGGGCCCGGCGAGGCGGCGGAGTTCGACACCCGGGTGCCCCACTGGTTCGGGTCCACGGGGGAGGGCCCGGTGGAGTTCCTGAGCCTCTTCGGGCCGCAGGGGGAGCGGATGCACGTACGGGCGCGGCCCGCCGCGAGGGGCGGCAAGGGGGAGTAGCCGCCGGTGCGGGCCGCCGCGCTGTTCCCCTGAGGGCAAGCGACCGCTTAGTATGCATCCGGAGCACGGTCGACTACAGCGTGGAGGCCCCGCATGCGCGCATGGCACGTACACCGCAACGGCGAACCGGGCGAGGTGATGCGGCTCGAAGAGGCGGAGCGGCCCGTGCCCGGCGACGGGCAGGTGCTCCTGAAGGTCCGCGCGGCCAACATCAACTTCCCGGACGCGCTGCTGTGCCGGGGGCAGTACCAGATCACCCCGCCGCTGCCGTTCACGCCGGGCGTGGAGATCTGCGGCGAGACCGAGGACGGGCGGCGCGTCATCGCCAACCCGGCGCTGCCGCACGGCGGCCTCGCCGAGTACGCCGTCGCGGACGCCGCCGCCCTGCTGCCGGCGCCGGACGCCCTCGATGACGCGGAGGCCGCCGCGCTGCACATCGGCTACCAGACCGGCTGGTTCGGCCTGCACCGGCGCGCGCGCCTCAAGGAGGGCGAGACGCTGCTCGTGCACGCGGCCGCCGGCGGCGTCGGCAGTGCCGCCGTGCAGCTCGGCAAGGCGGCGGGCGCCCGCGTCATCGGCGTCGTCGGCGGCCCGGACAAGGCCGAGGTCGCGCGCGGGCTCGGCTGCGACCTGGTGATCGACCGGCGCGCGGACGACATCGTGGGCGCCGTGAAGGAGGCAACCGGCGGCCGCGGCGCCGACGTCGTGTACGACCCGGTCGGCGGCGACGCCTACGCCAAGTCCACCAAGTGCGTGGCCTTCGAGGGCCGCATCCTCGTGGTCGGCTTCGCGAGCGGCGCCATCCCGACGCCCGCTCTCAACCACGCCCTGGTGAAGAACTACTCGATCGTCGGCCTGCACTGGGGCCTGTACAACACCAAGGACCCGCGCGCCGTCCTGGAGTGCCACGAACACCTCACCGAGCTGGCCGCGAAGGGCGCCGTGAAGCCGCTGGTGAGCGAGCGCGTGCCGCTCGGCGGGGCCGCGGCGGCCGTCCAGCGCGTCGCCGACGGCACCACCACCGGCCGCGTGACCGTGCTCCCCGCCCTCCCCGAGGAGGCCACCGCATGACCGACACAGCCGAACTCCGCCGCCGTACCCGGGACCTGCTCGCCGCGCACCCCCCGGCGACCACGGACCGCACCGACTTCCTCAAGGCCCGCTTCGACGCCGGACTCGCCTGGGTGCACTACCCCGAAGGCCTCGGCGGCCTGGGTGCCCCGCGCACCCTGCAGGCCGTGGTGGACGCCGAGCTGGAGGCCGCGGGCGCGCCCGACAACGACCCGCGCCGCATCGGCATCGGCCTCGGCATGGCCGCGCCCACGATCCTCGGCTTCGGCACGGACGAGCAGAAGCGCCGCTTCCTGCGGCCCCTGTGGGTCGGCGAGGAGGTGTGGTGCCAGCTGTTCAGCGAGCCCGGCGCCGGATCCGACCTCGCGGCGCTCGGCACCCGCGCCGTGCGCGACGGCGAGAGCTGGAACGTGGACGGGCAGAAGGTGTGGACGTCCAGCGCGCACGTCGCCCGCTGGGGCATCCTCATCGCCCGCACCGACCCGGACGTGCCCAAGCACCGCGGCATCACGTACTTCATCTGCGACATGACCGACCCCGGCGTCGAGGTGCGGCCGCTGCGCCAGATCACCGGCGAGGCCGAGTTCAACGAGGTCTTCCTCACCGGCGTCCGCATCCCCGACAGCCGCCGCCTCGGCGCGGTCGGCGAAGGATGGAAGGTCGCGCAGACCACCCTCATGAACGAGCGCGTCTCCATCGGCGGCATGCGCATCCCCCGCGAGGGCGGCATGATCGGCCCCGCCGCCACGGCCTGGCGCGAGCGCCCCGAACTGCGCACCCACGACCTGCACCAGCGCCTGCTCACCCTCTGGGTGGAGGCGGAGGTCGCCCGGCTCACCGGCGACCGGCTCCGCCAGCAGCTCGTCGCGGGGCAGCCGGGGCCCGAGGGCTCCGGCATGAAGCTCGGCTTCGCCCGCCTCAACCAGGAGATCAGCGGCCTGGAGCTGGAACTCCTCGGCGACGAGGGCCTGCTGTACGACGACTGGACGATGCGCCGCCCCGACCTGGTCGACTTCACCGGGCGCGAGGCGGGCTACCGCTATCTGCGCTCCAAGGGCAACAGCATCGAGGGCGGGACCAGCGAGGTCCTGCTGAACATCGTCGCCGAGCGCGTCCTCGGCCTGCCGCCGGAACCGCGCACCGACAAGGACGTCGCCTGGAAGGACCTGGCCCGATGAGTGATCTGCTCTACACCGAGGAAGAGGAGGCGCTGCGCTCCGCCGTGCGCTCCCTGCTCGCCGACCGCTGCGGCCCGGCCGATGTCCTCGCCCGCACCGAGTCGGAGCAGCCGCACGACCGTGAGCTGTGGAAGACCCTCGCCGACAGCATGGGCCTCGCCGGCCTCCTGGTGCCCGAGGACCGCGGCGGACAGGGCGCCACGCACCGCGAAGCGGCCGTGGTCCTGGAGGAGTTGGGGCGCGCGGTCGCGCCGGTGCCGTACCTCACGAGCGCCGTCGTCGCCACTGAGACGCTCCTCGCCTGCACCGGCGACGCGGCGGCCGAACTCCTCGCCGCGCTCGCGTCCGGCCGCACCGTGGGCGCGCTCGCCGTGCCGTTCGCCACCGCGCCGGGCGTCGCCCGCACCGGGGTCCGGCACGAGGACGGCGCCCTGCGCGGCGAGGTGACGGGCGTCGCGGACGCGGCCGTCGCCGACATCCTGCTGGTCCCGGCCGACAGCGGCCTCTTCGCCGTCGACATCGGCCGGGGCGGCGTCACCGTCACCCCGCAGACCTCCCTCGACCGCACCCGCCCGGTCGCCACGGTCACCCTCGACGGGGCCCCGGCCCGCCTGCTCGCCGAGGGCGCGGAAGCGGAGACGGCCATGCGCCTCGGTCTGCGCTCCGGGGCCGGACTGCTCGCCTCCGAACAACTCGGCCTCGCCGAATGGTGCTTGACGCAAACCGTCGCCCATCTGAAGGAACGCCATCAGTTCAACCGGCCCGTCGGCTCCTTCCAGGCGCTCAAGCACCGCCTCGCCGAGCTCTGGCTGCGCGTGGTCAACACCCGCGCCGCGGCCCGGCACGCCGCCGACGCTCTCGCCACCGGCAGCGACGAGCCGAACCTCGCCGCGGCCCTCGCGCAGGCCTACGCGGCCCCCGTGGCGGTGCGCGCCGCCGAGGAGGCGCTCCAGCTGCACGGCGGTATCGGCATGACGTGGGAGCACCCCGTCCATCTGTACCTGAAGCGGGCCAAGGCCGACTCGATCGCTCTGGGTACGGCGGGACGGCACCGAGCGGAATTGGCCGACCTGGTCGACCTCCCCGCGCCCGCAACGCCCTGACCTGGGCGTAGTCCCCAGTCCGTATAGGACCCCGCCATGACCCGCCCATTACATGAGGCATAATTGCGAGCTGTTCGCAATAACTCTTGATCTTGTGTAGGGGTGTGGAGCATGAGGGCCGGATCGATACGTGGCACCGGTGCCGTCGCGGCGGCGGCCGCACTGGCGGTCGCCGCCGCGGCCTGCTCGGCGCCGGACGACGGCAAGGACAGCGGCGGCGCCAGGACATCCGCGGTCGTCGGCATCGCGTACGAGCCCGAGACCCTGAGCCCGCTCCTCGGCTACGGCAAGGACGGCAACTCCAAGATCTTCGACGGGCTGCTCACGCACGACGCGGACATGAAGCTGAGGCCCGCGCTGGCCGCGAAGCTGCCGAAGGTCAGCGACGACGGCAAGACCTACACGTTCGAGCTGCGCAAGGGCGTCAAGTTCAGCGACGGCAAGCCGTTCACGGCCAAGGACGTCGTCTTCACGTACGAGACCATCCTCGACAAGAAGACGAACAACGCCTCCAAGACCGAGCTGGACGCCCTCAAGAGCGTCGAGGCCAAGGGCGAGGGCACCGTCGTCTTCCACCTCAAGTACCCCTACGCGCCGTTCGCCGAGCGCACCGTCCTGCCCATCGCCCCGCAGCACATCGCGGGCAAGCAGGACGTGAACACCGGCTCCTTCACCACCAAGCCCGTCGGCACCGGCCCCTACGAGCTGGTGAAGTGGTCCAAGGGCGAGAAGCTCGTCTTCAAGGCCAACCCCGGCTACTGGGGCGGCGCGCCGAAGGTCAAGAACTTCACCATGGCCATCGTCAAGGACGACGACCTGCGCGCCACGCGCCTGCGCACCGGCGACCTCGACGGAGCCATCCTGCCGCCCAACCTCGCCAAGACCTTCGAGTCCGACGGCGGCAAGCAGACGTACGCCGCCAAGACCTTCGACTACCGCGTCGTGACCCTGCCGACCGGCAACAAGGTCGCGGGCGACACCGCCGTGCGGCGCGCCCTCGACATCGGCGTGGACCGCAAGACGATGGTCGACCGGATCCTGGAGGGCGCGGGCAAGGAGGCCTACGGCCCGGTGCCGACGGACAGCCCCTGGTTCACCAAGGGCACCGAGCGGAAGTTCGACGTCGAGGCGGCGAAGAAGATCCTCGACGACGCCGGCTGGAAGCCCGGCAAGGGCGGCATCCGCGAGAAGGACGGCGTCCAGGCGAAGTTCCCGCTCTGGTACCTCACCGGCGACAAGCTCCGCCAGGACCACGCCCTCGCCTACGCCTCCGACGCCAAGAAGCTCGGCATCAAGGCCGAGGTGCAGTCCGGCACCTGGGAGGTCATCGAGCCGCGCATGGCCAAGGACGCGGTCCTCGCGGGCGGCGGCTCCCCGGCCGACCCGGACTTCGACCAGTACACGCTCCTGAACTCCGCGCTCGCCGGCGACGGCTTCAACAACATGGCGCACTACGACAACCCCAAGGTCGACCAGGCCCTGGAGGACGCCCGCAAGAGCGGCGACCACGCGAAGCGCCAGGCCGCGTACGACACGATCCAGCGCGAGCTGGTCAAGAACCCCGGCTACACCTTCCTCACCCACATCGACCACCTGTACGTGGTGAACAAGTCCTTCGGTGACCTCTCCACGCAGGTCGAGCCGCACGACCACGGCCTGGCGTCCGGCCCGTGGTGGAACGTCGAGGACTGGCAGCCGAACAAGTGACGTCGGCCCCCGGAAAGCCGGCCGACCCCACCGCGGCGGCCGACTCCGCCGAGGACGCCGGGCCCGCGGAAGCGGCCCCGGCGTCCGGGCGGGGTCGGCGGGCGCTGCCCTGGGGCCCGATGGCGCGGCTCGTGGCACGCCGGGCGGTGTTCGCCGTCCCCGTCCTGCTCGTCGTCACCTTCGGCGTCTTCGCCGTCGCCGCCGCCTCGCCCTTCGACCCCGTCAAGGCGTACGCGGGCACGGCCGGGCTCACCGCCTCCCAGGAGAACCTGGACCAGCTGCGCGCCAACCTCGGCGTCGACAAGCCGCTGGTCGAGCGCTGGTGGGACTGGCTGACCGCCGCGCTCCGCGGTGACTTCGGGGACTCCCACACCCTGCGCCAGCCCGTCGCCGACGCCATCGGTGAGCGCATCGGCTGGTCGGTGCTGCTCGCCGCGACCGCCTTCGTCCTCGCGATCCTGCTCGGCTCGGCCCTCGGCGTGCTCGCCGCGCGCCGTCCCGGAGGCTGGCTCGACCGCTGCGTGACCTCGCTCGCCTACACCCTGGAGGCCGCGCCGCCGTTCTGGCTCGGCCTGCTCGCCGTATGGCTGTTCGCCCTCAAGCTGGGCGTGCTGCCCGCGGGCGGACTCACCGACACCTCCAGCACGGTGGTCACGGCCGGGCAGGTGACCCATCACCTCGTCCTGCCCGCCGCCGTCCTGGCCGTCTCCCAGCTTCCCTGGTTCGTCCTGTACGTACGCCAGGGCGTCGGCGACGCGCTCGGCGACGACCCCGTCCGGGGCGCCCGCGCACGGGGCCTCGCCGAGCGGACCGTGCTCCTGGGGCACGCCTTCCGCTCCGGCATGCTGCCCGTGCTCACGCTCGTCGGCTCCCGCGTGCCCGAACTCATCACCGGCGCGCTCCTCGTCGAGACCGTCTTCAGCTGGCCCGGCATCGCCGCCGCGACCGTGCAGGCCGCCACCTCCGTGGACTTCCCCCTGCTCGCCGCCCTGACCGCGCTCGCCACCGTCGCGGTCCTGCTCGGCAACCTCCTCGCGGACCTGCTGTACGGGCTCGCCGACCCGAGGGTGGGATTCGATGGCTGACACCCGCAGTCCCGAGGCCGAGGTGTCGAAGGCCGCCGCCGCGACCCGGCTCACCTGGCGCTCCGCGACCGGACGCGCCGTCGCGGGCAGGCGCGGGCCGTCCCGCTCCACGCGCGCGTGGCGGTTCTGGAGCTCCGCCGCGATCGTCGCGGCCGTCGTGCTCGCCGTGCTGATCGTGCCCCCGCTCGTCGACCTCGACGAACAGGCCGTGCACCTCGCCGACAAGCTCCTGCCGCCGTCCCTGGAGCACCCGTTCGGCACCGACGACGTGGGCCGCGACCTGCTCCTGCGCTGCGTGTACGGGCTGCGTGTCTCCCTGCTCGTCGGTGTCGTGGCCGCCGTGGTGGCCACCGTCATCGGCACCGCGGTCGGCGCCCTCGCGGCGGCCTCGGGCGGCTGGGTGGACCGCGTCGTGATGCGCCTCGTGGACGTCTTCTCCTCCGTGCCGCACCTGCTGCTCGGCATCTTCATCGTGGCGATGTTCCGGCCCGGCGTCTGGCCCGTGGTGATCTCCGTGGCGCTCACGCACTGGCTGTCGACGGCCCGTATCGTGCGCGCCGAAGTCCTCTCGCTGCGCGCACGCCCCTACGTCGACGCCGCCATCTCCGGCGGCGCCTCCCGCTGGCGCGTGACCGTGCGGCACCTGCTCCCCGGCGTCCTGCCCCAGGCCGGCCTCGCCGCCGTCCTGATGGTCCCGCACGCCATCTGGCACGAGTCCGCCCTGTCCTTCCTCGGCCTCGGCCTGCCCACCCACCAGGCCAGCCTCGGCACCCTCGTCCAGGGCGCCCGCAGCTCCCTGCTGGCCGGCGACTGGTGGCCCACCCTCTTCCCCGGCCTCTTCATCATCGTGCCGACCCTCGCCATCGCGGGCCTCGCGGGTGTCTGGCGCGACCGGATCAACCCGCGCCGACGATCGGAGCTGATGCTGTGACCGCGTCGTCCACCGGAGCCGAAGCCGAGCCGGACGCGACCGACCGGACGGTGACACCTGAAGCCGAGCCGGACGCGACCGACCGGACGGCGGCAGCCGACGGCGGGGCGGATGCGGTCGCCGACGCCCCGGCCGCAGGTCCTGCGGAGGGCGAGGCCGCCCCGCCCGTCCTCTCCGTCCGGGGCCTCTTTGTCCGCTTCCGCATGCGCGGCGGCGCCCACGTGGCCGCCGTCACCGATGCCCGCTTCGACCTCGCCGCGGGTGAGTGCCTCGCGCTCGTCGGGGAGAGCGGGTGCGGCAAGTCCGTGCTCGCCTCCGCGCTGCTCGGACTGCTGCCCGAGAACGCCCAGACGGCCGGGGCCGCGCTCCTCGGGGACGGCACCGACCTGCTCACCGCCGACGAGCGCACCCTCGCCCGCACCGTGCGCGGGCGGCGCGTCGGCCTCGTACCGCAGAGCCCGGCCGCGCATCTGACGCCCGTGCGCACCGTGCGCTCCCAACTGGAGGAGACACTGCGGGAGCTGGCTGGTGTGCGCAGGCCCGCGCTGCGCAAGGCGGGGGAGGCCGCCGCCGCGCGCGCCGCGTTCCCGGTCGGCCACCTCGACCGCTACCCGCACGAGCTGTCCGGCGGGCTCGCCCAGCGCGCCGCCACCGCCCTCGCGCTCATCGGTGACGCCCCGCTGCTCCTCGCGGACGAGCCCACCACCGGCCTCGACCGCGAACTGGTCGACCGCACCGTCGACGAACTGCGGCGGCACGTCGGCGACGACCGCGCGCTGCTGATGATCACCCACGACCTGGCGGCGGCCGCACGGATCGCCGACCGCGTGGCCGTGATGTACGCGAGCCGCATCGTCGAGATCGCCGACGCGGCCGACTTCTTCGGCGAGCCCGGACCCCGCCACCCCTACGCCCGCGGGCTGCTCGACGCGCTGCCCGACCGGGAGTTCCGGCCCGTCCCCGGCATGCCGCCCGAGCTGTCCGCCCTCCCCGAGGGGTGCGCGTTCGCCGCGCGCTGCGAGCGGGCCGACGAGGCGTGCGGGACCGTGCCCGCGTTGTCGGCGGCGCCTTCGCCGGGCGTCGCCTGCCACCACCCGGTCGCCGCCGCCCTGGAGGCGTCCCGTGCTTGAACTGCGTTCCCTGACCGCCGGTTACGACCGGCGCGACCCCGTCGTGCGCGACGTGAGCCTGACCGTCGAGCCGGGCGAGGCCGTCGGCCTGCTCGGCCCCAGCGGCTGCGGCAAGTCGACCCTCGCACGCGTCGCGGCCCTCCTGCACCGGCCCGACCGGGGCCAGGTCGTCATCGACGGCGAGCCCGCACGCGGCTGGCGCCATCGCGCGCCGCGCGCCCAGCGCACCGCGTTCGGCGTCGTCTTCCAGCAGCCCCGGCTCTCCGCGGATCCCCGCCTCACCCTCACCCAGCTCGTCGCCGAACCACTGCGGGCCACCGGGCGCGCCGCCGAAGCGCCCGATCGTGTACGGGAGTTGGCGCGTACGGTCGGCCTGGGTGAGGACCTGCTCGGCCGCCGCCCGCACGAGGTCAGCGACGGCCAGCTCCAGCGCGCCTGCCTGGCCCGCGCCCTTGTCCTGCGCCCGCGCTGGCTGATCTGCGACGAGATGACGGCGATGCTGGATGCCTCGACGACGGCGGCGCTGGTGGGCGCGGTGGAGGCCTACCGCGCGGACAGCGGCGCCGGACTCCTCGCGGTCGGCCACGACAAGGTGCTCCTTGAGCGGTGGTGCGACCGGACGGTGCACTGGGACGAGCTGACGCGGCCGTAGACGGCGGCGGAGCAGGCCGGATCCGCCTCGGGGGCCGCCGTCCTCGTCCCTGCGTCAACGCGGGGCCGGCGTGTTCGCGTACTCGTCCGACGACAACGCGTACACGCGAACTCGCCTGCCGCCGGAGGGGCTGACAGTCTCGCGGACCGGACGCATCCCCAGTTTCGTCATGATCCGTTCGGAGGCGTCGTTGCCCACCTGAGCGATGCTGACGATCCGCTCGAGACCTCGCTCCTCGAACCCGAACCGCACGGCGGCCGCGGCGGCCTCGGTGGCCAGGCCCTGTCCCCAGTGAGAAGGGCCGAGGCGCCAGCCGACCTCGACCGCCGGCAGTACCTCCGGCAAGTAGTGGGGCACCGCAAGGCCGGTGAACCCGGCCAGTTCGCCGGTGGACCGTATCTCCACGGCGAACAGGCCGAAGCCCTGTGACTCCCACTCGCTCTCCCACGCCTGGATCCCGCCGCGGGTCTGCTGTTCGTCACGGACGCTGCCGTCCCGGATCCACCGCATGACCTCGGGGTCGGCGTTGACGGCGGCCATGGGCGCGACGTCCTCCTCGCGCCAGCGACGCAGGATCAAACGGGGAGTCTCAAGAGTAACCATCCAGCCATTGTGGATCACCGCCGGTCGTCCGCGGTCCGCCCCCCTACGACAGGGAGGATCTGCCCTCAGCCCCGCTCCACCACCAGCACCTCCGTCCCGCGTTCCCGCATCGCCCGGACCTCGTCCCGCGCCAGCCCGTCGTCCACGACCACCAGGTCGAAGTCGGTGACCGGCGCGAGCGCGTACAGGCCGTCGCGCGTGAACTTGGTGTGGTCGGCGAGCAGCACGCGGCGCGTGGCAGCCGCCATCATCGCCCGCTTGACCTGCACTGTCTCCGGTGACGTGTGATAGCAGCGGCCGCGCGTCACCGCCGTCGTCGACATGAACAGGACGTCCGCGCGGAACGCCGCCACGCTGTCGGCCGTGTGCAGGCCCATGAAGGCGTCGTAGGCGGGGAAGTAGGCACCGCCGAGCGCGATGAGGGAGACACCGGGCTCCTTGGCGAGTGCAGTGATCGCGGGCAGCGAGTTCGTGAGGACCGTGAGCGGGGTGTGCCCGGTCAGTTCCCGGGTCAGGTGCAGGCACGTCGTGCTGTCGTCGAGGAGGACCGTCTGGCCGGGGACGAGGAGGCGGGCCGCGGCGCGGGCCAGCCGCTGCTTCGTCCGGGCCATCGTCGTCATGCGCTCGGCGACGCTGCCGTGGAACTGCGCCGAGGGCAGGGCCGTCGCCCCGCCGCGCACCTTGCGCAGCCAGCCCTGCGACTGGAGGAAGTCCAGGTCGCGGTGGACGGTCATCAGACTCACGTCGAAGTCGTCGGCCAGGTCCGCGGCCCGCACGAAGCCGCCCGCGACCACCAGGTCCCGGATCCGGCGCCGCCGCCGCTCGCGCGCCTCGACACGGTCTCCGGGGGTGCCGGGGGAGGCGAGGTCTTCGGGGGATGCAAGGTCTTCGGAGCCTTCGGGGCCTCCGGAGCCTTCGGGGCCTCCGGAGCCTTCGGGGCCTCCGGGAGCGGCGGGCCCACCAGGCCCGCCGGGCTCGGTCCGGTCGGCCTCAGGCTGCTCGGGTCCGGTCATCACTCCGCCTCCCATCCCACGCCATGTGTGAAATCTCCGTGTGATGATCTCACGCCTATCACAGGGGCCGCGCACCCCCACCCCAGTACGGCAGCAGCCCCCACACCCCACCTCACGCGGTGCCCCACCCACCCCGCGTGAGGATTCGCGAACTGTTTGACGTGCCTTTTCGGCCAGTTGTTTGCTCTCTCCAGCCCAGTCGGGACCGGCCCGCCCAAGGGACGGCCGGACCGTCGAGATCACGCCCTCAGGGGGAGCTTCGATGACGAACAGCCCCGTGCCGCGTTCGCTCTTCACACGCGCCGGTGTCCCGCAGCCCCTCTCCTGGGGCTACCTCGGCCTGCTCGTCTTCATGACGGGCGTCGGCATCGAGGCCGGTTTCCTCTCGCCGTACCTGGAAGACCTCGGCATCCCGTCGTCGCAGGTCGCGATGGTGTTCACCGTGTACGGCGTGACGGGCGCCGTCGCCGGATGGCTGTCCGCCGCGCTCTCCGACCTGTGGGGTCCGCGCCGCGTGATGTGGCTCGGCCTCGGCGCCTTCGTGGTCACGCACGTCTTCTTCCTCGCCGTCGCCGTCCCCAGCAAGGCGTATCCGCTGCTCCTGCTCGGCTACGGCCTGCGCGGCCTCGCCTATCCGCTGTTCGCGTACGCGTTCCTCGTGTGGATCGCCGCGGTCGCGCCGCCGAAGCAGATGGGCAGCGCGATGGGCTGGTTCTGGTCGGCGTTCTCCGCCGGGCTGCCCACGCTCGGCTCGCTCACCGCGAGCCTGCTCATCCCGAGTGTGGGGGAGCGCGGCACCCTGTGGGCCGCCCTCGGCGTGGTCGTGGCCGGCGGGCTGCTCGCGCTGCTCCTGGTGCGGGAACCGACCGGGGCCGCGCGGCTCGCCCCGGCGGGGGAGAGCCCCCTGGCCGGGCTCGCCGGCAGCCTCACCATCCTCGTCCGGGAGCCGAGGGTGGGCGCCGGGGCCGTGGTGCGGATGCTGAACACCGCCTCGCAGTTCGGCTTTCTGGTGATGCTTCCGGCGTGGTTCCGGCACGAGGTCGGGCTCTCCAATGCCCAGTGGCTCAGACTCCTTGCCATCATGTTCGCCACGAACATCGTCACGAACCTGCTGTTCGGCGTCGTCGGGGACAAGATCGGCTGGCGCACGACGGTCGCGTGGTGCGGCGGCGTCGGCTGCACGGTCTCGACGCTGCTCCTGTACTACGTCCCGGCGGCGGCCGGCGCGCAGTACGCGCTGTGCGTCCTGGTCGCCGTCCTGTACGGCGCCACCCTCTCCGGCTACGTACCGCTGTCCGCCCTCATGACCGCCATCGCGCCCGCCCACAAGGGCCAGGCCATGGCCGCCCTCAACCTCGGGGCCGGTGCCTCCACGTTCGTCGGGCCGCTCGTCGTCAGCGTCTTCCGGGGGCCGCTCGGCGTGGGCGGCGTCGTCTGGATCTTCGCGGGGTTCCACGCGGTGAGCGCCGCCCTCACTCTCGTACTGAGGACCACGGCCGCGGACAGCGGCCCCGCCCCCAACGCCGTCGCGCACGCCGTCGCCACCCCCGCCACGAAGGGTCTGTGACCACCATGTCGGTACTCGCCATCGACGTCGGCACCACCATGATCAAGTCGGTCGTCTTCGACGACCAGGGCGGCGAACTCGCCGTCTCCCGGCTCGCCACCGAGGTGCAGCGCCGCCACCCCGGCTGGGCCGAGCAGGACATGGACACCGTGTGGAACGCCGTCGTCTACACCGTCCGCACCGCCCTGTCCGCCCTCGCCGAACGGCCCGGAGCGGCCGACCCCGTCTGGCTGGTGACGTTCACCGCGCAGGGCGACGGGGCCTGGCTCGTGGACGCGGCGGGGCGGCCCACCGGGCCCGCGATCCTGTGGTCCGACGGGCGCGCGGGCGACATCCTCACGCGCTGGGAGCGCGAAGGAGTCCTGCGGGAGGCGTTCCGCCGCAACGGCTCACTGACGTGCAGCGGCATGCCGAACGCGGTGTTCAGCTGGCTCGACGCCCACGACCCCGACCGCCTGGCCCGCTCCAGCGCCTCGCTGACGGCGGCGGGCTGGCTGTTCCTCAAGCTCACCGGCGTGCGAGCGATCGACGAGTCCGACGCGTCGGCGCCGTTCCTGGACCACACGACCGGCGACTACGACCCGGGGATCGTGGACCTTTTCGGCCTCACCGAGCACGCCCGGCTGCTGCCGAAGGTCCTCGGCGAGCACGAGCGCATCGCCGAGATCACCGGCGACGCGGCGGCCCAACTCGGCGTGCAGCCGGGCCTGCCGGTGGTGATGGCCCCGTACGACATCGCCTCCACCGCGCGCGGTGTCGGCGTCGTCAACCCCGGCCAGGCCTGCGGCATCCTCGGCACGACGCTGTGCACGGAGATCGTCCGCAAGGACGTCGACGCCACCGGGGAGCCGTCCGGCATCAACATCGCCTACCGGGGCCGCGAGCGCGTCCTGCGTGCCTTCCCGACCCTGAGCGGCGTCGAGGTGCTGTCCTGGGCCGCGCGCACCCTCCAGCTCGAAGGGCCGCCGGAACTGGGCGGGTTGGCGTTCTCCGCGCCGCCCGGAGCGCACGGCCTGATGTTCCTGCCGTATCTGTCCCCGGCCGGTGAGCGCGCGCCCTTCCTCGACCCGCGCGCCCGCGGCGCCTTCTGGGGCCTGTCCCTGGAGCACACCCCGGCCGACCTCGCCCGCGCCGTCTTCGACGGCCTCTCCCTGGTCGTCCGCGACTCGCTCGCCGCGTCCCGCACGACCGTCACCGAGCTGAGGCTGTGCGGCGGCGGCGCCAACAGCGACGACTGGTGCCGCCTCATCGCGGACGCCACCGGCGTGCCCACGGCCCGCTCGGGCGACACCGAACTCGGCGCCAAGGGCGCCTTCCTCACCGGTCTCGTGCTCACCGGCGCCGAGTCCAGCATGCACAGCGCCGCAGCCAAGTACGTGCGGATGCGCAGCAGTTGGGAGCCGGACCCGGAGCGTGCGCTGTTCTACGCCGAGTTGTACGAGGAGTTCCTGCGGTGGCGGACGCTCGCACGTGAGGCGGGGTGGACGGCGGCACCCCCCGGATCCCGTACCGCTGCCCCCGGATCCCGCACCGCACCGCAAGGAGCCCCCCGTGCCTGACCCCGCCCCCCGCCCGCCCCGTGACCCCGCCCGGCTCCCGCCCGAAGCCGTCTGGCTCGGCCTCGACCTCGGCACCCAGAGCGCCCGCTGTGTCGCCGTCGACTCCGCGGGCACCGTGCTCGCCGCCGCGTCCCGGCCGCTGACCAGCCACCGCGACGGCGTCCGCCACGAGCAGGACCCCGAGGAGTGGTGGACGGCGCTCACCGCCGCCTGCCGGGAGGCCACGGCCGCGCTCGACGACCCCGCCCGCGTCCGGGGCCTCGCCCTCGACGCCACCTCCGGCACCCTCCTGCTCGCCGACGAGCGGGGCGTCCCGCTGACGCCGGGCCTGATGTACGACGACGGGCGCGCCGGCGATGAGGCCGCCCGCGCCAACGCGGTCGGCGGCGCCGTCTGGGGCGAGCTCGGCTACCGCTCCATGCAGCCGTCCTGGGCGCTGCCCAAGCTCCTGTGGCTCCTCGACCACGCCCCGGCGGCGGCGCGCCCCGACGCCCGTCTCCTGCACCAGCCCGACCTCGTCACCTGGCGCCTGGCCGGGCGTCAGGTCGCGAGCGACGCCAGCCACGCCCTGAAGACCGGCTACCACCTCGTCGACGAACGCTGGCCCGCCGAGGAGTTCGCCGCGCTCGGCGTGCCCGCCCGGCTGCTGCCCGACGTGGCGCGTCCCGGCAGCGTCCTCGGCACCGTGTGCGCGGCGGCCGCCGAGGCCACCGGCATCCCCGCCGGGACCGCGATCGTCGCCGGGATGACGGACGGCTGCGCCGCGCAGATCGGCGCGGGCGCGCTGGCGCCCGGCGCGTGGAACTCGGTGCTCGGCACCACGCTCGTCCTCAAGGGCACGAGCCCGCACCTCGTCCGCGACCCGGGCGGGGTCGTCTACTGCCACCGCGGCCCCGGCGGCACCTGGCTGCCGGGCGGGGCGTCCAGCAGCGGAGCGGGCGCGCTCGCGCGGGAGTTCCCCGGCGCGGACCTCGCGCGGCTCACGGCGGCCGGGGCCGCCCTGGACGGGGACGCGGTCGCGTACCCGCTGGTGTCGAGCGGTGGCGAGCGCTTCCCGTTCCGGGCGGCGGACGCCACGCCCTTCGTCCTCGGCACCCCGCGCGGCGAGGCCGGGCTCTTCCACGCCCACCTGCTCGGCGTGGCCTGCGTGGAGCGGCTGTGCCTCGACTACCTGGACCGCATCGGCGCGCCCGTCGAGGGGCCGCTGACCCTCACGGGCGGCGGCGCGCGCAACGGCTACTGGAACCAGCTGCGCGCCGATGTGCTCGGCCGGGCGGTCCGCGTGCCCGAACAGGCCGAAGGGGCCGTCGGCATGGCCGTCCTCGCGGCGACGTCGAGCGGCGTGCCCGTGCGGGACGCTGCCGACGCGATGGTGCGCACCGGCGCCGAGATCCGCCCGGACCCGGCACGGACGGCCCGCTGGGCCCCGGTCTACCTCGGCTTCGTCGACGCGCTCGCCGCCCGCGGCTGGCTCGCTCCGGACGTCGCGGCCCACGCACGCGCGCGAGCACATCGGCCGCCGCGGACGGCGGCGGGACGGGCCGCGACGGACAACCCCCACCCCCGAGCAAGAGGAACAGCGCAGTGACCCACGTCATTCTCGTACGCCACGGCGAGACCGTCTGGCACGACGGCAACCGCTACGCGGGCCGCACCGACGTCGCGCTCACCCCGCGCGGCCGCCTCCAGGCCGCCGAACTCGCCGCCTGGGCGGCAGGGCAGCGCATCGACGCGGTGTTCAGCTCGCCCCTTTCGCGCGCGCGTCTGACGGCGGCGCCCGCGGGGGAGGCGCTCGGTCTCACCCCGAACGTCGACGAACGGCTCAGCGAGGTCGACTTCGGGCGCGGCGAGGGCCTCACCCGGGCGGAGATGCGCGACCGCTTCCCCGGCGAGCTGGACGCGTTCCTCGACGACCCCGTCGCCCACCATCTGCCCGACGGCGAGGACCCGCGCGAGGCCGCCGCACGCGCGAGCGCCTGCCTCGCCGACATCGCCGCCGCCTTCCCCGAAGGGCGGGTGCTCGTCGTCGCCCACTCGACGCTGCTGCGCCTGACCCTCTGCGACCAGCTCGGGATTCCCCTGCGCGAGTACCGCCGGGTGTTCCCGCACATGGACAACGGCACCCTCACCGAACTGCGCCTGCGCGACGGCCAGTCGTCGCTCCTGCGCTTCAACGCACCCGCGCACCCGGCGCACTGAGCCGGAGCCACCCCTGACCCGCCCGTACGCACAGAAAGAAGCCCTCATGAGCACCACCGGCCCTACCGACCCCACTGGTATCGGCGGCCTCACCGTCTTGGCCGCGGGCGACCACTTCGTCCTGCCGCGCCTGCTCGGCGAGGAGGTCCGCAGGGCCACCGACGGCGCCGCGACGATCCGCGAACTCACCCTGCCCTGGCCGCACACCCCCTTCGGCCCCGTCGGCGAGGTCATCGAGGCGTCCGGCACCGAGGACGAGCTGATCGCGGCGCTGGCAGGCGTCGAGGTGTGCGTGACGCAGATGGCGCCGCTGACCGAACGCGTCCTCGCGGCCTGCCCCGACCTCAAGCTGATGTGCGTCAGCCGGGGCGGACCCGTCAACGCCAACCTGGAGGCGGCGACCCGGCACGGTGTCGCTGTCTGCTACGCGCCCGGCCGCAACGCCGTCGCCACCGCGGAGCACACCCTCACCCTGCTCCTCGCGGCGGCCCGCGGCGTCGGCGACACGCACACCGACCTGCGCCTCGGGGTGTGGCGCGGCGACTACTACGACTACGACAACTGCGGCATCGAGATCGAGGGCGCGACCGTCGGTCTGGTCGGGTACGGCGCGATCGGCAGCCGGGTCGCGCGGATCCTGGTGGCGATGGGCGCCGAGGTTCTCGTCCACGATCCGTACGTGTCCGCGGAGGCGCTCGCCGGAGTCGGCGAACAGGTCACGCTCGACGAGCTGTTGACGCGTTCCCGCATCGTCTCCCTGCACGCCCGCGTGACCGACGAGACCAAGGGCATGATCGGCGCCGAGCAGATCGCCCGCATGCCGCGCGGCTCGGTCCTCGTCAACTGCGCCCGCGGCGCGCTCCTCGACTACGACGCCGTGTGCGACGCGCTGGACAGCGGACAGCTCGCAGGCGCGGCCTTCGACGTCTACCCACAGGAGCCCGTCCCCGCCGACTCCCGTTTTCTGTCCACCCCCGGCATCGTCATGACCCCCCACATCGCGGGCGCCAGCCAGGAAGTCGCCCACAAGGCGGCCCGCATCGTCGCCGCGGAAGTAGGCCGCTACCTCCGCGGCGAACCACTGGCCCACTGCGCCAACCCGGAGGTCACGGTGAACCGGACGCGGTGAACGCACGGGGGCACGACGCCAACTCGCGGGCCAGTACTGGCGGGACGACGTCGTACCGCGCTGCGCAAGATCGCAGACTTGCCCCTGGGTGACCAAGCCGAACTCATTCCGTGCGGAAGTGCACGTACCAGTCGACTACTAGGGACTCGCCGTGGAGAACTATGACGACAGTCAAGTCCCGGTTCCGTTCCCCGAAGGCTGGGCACAGGGCCCCTTTCGGACAGCACACCCCGGGCGGCTCTTTTTCACCAGCGCGGGCCACACCCACAGCGCGAGCATGACGATCGAAGTCTGGGACCGGCCGGTTCCCGTGCCGCCCGGCGCCCGGGAGGAATCCGAACTCACCGAGATCCGCCGCACTTCGGGGAAACTCCAGGCCCGCGGCCTGACCAGCGGCGCGTGGCCCGCCCCGGTGCGTCTGCCCGGCCGGCCCGAGACCTGGACCGTTCGTGCGGTGTGCGGAGGTCGGACCGAAGTCGCCGCGCGATCACGGGACCGAGCCGTCGAAGGAGTCGAGCAGTACCTGCTCCAGCTCTGACCCAAGACCTGAACCAGCAGGGCCGAGGACGTGACCACGTAGCGTGCCCAGCCGTCGGCCCCCAGGTGACATCATGTTGTTGTCTTCATGAGGAAGCCGTCGTCCGGCCCGTCGATCACGCGATTCTTGTCGTAGTACTGAGCGAGCAGAATTCCTGCAGCGCCGCCGGACTTCTTCGGCAGCGCCCGCACGCTGAAGTTCCTCTTGTGGAATCGCGGGTCATATTCCGATGCGGCCGCGCCCTCGTAGGTGGTCTTCGTCGGGTACTCGTCGCACGACTCGATCGGCACCGGCAGATCAGCGGGCAGCTGCATCAACGCCTCCAGTGCGGGCGTGTCCAGCAGCGGCGCCACCCCACCCCTACCAGTATCCATAGTCGTCATCGCTGGGGAGGGGCGTTGGGCGCCTCGGCCCGAGCGGATGACGTCTCCGGGCGTTCCCCCAGCGTGCACGGGCAGGCCACTTGATGGCCCCGGCGCTGCAACAAGTTTGGCCTGACCTGTCGTTGGGTCGCAGTGCCCGGAGGCTGTGGGCGGGGTAGAACGCCCGGAGCCTCATACTCACTGAGGCTCCGGCCACCGCCGGATGCGCCCCCCGTCCCCTCGTGACCCCGGGAGAGAACCCCTCATGGCCCCCTTCACCCGCCGCAGAGCCCTGGGCACCCTCGGTGCCGCTTTCGCGGCTGTCGCCGCAGTGCCCCAACTCGCCCACGCCGCCGACCGGTCCCCGGGCGGTCAGTCGCCGTCCGCCGCCCGGCCCGCCGGGGCGGCCGGCCACCCCCGCCTCCGCCCTCTCGCCCAGGCCCACGCACACAACGACTACGAGCACCCGCGGCCCCTCCTGGACGCGCTCGACCACCGGTTCACCAGTGTCGAGGCCGACATCTTCCTCGTCGGTGGCAAGCTCCTGGTCGCGCACGACCCGGAGGACCTGGACCCGAAGCGCACCCTCGAATCGCTGTACCTGGACCCGCTGGCGGCCCGCGTCCGGGCGAACCACGGCTCGGTGTACCGGCGGTGGCACGGTGAGTTCCAGCTGCTCGTCGACATCAAGACCGAGGGTGCGTCGACGTACCGTGAACTGGACCTGGTCCTGCGCCGCTACCGGCACTTGTTCACCACGTACGCGCACGGCAAGGTCCGCCGGGCCGCCGTCACCGCCGTGATCTCCGGTGACCGCGCGGCCCGTGCGCCGATGGAGGCCCAGCGGGTCCGGCGTGCCTTCTACGACGGCCGTCTCGCCGATCTCGGTACCGCGGCGCCCGCCTCGTTCATCCCGCTCATCAGCGACAACTGGTCACTCAACTTCACCTGGCAGGGTGTCGGCGCGATCCCGCCCGCCGAGCGCCAGAAGCTGCGGGACATCGTCTCCGCCGCCCACCGGCGCGGGCAGCGCGTCCGCTTCTGGGCCACGCCCGACCTCGCGGGACCGCAGCGCGACGCGGTGTGGAGCGAACTGCTCGCCGCCGGGGTCGACCACCTCAACACCGACGACCTGGCCGGGCTCCAGCGGTTCCTGGACGCGCGCGGAAGGTAACGGCCAAGCCCTCGCTCTCCCACGGAACCACCCGTCCGGCGGACACACATCTCACTCGGACAAACCCTCCGCTACGCCACACTTGCCGCCGAAAGCCGTGATTCCGGCGTGGCGGAGGAGGTCCGTGATGGCCGTTTCGATTTCCGTGGGGCTGCTGCTCCTGATCCTGGCCGTGGTCGTGCTGCGCCACGGCCGGATGAAGGTGTCGCACGCCGTGATCTGCGGCCTGCTCGGCTTCTACCTCGCGAGCACCAGCGTGGCGCCCACGATCCACAACGGCATGACCGCGACGGCGGACATCGTCAGCGGCATCCATCCGTGACGTTCCCGCTGCCGGGCCCTCGCGGTGCGGTCGCTCCCCGCATGATCGTTGTGGCCGCCTGAACAACTCCCTTATGCGCATGGACACTTCACGGGACCGGCCCTAGCTTCGGGCCATGCCACGCCTTACCCGAAGTAACCGCGGCCGGGCCCTCGCGCTGTGCCTCACCCTGACGGCGGCCGTCCTGCCCGCCCTCGCCGCCCCGGCGCACGCCGACGAGATCCCCAACGCCCCCGGCCACCGGCTCGTCGCCCCGTACACCGGACAGCCCGCCCCCGCCCGCCCCGTCCCGGGCGACCCGCCGCCCCAGCACCCCCGTCTCGCCGCCAACGGCCGCAGCGGCATGCACGCCGACGCTGCGGGCAGCGGCACTTACCCCTGGCACGGCCCGCTCGGCCGGCAACCGAAGGTGACCAGCGAGAAGATGGCCGCGCTCGGCGGGGAGTGCGCGACCGTCACCTTCGACAAGGACGGGCGGATCGTCACCGTCTGCGGCACGTTCTCGGGCTTCCTCGTGAAACTGCTCGACCCCGGGAGTCTGCGCACCCTCGCCGAGTACAAGCTGCCGCAGCGCCCCTCCACCATCGAGGCCATCACCCGGCTCGACTTCTCGAAGATCTTCAAGGACACGTCCGGCGGCGCCTACTCCTACCTCGACGACGAGGACCGGCTCGTCCTCGCCGACTCCCGGTAGCACATCGTGCGGCTGGCGCACGAACGCGCCCCCGACGGCACCTGGAGGTTCGTCGTCGAGAAGGACTGGGACCTGACCGCGCACGTCCCGCACGACTGCGTGTCGTGGACGAACCTGTACCCGAGCGGCACCTGCGACCCGGTCACCTCCGTCATGCCCGACTGGGACGGCCGGATCTGGTGGGTGACCCGGCAGGGCCGCGTCGGCACCGTCGACCCCGACAACGGCGCGATCCGCTCGATGCGGCTCGAGGGCGAGGAGATCCAGAACTCGTTCTCCGTCGCCGAGGACGGCGTCTCGATCGTCTCCGACCACGCCCTGTACAGCTTCGAGGCCGCCGCCGACGGCACCCCGAAGGTCCTCTGGCGCCGCACCTACGACCGCGGCACCGGCGCCAAACCCGGCTCGGTGAACCAGGGTTCGGGCACCACGCCCGACCTCTTCGGCACCGACGAGGACTACGTGGCCATCACCGACAACGCCGATGACCGCATGCACGTCCTCGTCTTCCGCCGCGACCCGGACGTGCCCGAGAGCCGCCGACTGGTCTGCCAGGTACCCGTGTTCGGCTCCGGCGCGTCGACCACCGACAACTCCCTGATCAGCCACGGCGACAGCCTCGTCGTCGAGAACAACTACGGCTACGAGAACATCACGTCGCTCACCTTCGGCCGCAGCGTCGTCGGCGGCGTCAGCCGCATCGACGTGCGCGAGGACGGCAGCGGCTGCGACACCGTGTGGGAGAGCCCCGTGCGCTCGCCCTCCACCGTCCCCAAGCTGTCCACCACCAACGGACTGCTGTACTTCTACACGAAGGAACCCCACTCCCTCGGCATCGACGCCTGGTACCTGACCGCGGTCGACTTCCGCACCGGCGAACCCCGCTGGAAGCGGCTCACCGGCACGGGCGTCGCGTACGACAACAACTGGGCGCCCGTGACGCTCGGCCCGGACGGCACGGCGTACGTCGGGGTGTTCAACGGGCTTGTGGGGGTGCGGGACGAGCCGTCACCGTGAGGAGGGCGTCCCGCACTCCGACCTCGGGCCAGGGCCTAGCCGCGCGAGAACACCGCGATGCCGTTGGGGACCGGGCGTTCCGCGCCGCCGCTCGGATGGTTGCGGACCGAGACGGCGGGTGCGCCCGGCTCCCGCGCCGCGAGCGTGCTGGAGCCGCCGCCGTCCAGGCTGAAGCCGTCGTCGGCGCCGAGGGCCCGCAAGGAGGCGGCGACCTCGGCGATCGTCAGACCGGCGCGGAACTCGGGGGCGCCGTCCAGGGCGACGAGGTACAGCCGCTTGCCGTCGGCGGAGATCCCCGCCGAGGTGCGCACCGCCGCGACCCGGTTGTCGAGCCCGGGCAGCGGCGCCCCGTCGCGCAGCAGCGGATAGCCGCCGAGCGCGAAGCTGTACGGAACGCGGGACGCCGCCGCGACCAGGCGGTGGCGCACCCGCACCGGCTCGCCCAGCGACAGCTTCCGCAGCTCCTGCGCGCCCGCCTCACGGCCGACGAGGACGGTGGTGCCCTCGGCGATGGGGCCGCGGCCCGGAGTGTCGGCCCGGTTCACGACCCGGCCGTGACGCACCGTCACCTCGTGGGTGTCGGTGCTGCACGGCGCGCCCCGGTCGGTGTCGGTGCCGCAGGTGGCCCGCACCCGCGAGGTCACGCCCCAGGCGCTGGTGAAGGCGCCGATGGAACCCTCCGCGAGCGCGTACTGGTTGAGTCCGCGCAGCGGCAGCCGGCCCGACCGGGTGCGGATCCGGCCGTCCAGGGTCATGCGGTCGAGCCTGGCCCTGCGGTCGATGCCCACGCCCAGGACGTCCTCGGTGGACGTGCCGGGCGGCAGGGCGGGGCCGAAGCGCTGGCCGTCGGGGACCGCGGCCTTGAGGTGACGGCCGGAGGCGACGGCGGGGCCGACGGGAGCGCCGGTCGCCTCCACCCCGGGGTGCTGGGTCTCGGTGATGTTGAAGAAGTCGCCGTTCACGCCCGCGACGGCCCCGGCGGTGTCGGCCATCGCGGACACGGTCTGGCGGGCGCCGACCGCGCCGGGGTGGAGCAGCCCGAGGCGGACCCGCGGCTCCCGCAGGTCCACCTCCAGGACGTGCGCGTGCGCCGGGCCGCGCGGGGTCGCGATGTCGAAGTCCCGGTACTCCACGCCGGGCGCGATGAGCGTGCCCGCCGACGTGTCGTTGCCGGAAGCGCCGCTGGCCGGTGCCGCCCCCGTGAGGGCGGCACCGGCCAGCGTGGTGAGGACGGTCAGAACGGCGAGGGGGCCTCTTCGGGCCGTCCGTCGCCGGGTGCCGGTTCTGCGCCGGTCACTAGGTCGCGTACACCGTGTCACAGGTCCCCCTCGTCTCGGACGGGCTGCCAACTGTCCCAGTGGCAGGAGGAGTTGACCAGACGGCGGTGGCTACGTCCCGACGAGCCGGGAACGGATCAGGAAACGCACGCCTTCGGGCGCCTCCAGGGAGAAGCCGCTGCCCCGGCCCTCCACGACGTCCACGATGAGCCGGGTGTGGCTCCACACCTCGTACTGGCTCCTGGACATCCAGAACCGTACTGGCTCGGCCACCCCCACCACGTCGAGCGACGCGAGCAGGACGTCGGAGTCACCCGTGCGGAACTCCCCGTCGGGGTAGCACATCGGCGCGCTGCCGTCGCAGCAGCCGCCGGACTGATGGAACATCAGCGGGCCGTGGGCTGCCCGCAGCCGCCGCAGCAGGTCGGCGGCGGCAGCGGTGAGTTCCACGCGCGGGGTGTCGGCCATGGGCGATCGCACTCCTCCGGACGGTGGGCGCCGCGCCGTGGCGGCGCGGCCCGTCCAGTCAACGCGGCAGGACGTTGCGAGGGGGTTGCGGCGGCCGCGTGCGGCAGGGGCGGGGCACGCCAGGCAGAGGTGAGGCGGGCGCCCCCCAGGCCGCCCGCCCCAGTGCCGGTGCGTCATCGCGTGCCGGCGGGTCATCGCATGCCGGCGGGTCAGCCGATCGGCTCGCGCATGTCCTCGCGCACCCTGAGCGTCGTCTTCGCGAGCTCGTCGAGGTCGATGTCCTTCGGGTCCTGCGTCGCGCTCTCGGGGGTGACGAGGCCCACGGCCGCGCCGGTGTTGTCATCGGCCCAGGCGCACAGCGGAACGTTGCTCGTCACGCCGTTCTGCGAGGACTTGAGCACCTGGCAGCGCACGGTGAGGTCGGCGCCCTCGGGGGTGATGTCCCGCGCGGGGACGGCGACCGAGGCGCCCTCCGCGTCGGCGGAGCCCTCCATCAGGTCCGAACGCGCCTTGCCGGGGTCCTTGAAGCGCCCGTACATCCCGGAGACCACGAGCGCGTTCCGCGAGAACGTGCCCCTGCCGTTGAACTGGCCGACGACCGCCTTCGGGTCCCGGACGTTGGAGCGGTTCTTGTTCTCCTCGACCACCTTCCGGCCCGCCGTGTCGGAGAGGTCCTGCGCGAGCTTGTAGGTCCCGTTGAGCAGCTTGCCCGGCATGCGCAGCCGGTACTTTGCCTCCGGGAACCCGGCATCCGTGCTGCTGCCGATCACGGCGAGCGCGACGAGGATCACGATGACGGCGCCCACGACACCGCCGACGATGCCGAGGATCCTGCCCGTGCGGCGTCCGCCCTGCGGCGGCCCGCCGTACGGCGCACCCCAGGGAGCGGGCCCGGGAGCAGCGGGATAAGGAGTGTGCTGGCCGTGGGGCGGCGCCTGCCCCGGGTGCTGCGGCTGGGCGTACGGCGACGGCGGGGGCTGCTGCCCGTAGGGACCCTGGGCGGGGCCGAACCCCTGGGGTGGCGGCGGTGGCGGCGTGGACATGCCGACACGCTACGTCACAGTTGTGACGGTACGACAACCGGCCCTGCGGCGTCGCGGTCGGCGCCGGGGGAGGGGGTGGCGGGCTTGCGCCTCCGGTCGGTCTCGGACACCGGTCGACACGGTTGTACCGGGATGGGTTCAAGGTGCGTGCTGTTGCAGTCATATGCCCGGGCGAGGGATCGAGGGACGGCATGCTGCGCGGGATGGGCGTACAGGATGTGCACACGGCTCTCACTGCGTTGGGAGCGGCCTTCTCGGGGGCGGCGGCGCTCGCCGCTGTCATGGTGGCGCGCTGGCAGACGGTGTTCGGACGGAGGGTCGCCCTGGAGTCGCTCCGCTCGCAGGCGGCCGTGGAGCGGCAGTTGCGGCTCGAAGCGCAGCGGTGCGAGGCGTGGACGGTGTTCCTGCGCGCGTCGGACGCGTTCACCGACGTGGTGTGGCGGCTCGGGGAGATCGACGCGCGGTCCCGTGAGGAGGTGCTGCGGTCCAGGAGCGAGGCCCTGACGGAGGCGTGTTCGGGGCTGCGGGTGCTCGGTCCCGAGTGCGTCGTGCGGCACGCGGAGGCGGTGCGGGAGCGGTGCGCGCGCATGGAGCGGTACGCCGCCCGGCGGGCCGTGGTGCGGTCCGCGCTGCGCGCCCTGGAACGACGGTGGTGTCCGGGCAACGCCGAGTGGTGCGAGGACGAGGCGCACGGCTGTGCCTTCGTCGCCCACGACGTGCTGGAGAAGTGGGCCGACAGGGACGAAGGCGACCGCCCCGACGACCTGGGCTTCCTGGAGTACCTGATCAGGGAGAGCGGAGTCCTGGCGGACGACGGCGCGCCGGTGGAGAGCGGCGTCCTCACGGAGGACGACCTGCGGCGGCTGCTCGCCGTCGCGGGCAACCCCGTGTCCTGGGACCACCTCGTCGCCGAGGACCGCTGGCTGCGGCCGCGCACCGGATACGACGAGGAGCGGGGCGCGTTCATCGCGTCGGTGCGGGCCTTGTCGGCGGACGGTGGGGAATCGGAGGCGGGGCGCACGCGCGGGCAGGCGGCGGTCTTGCGGGGTTCGTCCGACGACGGTGTTCCAGGGCGCGGTCGAGGGGCGGGGCGGCGACTCCACGCGGGCCCACCGGGCAGGCCCTAGGCTTCGACCGGTCAAGCCCGACACCGACACCAGGAGCGCGTACCGTGTTCGACGCCGTACCGGAGAACCCCTACCCCGACGGCCTGCGGCCCGACCTCGCTCCCGCGCCGCACGCGCAGCTCGCGCCGGTGCTCGGGCTCCTCGGCACCTGGCACGGCCGGGGCCGGGGCACCTACCCGACGCTGACCGCCGACTTCACGTACGCGCAGGAAGTCACCTTCAGCCACGACGGCCGCCCCTTCCTGCATTACGAGGCCCGGGCCTGGCTCCTCGACGCCGATGACGCCCCGCTGCGCCCCTCGGCGCGGGAGAGCGGCTGGTGGCGGCTGCAGCCCGACGGCAGGGTGGAGGCGCTGATCACCCAGCCGACGGGCATCGCGGAGATCGCGGTGGGCCACGCGGCCGAAGGCGCCGTCGACCTCAGCACCCACGAGGTGGCCCGCACCCCCACCGCCAAGGAGGTCGACGCCACCCGCCGCCGCTACACCCTGGCCGACGACACGCTCACGTTCGTCCACGACCTCGCGGCCGTCGGCCTGCCGCTGCAGCACCACCTGCGGGCGGTGCTGCGGCGCAAGGGGTAGGCCGAGTGCCGTACCGCGGTGCGTCAGCTGCCGTAGCGCAGCGAGATCGTGTCGCCGAGCTTGATCTCCTTGTTCCGCGTGGCGGTCGAGGCGCCGGCGCCGTCGACGCTCGCCTTCCACGTCGAACCGCCGCTGTTGGCCTTGCCGTTGAGGGCCGTGATCGTGCCGGTGCCGCTGCCCGGCGTGACGGACGTGACGCAGCCGGCCGGGGTGGCCGAGGAGGACGCGGCGTCCAGGACGGCGCCGAGCGTGGTGGTCTTCGCGGTCGGGGTGAAGGCGACGGAGCAGACCTTCAGCGAGGTGCCGTCGTCGACGGTCAGCGCGAGGCTGGTCGCGGTGCCCGGCGTGAAGTCGGCGGTGGCGGCCCAACGGGACGCGCCCGCCGTCGTCGGGGTCGGCGGTGCCGCGATGAAGCCGCCCCCGGCCACGGCCCGCAGACCGTCGATGGAGGCGTACGCGGACGGCGTGGTGTCGGTCGGCTGGTACTTGAAGCCGCCGCCCGGCTTGAACTGCTGGGCGATGAGGAAGTCCACCGGGGTCTTGCCCGCGGGCGTGAGGAAGTCGCCGGTCTGCGGGTTGATGCCGCAGGCGTTGAGGCCCGAGACGGCCCAGCCGTTGGAGTCGGTGTTGGCGCCGAACATGGCGGCGAAGGCACCGGAGTTGTTGATGAGCTTCGACTTCAGGAAGGCCCGTGCCTTGGTGATGGCGGGGTCGCTCGCGGGCACCCCGGACACGCACAGGGAGGCCATCGCGGCGCCGGTCATGTCGATGTCACCGGGCTTGGCGAGCGCGTCGGGGTCGCCCTCGGCCCTGCTGAAGTCCCAGCCGCCGTCGTTGTGCTGGTTGGCGCGGACCGTGGCCACGGACCGGTCCAGCAGGGCCTGCGGCACCCGCTGGGCGCCGGACCGGGTCTTGGCGCCGCCGAGCGAGATCAGCGCGAAGACCGTGCCGTTGAAGTTGGACGGCGAACCCCAGTAGCCGGGTGCGGAGTGCTGCCAGTGCGCGTAGGTGTCCGCGACCAGGTTGCGGCTCGCCGACACGCGGGCCGGGTCGATGCCCGCGGAGTAGGCGTTGATGATGCCGCGTTCGTAGTCGGTGACGACCGGCGAGGTGCCCGGCCAGCCCGGCGCCGCCAGGTGGGCGCGGTAGACGGTGCGGGCGTTCTTGGAGGTGTCGCCGCCGGGGCTGACGTCGGCGGCCGCCGTGCCCGCCGAGGCGAACGCGGAGAACGCCCACTCGTTGGACAGGCCCGCGCCCGCGTACGAACCGTCGGCGCCCTGCAGGGATCTGAGATAGCTCACGCCGTTCGTCCTGGACGTGGCTATCTGGCCGGGCGTGGCGGTGGCGGCCGCGGGAAGCGCGGTCAGGACGAGGGCGCCCACCGCGCCTAGGGCGGTGGGCACGGCGAGCAGGGTGCGGCGGGCGGCACGGGGCGAGGTCATGTCGGGGGCTCCCGGGATGAGGGGGCGGCGGCCTCACGTACCCCGCGGCCGGTCCCCTGTGCGCGGACCCGAGCCGGACGACACGCGGCCGTCGCCCGAGCGCGTGGGGTCGACGTCCATTGACGCTTGACCGTTCGGGCATTCGGGCTCGGCCCGGCTCCCTGCCGGTCCACACCGCTGCGCGTCAGCTCTGGGTTCGCACCAGATTCCCCCGATCGGCAGCACAGGACGGTACTCGAAGCACACACAACCCGCACACCCCCTTGCCACCACATTCGCAACTGTGCTCTAATTCGGCCGATTCCAAGCTCAGTCATCAGGGGAAGCCGGTCGAAGTCCGGCGCTGACCCGCAACCGTAGGTTCGCCGAGCACCTCAAGTGCCCGGCGGGCGAGCCGGATTACCTGGACTGAGGGCAAGCGATCGACGCCGTCGCGGACTACGGCGTGGTACGGACGGTTTCTCCACGCGGGCCCCGGCCCCGGGCCTGCCACCACGCGGACGCCCGCCGCGGCTGACGCCCAGGGGGCAGCGGTGGGGCAGGGAACCGGACGGGTCCGGAGCATACGCACGAGAGGTATCGCGCTGCTCTGCGCGGCCGCGACGGCGCTGGGCGGCGGCGTCCTGCTGCTCGGCCCGGCCACTCCCGCCGCGGCCGATCCGATGAGCTCCTGCACCCGCACCAAGGGCGCGGTCGTCGCGGTGGACTTCGCCGACTGGGGCGGCGGCGTGGTGCGCGGCTGCGACGCCACGCCGACGACGGGCTACGACCTGCTGCACGAGGCCGGGTTCAGCACCGAGGGCACCGAGCACGACGGCCCCGCGTTCATCTGCCGCCTCGGGCACAAGAAGTTCAACTCCGGCAAGCAGTACCCGACTCCGACCCAGGAGAAGTGCAAGCTCACTCCGCCCGCCACCGCCTACTGGTCGTACTGGATCGCCCCGCCGGGGCAGGACTACTGGACCTACAGCCCCCTCGGCGCGATGAGCCAGAAGCCGAAGAACGGCTCCGTCGAGGCCTGGGTGTTCGGCGCCACCGACCCCGACGGCACCAGCGGCGGCCCCACGTTCACCCCCGCCCAGGTGCGCGCGGGCGGCCAGACCGACCCCGGGGACAACCCGCCGGACGTCAAGCCCGGCAAGGTCGACCTGAAGGGCGCGGACGCCTGGCTGAGGGGCCGGCTCTCCGACGGCGACCACGTCCGCGACGAGGGCGCCGAGAACGCCAACCTCTACCAGACGGCGCACACCGCCCTCGCCCTCGCGGCCACCGGCGGCCGCAGCGCCACCCTCGACCGGATGAAGTCCTACCTCGCCGCGCGCACCGAGGAGTTCGCCTACCCGCAGGGCACGGACAAGGCCCCGAGCCCGCTGGGCGCGGCCCTGCTCGCGCTCCTCGCCGAGAGCACCGAGGGCGACCCGCACTCCTTCGGCGGCCACAACCTCGCCGGTGACCTCGGCCGAAGCGTGTGCACCACGGGCGGCACCGCCGACTGCGTCGCCAAGGGCGACTTCCCGGCCGTCGGCGACGTGGAGACCCAGGCACTCGCCGTGCTCGCGCTGCACCGCGCGGGCCGGAAGATCCCCGCCGACGCCGTCGCCCGCGTCGCCGCCCACCAGTGCAAGGACGGCGGCTTCAGCCCGACGCTGATGCGGGACGGCGACACCTGCTCCTACAGCGACCCCGCCACGACCCCGTACGCGACTCTCGCTCTCCAGCAGGCGGGCGGCCACGCCGACGCCGTGGCGAAGGCCCGCAAGAACCTGCGCGGCGCCCAGCTCCCCACCGGCGCCGTCGCCGCCTACCCCGGCGTGACCACCGGGGACGTCACCGCCACCGCCAGGTCCGCCCAGGCGATGCGGCTCCTCGGCGACACCGTGCGCGCGGACGCCGCCGTGTCCTGGCTGTCGCGGCAGCAGACCAAGTCCGGCGGCTTCGGGTCCGACGAGGGCGCCACCGACCCGGCGATCTTCCCGACCTGGGCCGCCGCGTTCGCGGGCGCCCGCACCAGCCTGGCCGCGCTCACCACCAAGCGCCCCGACCAGACCAAGCCGCCCGTCGACCCGACGAAGCCACCCGTCGACCCCACGGGTCCTCCACGTCCCGACCCGGTGAAGCCGCCGACCTCCGGCGTGAAACCGCCGTGGCGCGCGGGCGAGGGCCCCGATCTGAAGAAGGGCACCGCCTACCTCACGGCGGGCTCCCGGCTGAAGAAGGGCCACTACTACGAGAACGTCGCCGGGACCGGCTTCGCCGACTACGGCCTGACCATCGACGGCGCCTACGCGCTGGCCGCCACGGGCACGAACAACAACAAGCTGCGCGGGATCGTCGACTTCCTCGACGGCGAGGGCAAGGACGCCAGCTCAGGGCGGCGCACCGTCAACGACTGGACGGGCGTGGGCACGTCGCACGCGGCCGGGGGCTCCATCGGCAAGGTCGCGGTGCTCGCCCAGGCCGTCGGCCGCGACCCGCGCGACTTCTCCGGGCACGACCTGATCGCGGCGCTCGGCAAGGCCGTGTGCAAGAAGAAGAGCCAGGGCGCGGACCGCAGCTGCGCGGCCAAGGGCGCCTACCGGTACGCCCCTTCGGTGTTCTCGCAGTCCCTCGCCGTCATCGCGCAGCTGCGCGCGGGCGAGAAGCGCGCGGCGGCGGCCCCGCTCACATACCTGCGGAGCCTGCAGAAGTCCTCCGGCGCCTGGCCGAGCCTCATTCCGCCGACCGGTGACTCCGAGGTGGACTCCACCGCGATGGCCGCGATGGCCCTGGACCTGGCCGGTGACACCCGTTCCGAGAAGGCCGTCACCAAAGCCCTGAAGTGGATCGCGTCCAAGCAGCTGCGCAGCGGCGGGTTCCCGGGCGCGTCCGGTGACTCCGTCAACTCCGCGGCCCTCGCGGTCCAGGGCCTGTCCCTGGACGCCCCGAAGTACAAGGCGCAGATCAAGAAGGCCCGCAAGTTCCTGGCCAGGCAGCAGAACCGGGACGGCGGCTTCAACGTGGCGGCAGGCGGGCAGCGCGGCTCGGACGTCCGGGCCTCGACGCAGGCGCTCGGCGGCGCCATCGGCACCTCCTTCGGCACGCTCGTACGCGACCTGGACGGCACCCGGCCGCAGCCTCCCGGCTCGTCGTCGGACGACCCGTCGCAGGCACCCGGCGACGGTGGGAGCGGCGACACCGACATCGTCACCCCCGGCGGCGGCCCGGGCGACGGCACAGCCGGGGACAGCCCGACCGGCCCGCTCGCCTCGACCGGTGCCCAGGTGACGGGACTCGCCCTGGCAGCCGTCGTTCTGTGCCTCGCGGGCTGGCGCACCCTCGTCGTCGCCCGCCGTCGCGGCGGACTCGCGGGAGGCAGCCGGTGATCCGCCGCCTCCTGCGCACCGCCCTGAGCGCGGCCGCCGCCCTCGCCCTGACCGGGGGCGCGCTCGCCGCCACCGCCGGGCAGGCCGCCGCCGCGCCCCGGCCCATCGGGCAGTGCACCACGACGTCCGGGGCGGTGCTCGCCGTCGACTTCAGCGACTGGGGCGGACCGATCCTGCGGTCCTGCGGCACCACGCCGACCACCGGCTACGAACTGCTCAACCAGGGTGGCTGGCGCACCACCGGCACCGGCCACGACGGCCCCGCGTTCATCTGCCGCATCGGCTACAGCGGCTACAAGGGCGGCAAGCAGTTCCCCACGCCCGCGCAGGACGACTGCGTCCTCACCCCGCCCGCCACCGCCTACTGGTCGTACTGGCACGCCGATCCGGGCGAGAACACCTGGGAGTACAGCCAGCTCGGCGCCATGCTCTACAAGCCCAAGCCGGGCAGCGTCGACCTGTGGATCTTCGGCGGCACCAACATCGAGGGGACCAAGGGCCGCCCGACGGTCAGCCCGAACCAGCTGCGTGCCCGCAACACCCGACCCGTCGGCGGCAAGGCTCCCGCCCCGCACCAGACGAAGACCGCGAAGCCGCTGCCGCCCGGCGTCGACACCGGCCCCGCCCCCGAGCGGCCCGTGACGGAGAAGCCCGCTCCGAAGCCCAAGAAGCCCAAAAAGGACGAGCAGGGCGAGAAGGGCAAGAAGGAGAAGGAAGAGGCGAAGTCGGGGCGTGACAAGTCGCCTTCGCCCTCCGCCACCGAGAAGCCCTCGCCGTCGGCGGGTTCCGGTGAGGCGAAGGCCGCGCCGAGCCCGTCCGCCGAGGTCGTCGACGCCGCCCCGGCCGCCGACGCCGACCACGACGCGGGCTCGTACGTACCGGCCGCCCTCACCGGCGCCCTGGTGCTGCTGGTCGGCGGCGCGGGCGCGTACGCGGCCAAGCGTCGCCGTCGTACGGAGTAGGAGTGCGCCTCCGTACCGCCACCGCACGTCCGCCCGCGCCCGGTGTCCTGCCGGGCGCGGACGAGCGTCGGCTGCCGCGCACCCTGCACCCGCTGGCCTGGTGGGTGTGGGCGCTCGCGCTCGCCACCGCCGTGAGCCGCACCAACAACCCGCTGCTGCTGTTCCTCGTCCTCGCCGTCCTCGGCTACGTGATCGGCATGCGCCGCACCGAGGCGCCGTGGGCGCGCGGCTTCAAGTACTACCTGTACCTGGCGCTCACCGTCGTCGCGATCCGCGTCGTGTTCCGGGCCGTCTTCGCCACCGGCATCACGCCCCACGACCACTTCCTGTTCTCCCTGCCGCACATCCCCACGCCCGACTGGTACGCGGGCATCCAGCTCGGCGGGCCCGTCTCCCTGGAGGCCGTGCTCTCGGCCGCCATCGACGGGCTCCGGCTCGCCTGCATGCTGTGCTGTGTGGGCGCCGCGAACACCCTCGCCAACCCCAAGCGGGCGCTGCGCGTCCTGCCCGGCGCGCTGTACGAACTCGGCGTCGCCGTCACCGTGTCGATCAGCGTCGCCCCGCAACTCGTGCAGAGCGTGCAGCGCGTGCACCGCGCCCGGCGCCTGCGCGCGGGCCGCACCAAGGGGCTGCGGGCCCTGCGCGGCATCGTCGTGCCCGTCCTGGAGGACGCCCTGGAGCGTTCGCTGCGCCTGGCGGCCGCCATGGACTCGCGCGGCTACGGCAGGGCGGGCAGCGCCACGAAGGCATCCCGGCGGCTGACCGGGGCGCTGATGCTGCTCGGCATGTGCGGCCTGTGCGCCGGCGCCTACGGACTGCTCGACGCCTCCACGCCCGCGTTCCTCGGGCTGCCCGCGCTCGCGGCCGGGGCGGTGCTGTGCGTGGCGGGGCTGCGGCTCGGCGGGCGGCGCGTCACCCGGACCGCCTACCGGCCCGACCCGTGGCGGTTCGAAGAGTGGGCCGTCGCCGCCTGCGGGGTGCTCTCCGCCGTGCTCCTGTTCACCAACGTGGGCTTCGACGCGGCCGAACTCAACCCGTCCCTCTACCCGTTGAGCTGGCCCACGCTGCCGCTGGTCCCGGCGGCGGCGATCCTGCTCGCGGGCGCCGCCGGATTCCTCGCGCCCCCGCCGCTGCCCACCCCCGCCCCGCAGGCCGCCCCGCGCACGTCGGCCCGGCGATCCGAGAAAGCCACCGCCAAGTGATCACCTTCGACCACGTCAGCGTCCAGTACGACGACACCGTCGACCCCGTCCTGCGCGACGTCGACCTCACCGTGGAGGAGGGCGAACTCTGCCTCGTCGTCGGCCACACCGGCGTCGGCAAGTCCACCCTCCTCGGCGCGGTCAACGGACTGGTCCCGCACTTCACCGGCGGCACCCTGTACGGGACGGTCACCGTGGACGGCCGCGACACCGCGGGGCACCCGCCCAGGGAACTCGCCGACGTCGTCGGCGTGGTGGGCCAGGACCCCCTCGACGGCTTCGTCACGGACACCGTGGAGGAGGAACTCGCCTACGCCATGGAGCAGCTGGCGGTGCCGCCCGCCACCATGCGCAAGCGCGTCGAGGAGACCCTGGACCTGCTCGGCCTCGCCGACCTGCGCCACCGCGCCCTGCACGAGCTGTCCGGCGGCCAGCAGCAGCGCGTCGCGATCGGCTCCGTCCTGACCGCCCACCCGCGCGTCCTGGTCCTGGACGAGCCCACCTCCGCCCTGGACCCGACGGCCGCCGAGGAGGTCCTCGCGGCGATCACCCGGCTCGTGCACGACCTCGGGGTCACCGTCCTGCTCGCCGAGCACCGCCTGGAGCGGGTCGTGCAGTACGCCGACCGCGTCCTGCACCTGCCGGGCGACGGCCGGGTGGTCTCCGGGCCGCCCGCCGACATCTTCCGCACCACCACCATCGCCCCGCCGGTGGTGGAACTCGGCCGCCGCGCCGACTGGACGCCGCTGCCCCTGTCGGTCCGCGACGCCCGCCGCGCCGCCGCACCGCTGCGCACCCGCCTCGCCGGGGCGCCCGTCCCCGCCGCCAGGCCCCCGGCTCCCGCGGCCGGCCAGCCCCGGCTCCTCGACGCGCGGGGCGTCAGCGTCCGCTACCGGGGCCAGGCCCTGCCCGCCGTCCGTGCGGCCGACGTGGAGCTGCGCGGCGGCGAGACGACCGCCCTGATGGGCCGCAACGGCTCCGGGAAGTCGTCGTTGCTGTGGGCGCTCCAGGGGTCGGGGACACGGACGGACGGGACGGTGCGGGTGGTTCCGTTCGGGGCGGCGCCGTCCGGGGCGGCGCCCGGCAAGGAGGGCGGCTCCCGCGATCCGGGCGCCGTTCCCGCCGTCGAGGCCCGGCGCCTCGTCGGGCTCGTCCCGCAGACCCCCACGGACCTGCTCTACCTGGAGAGTGTGCGGCAGGAACTCGACCAGGCGGACACCGAGTCGGCGGTGGCCGACGGGCCGCGGGCCCGCGCCGTCCTGGACCGCCTCGCCCCCGGCATCGACGGCGCCACACACCCCCGCGACCTGTCCGAGGGCCAGAAGCTCGCCCTGGTCCTCGCGATCCAGCTGTCCGCCGCGCCCGGCGTGGTCCTCCTGGACGAGCCGACGCGCGGCCTCGACTACCGCGCCAAGGCCCAACTCGCCGCGATCCTGGACGAGCTGGCGGCCGAGGGGCGCGCGGTCGTGGTGTCCACGCACGACGTGGAGTTCGTCGCGCGGACCGCCGACCGGGTCGTCGTGATGGCCGAGGGCGAGATCGTCGCGGACGGTGCGGCCGCCGAAGTCATCGTCGCCTCACCGGTGTTCGCGCCACAGGTGGCCAAGGTGCTCGCGCCGCTGCCGTATCTGACGGTGGAACAGGTGTCGGCGGCACTGGCGGCGGACGGGGGGACTGCGGGGCCGACGGGGCCGACGGGGGACGCGGCGTCGGTGGTGCCCGCGGGCACGAACGCCGAAGCGGGCGGCGACCGGTGAGGGGGCGCGCGCGGCCCGGTACCGCCGCGATCCGTACCACCGCGATCCGGATCACCCCCCGCGCCGGGGTCGTCATCGCCATGGCCGCGTTCCTCGGCGTCGTGGCCTTCTTCTGGCCGTTCGTGGTCGCTCCCGGCACCTTCGGCTCGACGTACGCGCCCCTGCTCATCTTCGGCGTGCTGCTCGTCCTCGTGCTGTGCGTGGTGATCTCGGAGATCGCCGAGGGCGGCATCAACTCCAAGGCCCTCGCGATGCTCGGGGTGCTCTCCGCCGTGAACGCGGCGATCCGGCCCCTGGGGGCGGGGACGGCCGGGATCGAGACCGTCTTCTTCATCCTCGTGCTCGCCGGGCGCGTGTACGGGCCGGGCTTCGGCTTCACCCTAGGCTGCACGTCGCTGTTCGCGTCGGCGCTCATCACGGGCGGGGTCGGACCGTGGATGCCGTACCAGATGTTCGGCTGCGCCTTCGTGGGCATGCTGGCCGGGCTGCTCCCACGGGCCGCGGGACGGCTCGAAGTGCTGATGCTCGCGGTGTACGGATCGCTGTCCGGATATCTCTTCGGCTTCCTCCTGAACCTGTCCTTCTGGCCCTTCTCCCTCGACCCGAACAGCTCCATCGCCTACCTTCCCGGGCTGCCCTTCACCGAGCAGTGGCAGCGCTACATCGCCTTCGACCTCGCGACGTCGCTGGGCTGGGACACCGGCCGGGCCGTGACGAACTTCGTCTGCGTCATGCTCGCGGGACCGGCCGTGCTCACCGTCTTCCGCCGGGCCGCCCGCAAGGCCCGCTTCCAGGCGCCGGTCCGGTTCGCACCGGCCACGGGCCCGGCGGCGGACGCGGCGGACGGGACGCCCGGAGGCCCCTGAACGTGCGGTCGGGGCAGCTGAACGTACCGTCGGGGCATGCGCATCGTCTCCTTGCTCCCCGCGGCCACCGACATCGTCGCCGAACTCGGCCTCATGGACGACCTCGTGGGCCGCACCCACGAGTGCGACTGGCCGCCCGCGCGGGTGGCGGCCGTGCCCGTGGTCACCGCGGCCGGGTTCTCCTCGGACGAGCTCGGCAGCCGGGAGATCTCCGAGGCCGTCGGCGGCGGCCGGCACCACGGCTCCTCGCTGTACACCCTCGACGTCGCGGCGCTGTCGAGGGCCGCCCCGGACGTGGTGCTCACCCAGGACCTGTGCGACGTGTGCGCGGTGTCGTACGAGAGCGTGCGCGACGCCGTACGGGTCCTCGACGGCGACGGGCCCCGGGTGCTCGGCCTGGAGCCGCGGCTCCTGGACGACGTCCTGGACTGCGTCGTCCGTGTCGGCGACCTCCTCGGTGTCGGAGCGGTCGCGCGCGCACGCCGGGAGGAGCTGCGGCGACGGCTCGCGACGGTGCGGCGCCTCACCCGGGGGCGCCCCCGGCCGCGTACCGTCGCCGTCGAGTGGCTGCACCCACTGTGGCCCGCGGGGCACTGGGTGCCCGAACAGATCGACTGCGCCGGAGGCGAACCCCTCCTCGCGGCCCCGGGCGAGCACACCGAGCCCATGGACTGGGCGGCCGTGCGCGCCGCCCAGCCGGACGTCGTGCTCGTCCTTCCCTGCGGGTTCAGCCCGGAGCGCACCCTGCGGGAACGCGCGCTCCTGGAGGCGCTGCCGGGCTGGGCGGAGCTGCCCGCCGTACGGGACGGGCGCGTCTGGGTCCTGGACGGCCCGGCGTACTACAACCGGCCGGGGCCGCGCGTCGTGCGGGGCGCGGAAGTGCTCGCCCACGTGCTGCACGGGGTGACGGCAGGGGAGCCGGTCACCGAGGAGGAAGCCCGGTCGCTGCGCTGAAGGCCGCGTTCCGGAGCGTGTGCGGGACAGCTGGGGCCTCAGGATCGGCGCACAACCATTGGCCATCGTTGAGGGTCAAGTGACATGAAGCAGCGGTGAATTCCGCCGGGCATCCGCCCGAAGGGCAGTCGACCGTCCGGGCGTTCACCCAGCTGACCTCCGATCGAAGGAACCCCAGGAAGCCATATGTCGCGAGCAAGCCGTCGTGTACGACTCACCGCACCTCTGATCGCCACGTTCCTGCTGACGGGCGGGTTCACCGCCTGGTCCCTCGGGCAGGATCGGGCCGAGGCCGCCGCCCCCACCGCGAAGAAGGCCGCCGCCAAGGCCTCCGACGACTTCAACGGCGACGGGTACGCCGATCTGGTGGTCGGCGCTCCGGGCGCCACCGTCTCGGGCAAGAAGCAGGCCGGGTACGTCGCGGTGACGTACGGCACCAAGAACGGCCTCGACCCCGCCCACAAGAAGATCATCAGCCGCTCGACCAGCGGCGTCCCCGGTTCCGCCGCCACCAAGCAGGAGTTCGGCAGGTCCTTCACCAAGGGCGACCTGGACGGCGACGGCTTCACCGACCTGGTCATCGGCTCCGGCGGCCAGGCCGGCAGCGCGGGCGCGGTGGTCCTGTGGGGCTCCGCGTCCGGCCTGACCGGCGGCACGAAGATCGCCACCTACGGGTTCCGCCCGCAGGCGGGCGACTTCGACGGCGACGGCAAGACCGACCTGGCCCTGTTCGCCGGAGTCGCCTACCACGGCGACGACCCGGTCGGCCAGAAGGCGAAGCTCTGGAAGGGCCCGCTGACCCGCACGGGCACCCCCGCGGGCACGCTCGACTTCATGGAGAAGTCGCAGTGGTCGAGCTATGACGACGACGAGCGCCCGAGCCCGGCCTGCATCCAGAACCCCGACGTCTGCGTGGACGGACCCAGCTCCGTCAAGGGCCCGGTCGTCCCCCAGGCCGTCGGTGACATCAACGGCGACGGCCGCGCCGACATCGCCATGAACGACTACTACGGCGACGGCTCGTGGGGCAACAGCGTCCTCTACGGCAGCCCCAAGGGCTTCACCCGTGGCGACGCCCCCGGCTCGCGCGGCGCCGTCGCGGTCGGCGACATCAACGGCGACAAGTACGACGACGTGGTGTCCGGCAACACCGAGGACGAGGCGAACAAGGTCACGGTCGCCTACGGCTCCGCGAACGGCCTGAAGGACGCCGTCCAGAAGTTCGACCAGGACCTGCCCGGCGTGCCCGGCGTCGAGGAGGAGGGTGACCTCTTCGGAGCCTCCCTCGCCGTCGGCGACGTCACCGGCGACGGCTACGCCGACATCGCGCTCGGCGTCCCCGGCGAGGACGTGGGCAGCGTCACCGACGCGGGCTTGGTCGTCCTCGTCCGCGGCAGCGCCTCCGGCGTGACCGGCACCGGCGCGCAGGCCTTCCACCAGAACACGGCGGGCGTACCCGGCGTGGCCGAGAAGAACGACCGGTTCGGCGCGGCCGCCGCCCTGCTCGACGTCAACGGCGACGGCCGCGGCGACCTCGCCGCCTCCTCCGTCCACGAGAACGCCGACGCGGGCGCCCTGTGGTCCCTGCGCGGCACCTCCACGGGCCTGACCGTCACGAACGCCGTGGCCTTCGGACCCAAGGACCTCGCGGCGCCGTCCGTCGCGGCGCTCTTCGGCAGCGACCTGCGCTGACCCGAAGGCCACCGGCCCGACGGCTCAGGGGCGGGGACGACGACGGGGCGGATGCCGCGCGTTCCGTCCCCGCCCCGTCGTCGTTCCTGCCCCGCGCCGTCGTTCCCGGCGGGGCGCCGCCTCAGTGGCCGATCACGGGGTAGTGGTCGGAGAGGTTGTCGTACGTGTACTCCTTGCCCCAGCTCGACACGGTCCAGGGCGTGGTGGTCTCCTTCACCACGTCGTTCCGCCAGTTCGCGGGACGGGCGTGGCCCGCGCGGTGCAGCACGTGGTCGAGGTCCTCGCGCGGGTCGTCCGGGTAGCGCTCGGAGGCGATCGAGTTGTCCTTCGTGTCGAAGGAGTACGCGTGGCCGGTGCGGGCGTCCGCGGGCGCGAGTCCGGCGTCGGTGAGCATCGAGGCGTACTCGTCGCTGTGCCGGTCCACGTTGAAGTCGCCCGCCACCATGACCTGTTCGTTCGCCGGGATCTTCTTGGCGTCGAGGAACGCGTCGAGCTCCTTGAACTGCGCGGCGCGCGTGCGGGCCGCCTGGCCCGCGGCGCAGCCGGGGTCGGTGGACTGCGCGTGGGTGCCCACGACGTGGACCCTGGTGCCGTTCACGTCCAGGACGGTGTAGACGAAGCCCTTGTTGGAGTACCAGTCCCCGCCGCAGGCGTCCTTGTAGACGTACTGCTCCTTGCGCACGATCGGCCACTTGCTGAGGACGGTCACGCCGCCGTCCTCGGGGGTCGTCGCGGAGTAGGCGCCGCCGGTGGCGTCCCAGCCGCTCTTGGACCGGCCCATGACGGGCGTCTGGTGCGGATAGGCGGCCTCGGCGTTCGCCTGGAGCGCGTCGGAGGCGGAGTTGTCGAAGGCCTCCTGGAGGACGACGACGTCATTGCCCTGGAAGAACCCGGCGGCCGGGATCGCCTTGGCGCGGTGGTCCTGGCCCCAGTTCGGGTACAGCGTCTTGCTGAACAGGAAGGCGTTGTACGTGAGCACCTTCAGCTGCGGGGTTTCCGCCGCCGACGCGGTGGGTGCGGTGGCCACCAGCGTCGCTGTCGCGGCCAGCGCCACGGCGGTGGCGGCGACCGTGTGGGTACGCGGCGTGGAGTGGGGCATGAGGGTTCTCCCTGTGGGGGTGGGGGACCGGGCCGCGAGGGCGACACCGGCGCCGTCATCCAAGGCAGCGCCGGTTACGCCCAGGTGGCCTGGGTGTGTTGATCACTTGACGTGTCCTCACAACTTGCACACCGGGGCGTCCGCGCCGCCTCGCGTGCCGGTACGTCCGCCGAGCCACGGGGGCCCCGTCCACCGCGTCAGGAGCCGTGGCGCAGCCGCTCGCGCTGGATCTGGCAGGCGAGGGCGCGGCGCACGGAGGCCGGGCCCGGGGCGGCGGCCGTGCGCACGGGCACGTCGAGGCCCCGGCTGATCCTGTCGTAGGCGTCCCGGAAGGAGCGGGGCAGCGCGGGGTCGCGCCGCCTCAGGTCCTCCTCGACGAGGCGCCGCAACTCGTCGACGTGCTGCGGCGTGAAGCGCTTCCTGCCCCGGGCGACGGCGTGGACGTGGCGGGCGCAGTGGGCCGTGTCCGGCGAGACCTCGACGATCTCCTCCGCCAGACCCCACAGGCGTCCTTCGAGCCACGGGACGTCGTGCTGGTCCAGGGAGAGGTCCTGCGGGGGCGGCGCCTCCTCCTGCTTGTACTTCGCCACCTGCTTGGACACCGCGGGCTGACTCATCCCGGTGAGCCGGGCGATCCTGTCCTGGGTCCAGCCGAAGCGGACGAACACCTTGATCATCTCGGCGCGCAGCGCGCGCATCTCCTCGCCCGCGCGGATGACCTCGTTCATGGCGGCGAGCATTCGCTCGGCCTGCTCCTCGGTCAGCGTTCCCGTGGGCTCCCCGGCCGCTGCCCCGGGCTCTCCTGCCGGTGCTCCGGGGCTTCGCCGCTCACTCTCTTCGCGTGCCACAACCCGGTTATACACCCACCCCTGCACCTCGCTACAACCTGGTTGTATAACCAGGTTATGGCTGGCAGTATCCAGGCCATGCCCACCTTCTGCGCACCCGACGGGACCCGGCTCGCCTACCGCGAGACCGGCGTCGGCGCCCCACTCGTCTGCGTCCCCGGCGGCCCCGCGGACTCCGCCTACCTCGGAGACCTCGGCGGCCTGTCCGCGCACCGCAAGCTGATCGTCCTCGACCTGCGCGGCACCGGCCGCTCCGAGCTGCCCGACGACACCTCCACGTACCGCTGTGACCACCTCGTGGACGACGTCGAGGCGCTGCGCGCCCACCTCGCCCTGCCCGAGATCGACTTGCTCGGTCACTCCGCGGGCGCGAACGTCGCCACGCAGTACGCGGCCCGCCACCCGGCCCGCGTCCGCAGGCTCGCCCTCATAGCCCCCGGCTCCCGTGCCGTCGGCATCGCGGTCACGGGGGAGGAGCGCCGGGCGCTGGCGCAGGCCCGCAAGGACGAGCCGTGGTTCCCCGCCGCGTACGCCGCCCTGGAAGCGATCACCCAGGGCGCGGGCGGCGACTGGGACGCGATCGCGCCCTTCTTCTACGGCCGTTGGGACGAGGCGGCCGCCCGGCACCACGCGGACAGCCGACCCGCCAACGACGAGGCCGCCGCCCTCTTCGGGGCCGAGGGCGCCTTCACGCCGGAAGCCACTCGTGCGGCGCTCACCGCGCTCACCGCCCCCGTCCTGCTGCTCGCCGGAGCGTTCGACCTGAACAGCCCGCCCGCGTCCACGGCGGAGTTCGCCGCGCTGTTCCCCGACGCCACCTGCGTCGTACAGCCCGGGTCTGCGCACTTCCCCTGGCTGGACGACGCCGACCGGTTCGTGGCGACCACCGCGGAATTCCTGGGCTGACCCGGACCTACCGGCCCGAGGCCGCCCGGTGGCGCGCGACGTGCTCCGACCCAGGTCGCTGACGCGGCCGACGAGGTGGCCGACTCAGGACGCCGGTGCCGTCCCCCGGCAGCGCGCGGGATCGTGCTCGTCGCCCCTCGACAGCCACGCGTGCAGGCAGCACGCCGCGTTGAGCTCGGTCCAGCCGCGGCTGACCTCCTTCAGCAGGGCCGGCGCGAACGGGGGCTCCGGGCTGGGGCGCGCGACGAGTTCGGCGCGCTGCGCGAGCGCGCGGGCGCAGCGCTGTGCGGCGCGCTCGCGCCGGGCCCGGGCGGCGAGGAACCCGGCCCCGTGGACGAGGCCGACGGCGGGGAGCCAGGCGTGGGCCTGTGCGGCGTACACGGCGCTCACGGTGAACAGCGCGGCGCCCGCGGCCAAGGCGCGGTGGTCGGTCATCGACGGCTCCTGTGCGGGGTGGGGGCGGGTGCGGGGTGTGAGGTGGGGCGTGGGGTGAGAGGGGTGGGGCGCCCGGGGCGGGCCCGGCACCGCTGCCGCGGCCCAGGACGTCGATGCCGCGCCGCAATCCTTATGCCCCGGTCTGCCGCCATGACGCAGTGACTCGTTGAAGTCGCATCTTGTCCGAGCCGAATGGCGCCACGGCATGTCGCCACGCCGCATCCGGGGGACCCGCTGTGAACCTGGGGCACCCGCTGTGAAGCGAATCACACCGGCGACCTGTCACGGTTTCCCGGCGTGAGGTGTCTCGATGAGCGTCCGACGAGAGGAGCAGGTGTGATGCGCAAGTGCCGACGCGTACGCGTGAGGGGGACGGGTCATGGCTGAGGACGCCTTCACCGAGCACCGGCCGCTGCTGTTCACCATCGCCTACGAGATGCTGGGCAGTGCCACCGACGCGGAGGACGTGCTGCAGGAGAGCTATCTGCGCTGGCGCGCGGTCGACCCCGCCACCGTCGAGCACCCGCGTGCCTACCTGGTCCGCATCGTGACCCGGCAGTCCCTCAACCACCTGCGTGCGGCCAAGGCGCGCCGTGAGGAGTACGTCGGCTCCTGGCTGCCCGAGCCGATCCGCACCGAGCCCGGCGTGAGCGACGACGCGATCCTCGCCGAGTCGCTGTCGATGGCCATGATGCTCGTCCTGGAGACCCTGAACCCCACCGAGCGCGCCGTGTTCGTGCTGCACGACGTGTTCGGCTACACCCACGGCGAGGTCGCCGCGTCGATCGGCAAGACCGAAGTCGCCGTCCGCCAGATCGCCCACCGTGCGCGCCGTCACGTGCACGCGCGGCGCCGCCGTTTCGAGCCCGACTCCGGCGCGAGCCGGGAGATCGTCCAGCGGTTCCTGTTCGCGGCGTCGACCGGCGAAGTGCAGGCGCTGATGGACCTGTTGGCGCCCGATGTCGTGCAGATCTCCGACGGCGGCGGAAAGGTCGTCGCCGCCCGCCGCCCGATCGTGGGCAGCGCCGAGGTCGCCCGGTTCGTCCTCGGCGTGATCAAGACCACGACCGAGGCGACCCGGGTCGAGTACGCCACGTACAACGGCATGCCCGCGGCGCGGTTCGTCACCGACGGCGAACTCGACTGGCTGGTGGCTTTCGAGATCCACGACGGCCGGATCGCCGGCCTCTACGGCATGCGCAACCCGGACAAGCTGCACCGTGCGGAGACGGTGCTCCCGCTCGACAGAGGAGGCAACCAGCCATGGAAACCATGATCGTCGAACGTGTCGTCGCCGCCCCCGTCGATGACGTCTTCGACTGGCTCACCACGACCACCAACTACACGCGCTCCCCCCTGGCGGTCCGCTGCCGCCTGAACCGCCCCGGCGAGACCGCGCCCTACGGCGTCGGCGCGGTGCGCGACCACCTCTGGCTGATCGGCTGGTTCCGCGAGCGCATCACGCACTACGACCCGCCGTACGCCACCGAGTACGTCGTCGAGCGCAGCCTGCCGCCCTCCCGCCACGAACTCGGCCGTATGACCTTCGAGGAGGTCGAGGGCGGCACCCTGGTCCGCTGGACCACCCGTGCGGAGATCCCCGTCCCCCTGATCGGCGGCTTCCTCACGCGCCGGGTGGCGCGGCCGATCATCACGCGGACCTTCGGGAACATTCTGGACGCGGCCAACGGTGCGCTGGCCCGTCGCCGGGCCTCGGCTGCCGGCTGAGTCCGGGCTCAACCACCCAGGGGGCGATACGCCGAGTTGGCGCCGTCGAGGGCCCAACCCCCGCCGCCCGTCAGGGCATGTGTCCCTCACGGTAGTGATGCGAGCGCGCAGGAGTGCGTGAGCGCCCGGGAGGTACCTCGTACGGCCCCATCGTCCGCGGCGTCGATGCGGCACCCGCTGCCGCGTCGGTGAGCCGGGAGGCCGTCTGCCGGTTCGATCGGGTCGGTTCACAGTCGGTCCGGCGACCGCGCGCAAGGGGGGCGAAGCTGCCTCAGCGAAGATCCGCGCGACTCTGAGGGAGCAGGGTGGCGAGGCGGGGCGCGGTCGCCGCTCGCTGCTGACGGCCGGGTGTCAGGCGGGCACGACCCGGCCGCGGTCGAGGGTCACGATCTCGTCCGCCGCCGTGAGGCCCGAGCGTTCGTGGGTGACCAGGAGTGTGGTGCGGCCCCGGGTGGCGTCGAGGATGTCGGTGAGCACTGCGGCCGCCGTGGCCGGGTCCAGGCCCTCCGTGGGTTCGTCCAGGACCAGGACGGGTGGGTCGGCGAGGAGGGCGCGGGCCAGGAGGAGGCGGGTGCGCTGGCCGCCCGACATCGTCGCGCCGTCGCCGCCGACGAGGGTGTCCCAGCGGTCGGGCAGCGAGTCGATCCAGTCCAGGAGACGGGCCCTGCGCGCCGCGTCGATGAGGTCGGCGTCCGTGGCGTCGGGGCGGGCCAGGGCCAGGTTGGCGCGGACCGTGGTGTGGAAGACGTGGGCGTCCTGGGTCATGCCGGTGATCACGGCGCGGACGTCGGCACCCGCGCAGTCCCGCAGTTCGCGGCCGCCGACGCGGATCGATCCGGCTTCGTACGGGACGAACCGCATGAGCGCCGCGATCAGCGTCGACTTCCCCGAACCGCTGGCACCGATGAGCACGACGCGGCGGCCGGGCCGCAGGCGCAGGGCCACCCCGTCCAGGGCCAGGGGGCCGCCGGGGCGGTGGCGCACCCGGAGGTCGGTGATCTCCACCCCCAGTGGTTCGGCGGCGAGCGGCGCCGGGCTCAGCGGGTCGCTCAGCGGATCACTCAGCGGATCAAGGGTGGCGAGGGGTGTCATGCTGGGCGGCTCAGGGGCGGTTGGCCGCGTCACGCTGAGCGGCTCGGGGGCCGTGAGCTGTGCCCCGTTCGGCGACGTGGCGGCGATGAGCGGTTCCGGGGAGGGCGGGTCGACGACGGGCGGTGGCTCGTCGAGGAGGTCGGCCAGGCGGCGGGCGGAGGCCCGCACCGCGGCGAGGTGGCGGGCTGCCGTGGGCAGGGGCACCAGGGCCTCGAAGGACACCAGCGCCAGGACCGCGAGGACGGTGACGTGCGTTGCGGGCAGCGCGCCGTCCGCGTGCGCGCCCACCGCGAGCCAGGTCACGCCCACCGTCGCCCCGCCCTGGAGCAGCAGGACCACGGCCGAGGCGAGCGACGTCGTGCGGGCCTGGTGGCGTTCGAGTGCGGCGATGCGTGCGGAGGCGCTGCGGGCCCGCTCCTCCGCCCGGCCCCGCGCACCGTACGCGGCCAGGTCCGCCGCGCCTCGCGTCAAGTCGACGGTCAGCGCGGCGAGGTCGGCCCTCGCCTGCTTCTCCGCGTGGCCCGTGCGGCGCGAGACCGTGAGCACCAGCACGGGTACGAGGACTCCCGCCACGACGAGGAGCAGCCCCAGCAGGGCACCCGCCTGCGGCAGCAGCACCGTGGCGAAACCCGTGGCGGTCGCCGCGACCGCGCACGCGGCCGCCACCGGGAACAGCACCCGCAGCAACAGGTCCTGGGCGGCGCCGACGTCGTCGACGAGGCGGGTCAGCAGGTCGCCGCCCCGGAACACGGGGGTGCCCGCGGGGGCGAGCGGCACCAGCGCCTCGTACACCCGGGTCCGGAAGCCCGCGACGGCCCGCAGCACCCCGTCGTGACCGAGCAGCCGGTCGGCGTAGCGCAGCGCCCCGCGCCCCAGGGCAAGGGCCCGTACGGCGACGATCGCGAGGGCGACCGAGGCGAGCGGCGGCTGCTCGGCGGCCCGGGTGATGAGCCAGGCGGCCGTGCACATCAGCGCGGCACCGGCGAGGTCGCTCCCGGCTGCGGCGAGCGCGGCGGGCAGCAGCCTGCGCCAGTGGGGGAGGAGGTGGCGCAGGAGGCGGAGGGTGGGGTGGGGACTGGGAGCGGGGGTGGGTGGTCTCAGTGGTGTGGATGGGTTCAGTGGTGTGGGTGTGGGTGCGGGTGCGGAGGTGGCGGTGAGGCCGGGGTCGGGGTCGGTTTCGGGGCCCGGTGTCGCGGGGGCTGTGGCCTCCGTGGGGGTCGTCATGAGGCCAACGGCCTTCCTGTGCAGAGGAGTCAGGGGAGTCAGGGGAGTCAGGAGGGTCAGGGGAATCAGGGGAGCAGTACGGGTGTGGGGGTGCCGCAGGACGCTGGCGCGTCCATGAATCCGGGCGTCCCTCGGGTCGCGGTGAGGGTGCCCCCTCGTACCGTGATGATCCGGTCCGCGTGCGGCAGCAGACCCGTGCGGTGGGCCACCACGATCGCGGTGCGGCCGCGCATCAGGTCGGCCGTGGCGCGTGTGACGGCGGCATCGCTCTCCGGGTCGAGGTGGGCGGTGGGTTCGTCGAGGAGCAGGACGGGGGCGTCCTTGAGGAACGCGCGGGCCAGGGCGACGCGTTGGCGCTGGCCGGCGGAGAGCCCGGCGCCGCGCTCGCCGAGTACGGTGCCGTACGCCTCCGGCAGTTCCTCGATGAACACGTCGGCCGCGGCGGCGCGGGCCGCGGCACGCACCTCCGCGTCGCTCGCGTCGGGGCGCCCGAGGCGGATGTTGTCCGCGACGGACGCGGCGAACAGGTGCGGGCGCTGCGGCACCCACGCCACCTGCGCGCGCCACGCGTCGACGTCGAGGTCCCCGAGGCCGCTGCTGCCGACCTCGACCCGCCCCGCCGTCGGCGCCACGAAGCCGAGGAGCAGCGCGAGCACCGTGGACTTGCCCGCGCCGCTCGGTCCGACCAGGGCCACGTGTTCGCCGGGACGGACGGAGAGGCAGACGTGCCGCAGGGCGGGCGCGGCACGGTCGGGGTGATGGACGGTGACGTCGTCGAGGCGCAGGTGGGCCGTGCGGGCGTCGGCGGTGCGCACTGCCGGGCCCGCGGGCGCGTCGGCCTCGTCGTCGAGGACCGCGAAGACCCGCCCCGCCACCGCGATCCCCTCGGCGCTGTCGTGGAAGGCCGCGCCGAGCGCACGCAGCGGCAGATACGCCTCGGGTGCGAGGAACAGGACGATCAACGCCGTACGCAGGTCCAACTCGCCGTGCAGCAGCCGCAGTCCGACCGGGACGGCGACCAGCGCCACGGAGAGGGTCGCGACCGTCTCCAGGACGAACGACGACAGGAACGCCACCCGCAGCGTGCGCATGGTGGCCCGCCGGTGGGCGTCCGCCATCTCGCCCACCACCCGCGCCTGATGCCGCTCCCGGCCGAACGCGCGCAGCGTCGGCAGCCCGGCCAGCACGTCCAGGAAGTGACCGCCGAGCCGCGCGAGCAACCGCCACTGCCGTGCGGTGCGCCGTGCGGTGTGCAGGCCGACCAGCGCGCCGAACACGGGGATCAGCGGCAGGGTCACGACGACGATCAGCGCCGACGTCCAGTCGGCCCCGGCCAGCCAGCCGACGACGGTGAGGGGTACCACCGCGCAGGCGGCCATCGTGGGCAGGTAGCCGACGATGTACGGGTCCAGGGCGTCCAGGCCGCGGGTGAGCAGCGTGGCGGTCTCGCCGTGGCGGCCGGCTGAGAGCCGCAGGGGGTCGGCGTGCCGCAGGCGGCCGGTGATCCGGTCCCGCAGCGCGCGCTTGACGTCCGCGGCCACTCGCTGGGCGAGCGCCCCGCGAGCCCAGGCCAGGAGCGCGCGCAGCACCATGACGGCGGCCAGCGCGGCCGGCGGCCCGGTGCGGAACGCGCGCCCGGCGAAACCGTCCGCGAGGACCGTCGCGAGGAGGACCGCCTGGGCGACGGCGAGCCCGGCTCCGAGGAGGGCCGTCGTCGTCGCGTACGTCATGTGGCGGCGCAGCAGCGGGAGTTCCCGCATCAGGCGGCGTTCGACGGGTTTCATGCCGGGCCCCTCCCGTCTTTCATGCCGGGCCCCTCCCGTCTTTCATGCCGGGTCCCTCTCGTCGTCCATGCCGGGTCCCTCTCCTTGTGTTCCGGGGCTCAGAAGTAGCTGGGGTGGCGACGGCCGGTCCGGCCGCGGAAGGCCCACCAGCTCCAGGACTGGTAGGCGAGGATCACCGGGACGATCAGGACACCGAACACGCTGAGGATCTTCAGCGTGGCGCCGTCGGTGACGGCCTGATCGACGGTCAGTCCCGCGCCCGCGGAGCTGATCAGGACGTACGGATAGTGGCCGGCCCCCACGAGCAGCACGGGCAGCGCGGTCGCGCAGCACGTGGCCGCGAACGCCCGGACGTGCCGCCCCCTGGAGAGGGACCGCCAGGCTGTGGCGAGCGCCGCCGCGAAGAGGACGGCGATGACCGCCGAGGTCGCCTCGTTCGTCATCGAGGCACCGGCACCGAACAGCGTGAGCAGCAGGGGCAGGGCACCCGTCAGGCCGCCCCGGCGCAACAGGGCGAGCCCCAAGAGCCGTGCCCTGGCGGCCACGTCGGGACCGGAGCGCAGGGCGACGAACACCGCACCGTGCGCCGCGAAGAGCAGCGCCGTGGTCACCCCGCAGGACAGCACGAACGGAGAGATCACGTCGCCGACGCCGATGTGGAAACCCCCGTCGGCCCGCCGGGGCACCCCGTGCAGCAGCAGGCCCACGACGAGCCCCCAGCACACGGCGGGAAGCGCGCCGCCGACCACGATCAGGACGTCCCACCGGCGGCGGGCGCGGGCACCGCGCGAGCGGCCGCGCAGCTGGACGGCGGCGTTGCCGAGGACCAGGCCGACGAGGATCGCCACGATCAGCGGGTAGAGGCCGGACAGGAGGGTGCCCTCCAGGTGCGGGAAGGCACCGAACAGGACGCCGGTGAAGGCGACCAGCCAGACCTCGTTGCCGAGGAAGAAGGGCGCGATCGCGTCCAGGGCGGCATTCCGTTCGGCTTCGCGGCCGTCTCTCGCGCCGGCCTCGGGCTCGCCGGCCTCTGGTCCGTCGGCCCTTCTCCCGCCGAGAAGGGGATGCAGCATCTGTACGCCGTAGTCGTATCCGCCGAGTACGAAGTACCCGGCGAGGAGCAGGCCGAGGAGGGCCAGCCAGGCGGTCTCCAGACTCATCTCGTGCAACTTTCTTCAGAACGCAAGGTTTCAGGGCGCGGGGAGGTGCTGGACGGAGGAGGGGTCAGACCACGGCGGCATCCATGGGTTCGGCTTCCGCGGGGAGCGGCTCCGTGGCGCCGAGCTGCGTGGCGTCCGGGCCGCGGCGGGCGAAGCGGGTGATGAGGGTCCAGTTCGTCACGGCCAGCGCGAGGAAGACGGCGACGAACACGGTGCAGGACACGGCCAGTGCGACCGTGCTGACGTGGGACAGCGCCTCCTCGACCGTCAATTCGCCGTACACCAGCCAGGGTTGGCGGCCGACCTCGCGTACGACCCAGCCGCCCGCGGAGGCGATGAAGGGGAAGGGGACCGACGCGACGAGCACCCACAGGCAGGGCCGCCAGCGCAGCAGGCGGTCCTTCCGGAGCAGGATGACGGCGATCAAGGTGATGGTGGACACGGTGTTGCCGATGACGGTCATCACGTCCATCGAGATCCGCATCGTGTCCTGCCAGGGCACGTAGTCACCGGGCCCGTGCTCCCTGACGAGTCGCGCCTGTACCTCCGCGACACCGCTGTTGCGGAGGACGGCTTCCTTCATGGGCTGCGTCCGCTCGATCACGGGCCGCTGCAGCTCGCCGACGATGACGACGAAGAAGGAGGAGACCGCGGCCGTCCAGAGGCCGAGCCGCAGGGAGCCGCGGAACAGCTCGGTCTCCCCGGTGCCCCTGAGGAAGTGCCAGGCGCTGATCCCGGCGACGAAGACGCCGCCCGTCGTCAGCGCGGCGAGCGCGATGTGGCCGAGCGCGACCAGGGCGCTCGCGTTGGTGAGCAGCGCCCCGAAGTCGGTCAAGTAGGCGGCGCCGTCGCGCACTTCGTAGCCGACGGGATGCTGCATGAAGCCGTTGGCGATCAGGATCCAGTACCCGGAGGCGTACGCGGTGAGGGCGACCAGCCAGATCAGCGTGACGTGCGTGCCCCGGCGCAGCCGGCCCCAGCCGAAGATCCACATGCCGAGGAAGGTGGACTCGGCGAAGAAGGCGATGAGGGTCTCGAGGGCCAGCGGGGCACCGAAGACGTTGCCCGCGAACTTGCTGAGGCCGCTCCAGCTCAGGCCGAACTGGAACTCCATGACGAGGCCGGTGACGATGCCGACCGCGTAGTTGATGACGTAGAGCTGACCCCAGAAGCGCGTCATGCGCTCCCGGACGGCTCTCTGGGCGGGATCACGGGTGAACGCGGCCCGGGTGTGCATGATCGCCACGAGGGGGACGAGCCCCATGGTGAGGATCACGAACAGCCAGTGGATGCCGGTCGTGGCCGCGAACTGGAGTCGGGCCAGCTCCGCAGCGCTCATGGTGCGACCTTCCTGGGGGACGGGTGGCCGGGTGGACGGCTGACGTGGACGGGGTCGCCCGCTTCGCGTGTGCGGGTGCCGGGCGCCGTTGCCCGTCACCCGTGCGGTGACCCCACGAGTGACCGTAGGGAGAACCGCTTATGTGTTCCAAGACCGGTTTCGCCATGTGAAGATGACCGCAGAGGCATAAGTGAAGGTGGATCGTGGATCTTCTGCAGTTGCGCTACTTCCAGACCGTCGCGCGGTACGAGCACATCAGCCGCGCCGCCGAGGAGCTGCGCGTCGCCCAGCCCTCGCTGAGCCGCACCATCGCGCGCCTGGAGGCCGAGCTCGGCTGCCCGCTCTTCGACCGGCAGGGGCGCCGCATCCGGCTCAACCAGTACGGCGCGATGTTCCTGCGCCACGTCGACCGCGCCCTCAGTGAGCTGGACGACGGCCGCAGGGCCCTGCGCGACGCCCGGGACACGGGGCTCGGCCGGGTCAGCGTCGCCTCCGAGACCCTGCTGACGATCACCCACGTCCTCGGCAGCTTCCGGGCCGCGCACCCCCGTGCCGACGTCCGGCTCTTCCAGTCGACGGCCCAGGAGATGGAGCGCCGACTGCGCGCCGGAGAGGTCGACTTCTGCGTGGCCTCGCAGCCGCTGGCCGGCGCGAACCTGGAGTCGGTCGAGCTCGCCCGCGAGGAGGTGCTGCTCGCCGTGCCGCGCGGGCACTGGCTCGACGGGCGGGAGAGCGTGACGATCCCCGAGATCGCCGACGAGCCCTTCGTCACCACCCGCGTCGGCCACTGGCAACGCGCCCTCCTCGACCGGCTCTTCGCCTCCGAGGGGCTCGCGCCGACGCTGTCCTGCGAGGGCGACGAACCGGGCGCGAGCCAGGACATGATCAGCGCGGGCCTCGGCATCGGCCTCATCCCGGCGATCTCCCGGCAGGCGGGCACGGACTCGCACGTCCCGGTCGCCTGGGTGCACATGGACGCGGCCGACTGCCATCGGGTGCTCACCCTGGTGTGGAACCGCGACGCCTACCTGTCCGAAGCCGCCCTGAAATTCCGTGAGTTCATCGCCGCCAGACCGTTCATGACGCACCGTCTGCCCGACCCGCGCCGCGGGCGCACGGCCGGTCCGGCCTAGGGCGCTTCGTTTGGATCAGAAGCGTCTGGGTGGATCACCAGTGTCGGTGCGGATGATGCGATGGTGATCTCGCCCCAGCCGCCTTCGAGCTGGTAGCCGAGGGCCGTACCGATCAGGGCGTCAACGTTCCCGAAGTCCCGGGTGCCGTCTGGATCCGTCGTCGGGAGGGCGCCTTGGCCGGTCCAGTGCAGGTCCCCAACCTCCTGGAAGACAAGGGTGGCCTTGCGGTAGCACGCCCACTTCCCTGGTGGTGGGGCTTGGTGCTCGGGGTGATCGGGTAGCAGATGAACTTCAAGCAGCATCGTCAGCACGCCGGGGCGGGCCTCGATGTTCAAGACCCAGCTGTCCTCCAGGTAGACATGCTCGAACCCGGGAAGGTCCTGGTAGCGGGCGGGCACGGCGTCCTCCCTTCCAGTTCGTCAATGCCGACCATGTTTGATCATGTTGCTGACCACAGGAAGATGCCAGCGATATGAAGGCCGGCCAGATAGATCGTGGCGTTCTTCTCGTACCGGGTGGCGATGCCGCGCCACTGCTTGAGGCGATTGATGCACCGCTCGACGGTATTGCGCCGTTTGTGGGTCTCCCGGTTGAAGCGGGGCGGCCTGCCGCCCCGGCTTCCTGTCCGCCATCGGTGAGCCTGCTGATCGGCCGGAAATGGGATCACGGCTCGGATGCCTCTGCGCCGCAGGTGTTCGCGGATGGCGCGCGAGGAGTACGCCTTGTCAGTCAGGACCACATCCGGCCGGGTCCGGGGACGCCCGCGCAGGCGGGGAACTCGCAGGCGGGCCATCGCCTCCGGGAAGGCCGGTGCGTCCCCGGCCTGCCCTGCAGTGAGCACGAATACCAAAGGGCGGCAGCGCCCGTCCGGGGCGAGGTGGATCTTCGTAGTAAGTCCGCCGCGGGACCGGCCGAAGGCATGATCAGGTGGTTCGTCGGCTGGAGCCCCTTTTTGCGGGCTCCGGCCGCGTACTGATGGGCGCGCACGATCGTGGAGTCCACCGCAACTGCCCAGTCCAGGTCCTCATCGGCATCGGCCCGCGCGAGCAGAGCCGTGAGAACACGCTCCCAGGTGCCGTCGCGGGCCCACATCCGCAGCCGGTTGTAGACGCCCCGCCAGTTGCCATACCGCTCCGGCAGATGCACCCACTGCGACCCCGTCTGGAACTTCCAGGCGATCGCATCGATCACCACACGGTGATCCCGCCAACGACCGCCACGACGCGGGGTTCGCTCAGGAAGCAACGGCTCGATACGCGCCCACTGCGCGTCAGTCAACGGCACACCTGAACCAACGATCCGATGATCCGAACGAAACGCCCTGGCCCGCCGCGCACTCCTCTGATACTGTCCAGCCCGCTGCCGCAGCCCTGGCCCAGGACGTCGCGTGTCCCCACGGCCGGCGGACGACGGTGAACCGGCAGGGGTGACGCGTCCCCCATCGACCACCGGCAGCGCCATCCACACCCACCTCTCGCTGCTTCGCGTACGTCCTGGAGCGTCTTCTCCGCTCCGCGTAGAGCCCTCAGGCGTGCGCGTCCCACACCCACATGACCGGCGTCCGCGGCGCCGCGCGCCCTCGCGCGCCGCCGTACGTCTCCGAGGAGTACCGCCATGCCCGAAATCACCTACGTCGGCGTCGACGGCACCCGCCGCCGCATCGACGTCCCCGCCGGTACGAGCGTCATGCGCGGCGCCGTCTTCAACGACATCGACGGCATCGTCGCCCAGTGCGCGGGCAACGCGCAGTGCGCCACCTGCCACGTGTACGTGGACGACACCACCGTCGACCGCCTGGAGCCGGCCCGGCCCGACGAGGACGACCTGCTCGACTTCACCGCCTGCCCACGCCGACCCACCAGCCGGCTGAGCTGCCGGCTCACGGTGACCGCCGCCCTGGACGGCCTGATCGTCCACGTCCCCGAACGGCAGAAGTGATGACGGGCGACGCACAGCCCCCGTCCGTCGTCATCGTCGGCGCCGGACAGGGCGGCTACGAGACAGCCGCTTCCCTGCGCGAGCACGGCTACCGGGGCCGCGTCACCCTCATCAGCGCCGAGGACGCCCTCCCCTACGAGCGCCCGCCCCTGTCCAAGGCCTGCCTCAAGGGCGACGGAGCGGCCCCGGGCGACGAACAGCTGTGGCTGCGGCCCCCGACGTACTACGCACGCCAGTCGATCGACCTGGTCGGCGGCACCGTGACGGCCGTCGACCCGGCCGCGCGCACGGTCCGCCTGCGCGACGGCACGGCGTACGACTACGGCCATCTCGTCCTGGCCACCGGGGCCCGCCCGCGCCCCCTCGACGTCCCGGGCGCCGCGCTGCGCGGCGTCCACACCCTGCGGACCGCGCGGGACGCCGCCGCGCTGCGGGCCTCCCTGGCCGCGGCCCAGTACGCGGTGGTGGTGGGAGCCGGGTTCCTCGGGCTCGAATGCGCCGCCGCCGCACGGGAGTCGGGCCGCGCGGTGACCGTCGTCGAAGCGCTCGACCGGCCGCTCGCCCGTGCCGTCTCGGCGCGGACCGCGGAGCACTTCACACGGCTGCATCGCGGGGAGGGCACTCGACTCCTGTTCGGTCAGCAGGTCGTGGCGCTGCGCGGGGACTGGCACGGGAAAGTGACGGCCGTCGAGCTTGCCGACGGCCGTCGCCTGCCCGCCGACCTGGTCGTGATCGGCGTCGGAGTGACCCCGCGCACGGAACTCGCCGCCGCGGCCGGCCTCCCGGTCGGTGACGGCGTCACCGTCGACGCCCGCCTGCTGACCGGTGATCCGCACATCTCGGCCATCGGGGACTGCGCGGCGTTCCCGCAGGTGCGCTCGGGCAAGCGGCTGCGGCTGGAATCCGTGCAGAACGCCGTCGGCCACGCCCGGCTGGTCGCGAAGCGGCTGACCGGGGCGTCCCGCGCCCACTACCAGGAACTGCCGTGGTTCTGGAGCGACCAGTTCGCCACCACCGTGCAGATCGCGGGGCACGACGACGGGCACGACACCGAGATGGTGCTCGGCGACGACCCGGACGCGTTCTCGGTGCTCCTGTTCCGCGGCGAGGGCCTGCGCGCGGTCGAGTCCGTCAACCGCCCCGGTGACCATATGGCGGCACGCCGGCTCCTGGACGGCGGCGGCCGGCTGAAGCCCGGAGAGGCGGCCGCGCCGGGGTTCACGCTCAAGGGCCACCTCGCGCGCCTGCGGGACGGACCCGCGCCGGCGCGTCGAGGGGTGTCGTAGCTGACGGGTGGCCCGGGCCCCTCAGCACCGGGCCACCCGCTCCCGGGCCCCTCAGCCCTGGTCGTAGGTGTGGAAGCCGCGGCCCGTCTTGCGGCCGAGCAGTCCGGCTTCCACCATGCGCTGGAGCAGCGGGGGAGGGGCGTACAAGGGCTCCTTGAACTCGTCGTACAGGGATTCCGCGATCGAGACGACGGTGTCCAGGCCGATCAGGTCCGCGAGCTTGAGCGGGCCCATGGGGTGCGCGCACCCCAGCTCCATCCCTGCGTCGACGTCCGCCGGGGAGGCGAAGCCGGACTCCGCCATCCGGATCGCGGACAACAGGTACGGGATCAGCAGGGCGTTGACGACGAAGCCCGCCCGGTCCTGGGAGCGGATCACCGTCTTGCCGAGGGCGCGGGTCGCGAAGTCCTCGGCCGTCCGCACCGTCTCCGCCGACGTGTGCAGGGATGTCACGACCTCCACCAGGGGAAGCACCGGGACGGGGTTGAAGAAGTGCAGGCCAAGGACGCGGTCCGCGCGGCCGGTCGCCATGCCGAGGCGCATCACGGGCAGGGAGGAGGTGTTGCTGGCGAGGACCGCCCCGGGGTCCTCGACGACCTTGTCGAGGACGGCGAACACCTCGGTCTTCGCGTCCGGGTTCTCCACCACGGCCTCGACGACCATCTGCCGGTCGGCCAGGTCCTCCAGGCTGCCGGTGAAGACCATCCGGGCGAGCGCGTCCGCCGCGTCGGCCCCCGCCAGCTTGCCGCGCCGCACCGCGCGGTCGAACGACGCCGTCACCCGGTCCCGCGCCGCCCTGGCCGCCACCGCGTCGACCTCGCACACCACCGTGTCGAGCCCGGCCCGCGCGCACACCTCGGCGATCCCCGCCCCCATCTGCCCGCCGCCGACCACGCCGACGCGCTGCACGCGCCCGGTCATGACCGCGCCCCGGCGTGCCGCACGAGGTGGCGCGTGTAGGCCTCGGGCGTGAAGAACTGCGGCAACTCCACCGACAGCGTGGTCCGTTCGAAGAGCGCGCGCACCGCGTCCAGGTCCGCCCACGGGTAGGCGGCGCCGAGCGCGTCGAGCTCGTCGTCGAGGAGCCGCAGCACCGTCTCGCGGTCGAGCACCCGATGCCGCAGCCACTGCCAGATCTGCACCCGTGCGATCTCGGCGGTCGCCGCGTCCTCGATCAGCCCGTCCAGGGTGACCGCTCCCTGCCCCCGCAGCCAGGCCGCGAAGTACCGAACGGCCACCGCGATGTTCGTGCGCGCCCCGTCGGGCGCGGGCGGGCCGCCGACGCGACGCGTGGACAGCAGCGCGGCCGCCGTCACCTCCACGTCGTCCCGCGTCCGGTCGAGCTGGTGCGGCCGGTCGCCGAGCACGCCGTCGAACGCCTCCCGGCACACCGCCACCAGACGGGGGTGGGCGACCCACGAGCCGTCGAAGCCGTCCTCGGCCTCCCGCTCCTTGTCCAGGCGGACCGTGGCGAACGCGGCCTCGGCGGCCGCCGGATCCGCGCTCGGCACCTGCGCGGACATGGCACCGATGGCGTGGGCGCCGCGCCGGTGACAGGTGCGCACGAGCAGGTCGGTGTACGCGCGCATGAAGGGCGCCGTCATCGTGACCTGCGCGCGGTCGGGCAACAGGAAGTCCGTGCGGTGCCCGAAGGTCTTGATCAGGCTGAACAGGTAGTCCCAGCGCCCGGCGTTGAGTCCGGCGCTGTGCTCGCGCAGCTCGTGCAGGATCTCCTCCATCTCCACGGCCGCGGTGACCGTCTCGATGAGGACGGTGGCCCGCACGGTGCCGCGGGGGATGCCGAGCAGGTCCTGGGCGACGACGAAGATGTCGTTCCACAGCCGCGCCTCGTAACGGTTCTCCAGCTTCGGCAGATAGAAGTACGGGCCGTGCCCGGCCTCGATCTGGCGCCGCGCGCAGTGGAAGAAATAGAGCCCGAAGTCCACCAGGGCGGCGGGCACCGGCTCTCCTTCGAACTCCAGGTGCTCCTCGACCAGATGCCAGCCGCGTGGACGGACCATGAGGGTGGCGAGTCCGCGGTGCTCCGCGCGCCCGGCGGTGGCGAGGTCGAGGCGGTGCTCGACGGCGTCGAGGAGCGTGAGCTGGCCGTCGACGATGTTCTGCCAGGTGGGCGACGTGGCGTCCTCGAAGTCGGCCATCCAGACCCGGGCCCCGGAAGTGAGCGCGGCGACCGCCGTGCTCCGGTCGGGCGGACCCGTGATCTCCACGCGGCGGTCGGTCAGACCGGGCGCGGGCGGGGCCACGCGCCAGGTCGGGTCGGCCCGCACCGGGGAGGTGGCCACGGGGAAGTCGAGCGGGGAGCCCGACGCGAGCCGCAGCGCCTGGCGGCGGCGCTCCTTGAGGAGTTCCCCGCGGCGGCCGCCGAAGGCCGCGGCGAGGTGACCGACGAAGTCGAGGGCGGCGGGTGTGAGGATCTCGTCGTGACGGTGCCCGGGCGGGGCGAGGACGTGGACGCGGTGCGTCAGGGCGCTGGTGGACATCGGGTCCTCCTGAGGGGGAGAGGGAGAGAACGTCGAGTCGTCTGTCTTCTCTGCGAATGCCCCGCGCCCTCGCGGATCGAGGTGGCATCGCGTGTCTTCGTGGTGCGGCCCGTGGTCCTGTCGTACGGGAGAGTTGACCACCGCCGAGGTCCGGCGGGCCGCACTGAGACTCTGGCACTGGCACTGAGTGCCATCAATGCTGGACGGCTGCCAATTGCTGCGAATCTTCGGTCGGCCGATTGCCAAGATTGCGAAGGCTCTGCCGAGGACCGGCCCGCGGACGGCCGCCGAAGCCCCGGCGTGCCCGGCGTCCGGGCGCACCCGACGCCGGGCACCCGCGTCGGCCGGGCGCGGGGAGGATGTTTGCCGGATCCCCCGCATACGCCTGCGGGGGCCGGGCCCGGTCACCCAGGATGGGAGACGCCGGTGGTCGTCAGCCGGGTGTGCGCCCTGGGCGGGAGGATGTGCTGTGCCACAGCAGTTGACCATGAGGCTCGATGACGGTGGTGAGGGGGCCGCCGTGTTCGAGGTCGACGTCGACGCGGATGCCACGGACCTCGAACTGGCCGCGGGGGGCGGGGTGGTCGCACGGGCCAGGGTGTCGCTCGAAGAGGCGCTCGACCAGGTCAAACCGACGCTCGCGCGCGTCGCCGACACCCTGCGCGAGCTCGGTCCGGACGAGGCGGAGCTGGAGTTCGGACTGAAGATGGGCGGCGAGACCGGCGTGATCATCGCCAAGGGCACCGCCGAAGTGAATTTCACCGTCCGGCTGACCTGGAACCGCCCCTGACTTCATGGGAGCGCAGCGCGAGGGATTCGTCGTCAAGATCCGTGCCGCGGCGACGGGGGCGCCCATCGGCGTCGGATTCGTCGTCGGTGACAAGGAGATCGTGACGTGCGCCCATGTGGCCAATGTGGCGCTGGGCCGGGACAAGGCGTGCGCGGAGCGGCCCCCGGGCGACGCCCGGGTCCAGGTCGAGTTCGTGCTGCTCGGCGACGCGGAGGGCGGGCCCCTGCGGCACTGCCGGATCAGCTCCTGGGACCCCCCGCCCGGAGCCGGCCGCCCGGGCCGGGACGTCGCCGGGCTCGCCCTGGTCGGCGGGGACACCCTGCCCGTGAGCGCGGGCGCGGCCCGGCTCATCGACGCCCGCACCGGTTTGCTCGGCGACGCCCGGGTGAAGGCCTTCGGCTACCCGGGCAACCCGCCCCGCAAGGCCAACGGCGCCTGGAGTACCTGCGTCCTTCGGGGCGCGGTCGGCGGCGGGCTCATCCAGCTCGACACGGCCAGCGAGTCCGCGCTGCGGGCCCAGCCGGGATACAGCGGCTCACCCGTCATCGTCACCGACCGGTGGGGCGACGCCGTCGTCGGCATGCTCGCCGTGGCCAGCCGGGACGGCGCCGCCCCCGACGCCTACGCCGTGCCTCTCGCGGAGGTCTCCGCCGCCTGGCCCGACGCCCTCGGCCGCAGTGTGCTGCCCCCGTGCCCCTACCGGGGTCTGCGGGCGTTCAGCGCCGAGGACGCGCTGGCCGGCGTGTTCGTCGGCAGGGAGCGCGAGGTCGAACGGCTCCGGCTCATGGTGAAGGCCCAGCCCCTGGTGCTGGTCACGGGACCGTCGGGCGTGGGCAAGTCGTCCCTGGTGGCGGCGGGGCTCCAGCCCGAACTGGCCGCGGCGGGCTGGTCGATCGCCTCGTTCCGCCCGGGGATGTCCCCCTTCGACGCGGTGGCCCGCGCCCTCTTGGAGCTGGAGCACCCGCGGCGGACCCACAGCCTCGAAGAGCTGGAACACCGGGCCCGCGCCCTGCGGGAGGAAGGGTTCTGGGCGGTCGCCTCGCGGTTACGCGTCCTCACCGGCCGCCGCCTCGCGCTGATCGCCGACCAGTTCGAGGAGGTCCTGAGCGGCAGCGCCGACCGTGCCGAACAGCTGGAATTCCTCCAGCGGTTACTGCCCCCGCCCGACGTCGCCCAGGACCCCGACGTCCGGCTCGTGGCGACCCTGCGCGCGGACTTCCTGCCCGACCTGCTCGAACTCCCCGACATCGGACCCCGCCTCCAGGACCGGCAGCTGAACGTGTCCCCGCTGGACGAGGCGGCCCTCATCCGCGTGATCGTCGAACCGGCTGAGGTCGCGGGCGTCACCTTCACCCCCGGCCTCGCCGAGGCCATCGCCGCCGAGGCGAGCAGGGCCGCGGGCAGCCTGCCGCTCCTGGAGTTCACCCTGACCGAACTGTGGTCCCTCCAGCACGACCGGCGGCTCAGCTTCGACAGCTACCAGGGCCTCGGCGGGGTCTCCGGAGCCCTCAACCAGCACGCGGAAAAGGTCTACCGCGTCCTCGCCCAGCAGCTCGGCGAAGCCCGCATCCGCCGCGTCCTGCTGTCCATGGTCCGCGCCCGCGGCGGAGCCACCAGCGCCGTCCGCGTCACCGCCCACCGCACGCACCTCGCCAAGGACTGGTACATCGCACAGCTCCTCGCCGACCCCGAGCAGCGCCTCGTGGTCCTCGGCACCGGCGGACCCGACACCGCGGAGATCGCGCACGAGGCCCTGATCCGGGAGTGGGCGAGGCTTGCCACCTGGGTGGAGGAGGACGCCGACTTCCAGCAGTGGCTCGCCGTGGTCGAGGAGCGCGCCACCGAGGCCGACCTGCTGTCCGCGGCCCGCCTGTCGGAGGCGGACCGCTGGCTGGGCGAGCGCGCCGCGGACATCCCCGAAGCGGTCGTCGACCTCATCGAGCGCAGCCGCGAGGAGATCAACGCGCAGCAGCGGACGGAGCGGATGCTCAGCGCCTCACAGGAGCTGACCGTGCAACTCCAGCAGCGCTCAGCCGAGTTGGAGACCTCGCGGCGGGCGCTCCAGGCATCGAACATCGAGCTGGAGCGCAAGGCCGAGCTGCTCGCCCGGCAGAACCGCGACATCGAGGTCAAGAACACCGAGATCGAGGAGGCCCGGCAGGTCCTGGAGGAGCGCGCCGCACAGCTCGCGCTGTCGATGCGCTACAAGTCCGAGTTCCTGGGCAACATGTCCTACGAACTGCGCACGCCGCTCAACTCCTTGCTGATGCTCGCCAAGCTGCTCGCGGGCAACGCGGACGGCAATCTCACGCCGCAGCAGGTGCAGTTCGCCGAGACCATTCACGGGGCGGGCTCGGACCTGCTCCAGCTGATCAACGACATCCTCGACCTGTCGAAGGTCGAGGCGGGCAAGATGGACGTCAGCCCGGCACGCATCGCCCTCGTCCAGATCGCGGACTACGTAGAGGCTGTCTTCAGGCCCCTGATGGCGGAGCAAGAACTCGACTTCTCCGTACGGATCTCGCCGGAGCTGCCTCCGACGCTGTACACGGACGAACGGCGTCTCCTTCAGGTGCTGCGCAACCTGCTCTCCAACGCGGTGAAGTTCACCGACTCCGGAGCGGTGGAGCTCGTCATCCGGCTCGCCGGCAACGACGTGCCCGGCGCCATCCGGGAGCAGCTGCTCGAAGCCGGGTCGCTGCGGGACGCCGACCTGATCGCCTTCTCCGTGACCGACACCGGCATCGGCATCGCTCGCGAGAACATGCAGGTGATCTTCGAGGCCTTCAAGCAGGCCGACGGCACGATGAGCCGCAAGTACGGCGGCACGGGCCTCGGCCTGTCGATCAGCCGGGAGATCGCACAGCTGCTCGGCGGCGAGATCCACGCGGTGAGCGAACCGGGGCGCGGCTCCACCTTCACGCTGTACCTGCCGCTGCGCCCCGGCGAACTGCCGCTGCACGGCTACGCTCAGCGCCCGCTGCCGCTCACGGTTCCCGAACCGCCCTCGCTGGAGCTCCTTGAGCCCGAGCCGCCCGCTGTCACGGTGCCCGAGTTCCACGGCGAGAAGGTGCTGATCGTCGACGACGACATCCGGAACGTCTTCGCGCTGACGGTGAGCCTGGAACGGCACGGCCTGTCGGTGTTCTACGCCGAGGACGGCAAGGACTGCGTCGACGTCCTCAGCGCGCACCCCGATGTCGCGCTCGTCCTCATGGAGATCATGATCCCGGTCATGGACGGCTACGCGACCATGTCGGCGATCCGCAAGATGCCGCGGCACGCCCGGCTGCCCATCATCGCGCTCACCGCCAAGGCGATGAAGGGCGACCGGGAGAAGGCCATCGCGGCGGGCGCGTCGGACTACGTGACCAAGCCGGTCGACGTGGAGCACCTGCTGACCCTGATGGGGCGCTGGGTGAGCCGAAGGGGCCAAGGCGGCCGAGGGAGCTGACCTGGCGGCGGGCCGTCGTGGCCGGTGGGCGTCGTGCGACTGCCGCACCCACCGGCCACGACGACCCACACCTCACGGACGCGTGGTCAGATACCCGCCCATCGACGTGAAGTAGTCCGTCGCCGCCAACTCCCGCCCGTCCTCGGTGCGTACGCGCGTGATGGCCAGGCCGTGGTTGCGGCCGGTGCGGGCGTCGGCTCCGGCGACGATCGCCACGCCCTCGCCCTCGCGGTAGAAGATCCGGCCCGGTGTGCCGCCGTACTTGCCCTCGGAGACGACCGCCGCGAGGATCTCAAGGCGCTTGCCCTTGTGGAAGGTGTACGCGCTCGGGTACGGCTCGGACTGGGCGCGGACCAGGCGCTCGAGGTCCGCCGCGGGCCAGGTCCAGTCGATCCGGCTGTCCTCCAGGGAACGCTTGTGGAAGAAGCTCGCCTGGGAGCGGTCCTGCGGGGTGAACTCGGTCCGGCCGGAGGCGATCAGTTCGAGGGCGCCGACGGTGACCGGGGCGATCAGGTCGACCGTCTTGTGGAAGAGGTCGGTCGCGGTGTCCGTCGGGCCGACCGGGACCGCTTCCTGGCGGACGATGTCACCGGCGTCGAGCTCGTCGTTCATCATGTGCGCGGTGACGCCGACCTCGGTCTCGCCGTTGATGAGCGCCCAGATGAGCGGGGAGAACCCGGCGTACTTCGGCAGCAGCGAGTCGTGGATGTTCAGCGTGCCGTGGCGGGGCAGGCCGAAGATGCGCGGCGGGATCCAGGTGCGCCAGTTGTTGGCGACGATGATGTCCGGCGCGGCCTCCTCCAGACGCGCGAACAGCTCCTCGTCGTCGGGGCGGTTGCGCAGCAGGACGGGGATGCCGTGCTCCTCGGCGAGGTCGGCGACCGAGTCGCTCCAGATCTTCTCGTAGGCGTGCTCGCTCTTGGGATGCGTCACGACGAGGACCACATCGTGCTCGGAATCGAGAAGGGCCTGGAGCGTACGGTGCCCCCAGGTCTGATAGCCGAACATGACGACCCGCATGGGGTTCCTCCTCAGGACACAGGGAATGACCTGCGCCAGTAAAGCAAGGCTTACCTTAGTTTTCAATGTGCGCTCACGTCACCCCCGTTGGCGGCAAGTCCGTACCGAGTGATCCGATTTGTCCTGTCGACACCTGCGCGCGTTCAGCTTAGGCTCACCTAAACTCCATGACGCACCGTTCGTCGGCGTGCCCGCAGGGTGCCTGCGTCCCTGGATGATCAGAGGGATAACGTACTTCGCCATGAGCACGACTGCAGTTGAGCGCCCCGTGGCCGGGGTGGTGGACGCCCGTCGACGACGGGCCGTCGGTCTGGGCGTCCTGGTGCTGCTCCTCGTGGTCATGGCCGCCGTGTCCCTGGCCGTCGGTGCGCGTGCGTTGACGCCCGCCGAGGTGTGGCACGGACTGTTCGCGGGACCGGAGTCCGACCGGCGGCTCAACGAGATCCGGCTCATCATGGAGACCGTGCGGGTGCCCCGGACGACCCTCGCGATCGTGGCGGGCATCGCCCTCGGTGTCGGTGGGGCGCTCATCCAGGGATACACGCGCAACCCCATCGCCGACACCGGCCTGTTGGGCGTGAACGCCGGCGCCTCGTTCGCCGTGGTGTCCGTGATCGCCGTGTTCGGGCTCTCCAGCCCCTTCCAGTACGCGTGGTTCGGCTTCCTGGGCGCGGCGGTCGCCGGAGTCGTCGTGTTCGGGCTCGCCAGCATCGGCCGGGGAGCGGGCAACCCGTTGACGCTCGCCCTCGCCGGGCAGGGGATCACGGTGTTCCTCGCGGCCATGACCACGGCCGTGGCCCTGTCCGACCGTGAGTCCCTGAACGCCCTGCGGTTCTGGAACGCGGGCTCCGTGGCCGGAGTCGACTTCGACGTCATCTGGCCGATCACCGCGTTCGTCGGCGTCGGCCTGGTCCTCGCGCTGAGCACGCTGCCCGCCCTGAACCTGCTGAACCTCGGCGACGACGTGGCGCGCGGCCTCGGCGTGAACATCGCCCTGAGCCGCACCGTCGGCATCGCCGCCATCACCCTGCTCGCGGGCGCGGCGACGACCGCCTGCGGCCCCATCGCGTTCCTCGGCCTGATGGTGGCCCACGTGGCCCGGTACCTGACCGGGCCCGACTACCGCTGGCTGGTGCCGTACGCGGGGCTGCTCGGCGCCGTCGTCCTGCTGTTCTGCGACATCGTGGGGCGCCTGGTGGTGCGGCCCGGCGAGCTGGAGGCGGGAGTCGTCGTCTCGCTGCTCGGCGCCCCCTTCTTCGCCGTCCTGGTGTGGCGCGGAAAGTTCAAGAGCGCATGAACCGGACAGGGCGAGGCGGAGAGTTCACAAGCGGATGAACGGGACAGGGCGCATCGAACGCATGCGGGGGAGCGGGACGGAAGTGAAGGCAACGGTGGCGCCGGGCGTGCGGCTCGGCAGCGTGTCGTTCGTGTGGCGGCCGTGGCTCGCGTTCGTCACGCTCTTCCTCGCGGCGGCGACCTTCCTGCTGTTCTGCCTGTCCATCAGCATCGGGGACTTCCCGATCGGCCTGTCCCAGGTGATCGCCACCCTCTTCGGCGGGGGCGAGCAGGTCGACGAGTTCGTGATCATGGATCTGCGGATGCCGCGCGCCCTCGCCGGGCTCGTCGTCGGCATCGCGCTCGGGGTGTCGGGCGCGCTCACCCAGTCCATCGCCCGCAACGCGCTGGCCAGCCCCGACATCCTGGGGATCACCCAGGGCGCCAGCGCGGTCGCGGTGTTCCTGATCACGGTGTCGGGCGGCGCCGCGGCGACGGTCGTCAGCTCCGTGGGCCTGTCCGCGGCGGCGCTCGCGGGCGGCCTCGGCACCGGACTGCTCGTGTACTTCCTGGCGTGGCGCCGGGGGATCGACGGCTTCCGGCTCATCCTCATCGGCATCTCGGCGAGCGCCATGATGGAGGCGATCACCACCTGGCTGCTCGTCAAGGCCGACATCAAGGACGTGGCCCGCGCCCAGGCGTGGCTGGTCGGATCGCTGGACAACCGGTCGTGGGACGAGGTGTGGATCGCGCTCTGGGGCACGCTCGGCCTCCTGGCCGTCGTGACGTGCGTAGCCTTCCAGTTCAAGCCCCTGCACTTCGGCGACGACGTCGCCGCGGGCCTCGGCGTGCGCTTCGGGGTGGTGCGGGCGATCCTGCTGCTCTGCGCGGTGCTGCTCGCCGCCGTGGCCGTGAGTGCCGCGGGTCCGGTGCCGTTCGTCGCGCTCGTGGCACCGCAGGTGGCGATGCGTCTGGCGCGCTGCCCCACACCGCCGTTGGTGGCCTCGGGGATGGTGGGGGCGCTGCTCCTCATCGGCTCGGACCTCATCGCGCGCACCGCCCTGCCGATCACCGTCCCGGTCGGTGTCGTCACCGCCGTGATCGGAGGCCCTTTCCTCGTCTATCTCCTGGTGCGGGCCAACCTGAAATAACTGGTACAAAGGTGAGGCAAACCTAAATAAATGAGGGGGGCTTGTGGTCACTCAGCACATCACCGAGATCGAGTCCGGGGTCGTCGACGCCTCGCGGCTCACCGCGAAAGGCGTCAGTGTCGGATACGGCGCGCGGACCGTCATCGACGATCTCGACGTGGCGATACCGCCAGGAGTGATCACCACCATCATCGGCCCCAACGGCTGCGGAAAGTCCACCCTCTTGAGGACGCTCTCGCGCCTGCTGAAGCCGACCAAGGGGTCGGTCGTGCTCGACGGCGACGACATCGCCAAGCTCAGGACCAAGGACGTGGCGAAGAAGCTCGGGCTGCTGCCGCAGGCGCCGGTCGCGCCGGAGGGCCTGACGGTGTCCGACCTGGTCGCCAGGGGGCGCCACCCGCACCAGAGCTGGCTGCGCCAGTGGTCGTCGGACGACGCCGCCGTGGTGGAGCGCGCCCTCGCCATGACCGGCGTCTCCGACCTGGCCGACCGGCCCGTCGACTCCCTCTCCGGCGGCCAGCGCCAGCGCGTCTGGATCTCGATGACCCTGGCCCAGGGCACCGACCTGCTGCTCCTCGACGAGCCGACCACGTACCTGGACCTGGCGCACGCCGTCGACGTCCTCGACCTGGTGGACGACCTGCACGAGTCGGGCTGCGCCGTGGTCATGGTTCTGCACGACCTGAATCTGGCGACGCGCTACAGCGACAACCTCATCGTGATGCGCGACGGGTCGATCCTGGCGCAGGGGCATCCGCGTGATGTGATCACCTCGGACCTGCTCGCCGAGGCGTTCGGGCTGCGCGCCAAGGTGATCGACGACCCGGTGGGGGACCGGCCGTTGATCGTGCCCATCGGTCGTACGCACGTATCGCTGGACGGAACTCTTGACGCGGCAAGTTGAAGGTTAGGCTAGGCTAACCTCACTTTGGCAGGATAAAGTTTGGCTGCCCTAAGGCAGGGGCGCACCGGTCAGTGTGAAAGCAAGGGATCTCGGATGCATCTCCATGGAACGACGCCCAAGAGGCGGTCCTGGCGGCGACTGGCGGCCGTGGTGTCCGCCGCGACGCTCGGTGTCGGCCTTCTCGCGGGATGCGGCTCGGAGGACAAGTCGGACGACGGGAACAAGGGCAGCGGCAAGAACGCCCCTGCCGCCGCCGGCAAGTTCCCCGTCACCGTGGAGCACGCGTTCGGATCCACCGAGGTGAAGAAGGCCCCCGAGCGGGTCGTCACCGTCGGATACACCGACGACCAGGCCGTCCTCGCGTTCGGCGTCAAGCCGGTCGGCATGACCGACCAGTACCCGAACCCGGCGGGCAAGTCCCCCGACATCAACACCCAGTGGCCCTGGGTGAAGAACGAGTGGGGCGACACCGAGCCCGAGGTCATCATGAAGAACGGTGACTCCGGACCCAACTACGAGAAGATCGCCGCGCTCCGCCCGGACCTGATCATCGCGGTGTACTCCGAGATCGACAAGGCCGCCTACGGCAAGCTCTCCAAGATCGCCCCGACGGTGGGTCGCACCAAGGGCGAGAAGGAGCTCTTCAGCGCTCCGTGGCAGGACAACGCGGTGCACATCGGCAAGGCCCTCGGCCAGGAGGCCAAGGGCAAGAAGCTGGTCGCGGGCATCCAGGCCAAGCTCGACAAGGCCAAGAAGGACCACCCGAAGCTGGCGAACCAGACCGCCGTCGCGCTGTCCTGGTACAAGAAGTCCCTCGCCCCGTTCACCTCCACCGACGTGCGCGGACGCCTGGTGACGGGCATCGGCTACAAGTACCAGACCGAGATCGACAAGGTCGCCGACGGCAACTTCTCCACCCAGCTCTCCCCGGAGCGCACCGACCTCGTCGACGTCGACCACATCTTCGTCATCAACGACAAGGCCGACACGGCCGCGCTGAAGAAGTTCAAGCTCTTCGCCAACCTGGACGCCGTCAAGAAGGGCAACGTGTCCTACCTGCTCGACAGCGAGGGCCCGGCGGTCGGCGCCGCCATGTCCCAGGGCACGCTGCTCTCCCTGCCCTACGCCATCGACGAACTCGTCAAGTCGGTCGACTAGGTGTGAGCACCACCGACACGAGGGTCGCCCCGGCGACCCTGCGCACGGCGGGCGGACGCGAGGCCACCCGATGGGTCACGGCACGCTGCCGTGAAGTGCCCTGGCTGGCGACCGCGACCGTGCTCACCACAGTGGCCGGGGCGGCGCTCCAGGTGCTGCCCGTGCTCCTCCTCGGCCGCGTGGTCGACGGGGTGGTCGAGGGCGAGCCGCGCTCGATGCTCCTGAGGATCGGTGTGCTGATGGTGGCTGCCGCGCTGCTCGGCGCGGTGGCCACCGCGGCCTCCACCTACCTCATCGGACGCCTCGGCGCGGATCTGCTCGCACGGCTTCGCGAGGGCGCCGTCCGCGCGGTCCTCGGGATGCCGAGCGCGCGGATCGAGCAGGTCGGCCGCGGGGACGTGCTGTCCCGGGTCGGGGACGACGTGGCGGTCCTGTCCAAGGGCATCCGCATGGCCATCCCCACGGTCTTCTCCGCGGGTGTCCTCGTCTTCATCGCCACCGTCGGCATGTTCGGTCTCGACTGGCGGCTCGGCCTCGCGGGCGCCGGCGCGCTGCCCGCGTACGCCCTGGCCCTGCGCTGGTACCTGCCCCGGTCCGCCCCGCTCTACCGCAAGCAGCGGGTGGCCCAGGCCGACCGCGCGCAGGCGCTCATCAGCGGCCTCAACGGCATCGACACCGTCCGGGCGTACCGCCTGGAGGACACCTTCCGCGAGAAGGTCACCAGCGAGTCCTGGCGGGTGCGCGAGTACGGCATCGAGGTGTTCCGGTTCTTCGGCCGGTTCGTCGGCCGGGAGAATCGCGCCGAGTTCATCGGTCTCGTCCTCATCATCGTGGTGGGATACGCCCTGTTGGAGGCCGACGCCGCGACGCTGGGCCAGGTGTCGGCGGCCCCGCTGATGTTCCACCGGCTCTTCACCCCGCTGGGTGCCATCATGTTCACCTTCGACGAGGCGCAGAAGTCGGGTGCGAGCCTGACGCGTCTGGTCGGGGTCCTCGGCGAGGAGGCGGAGGAGCGGCTCGTGGGCGACACGGCCGTCGCCCCCGCCGAGGCCCTGTCGTACCCGGTGACCGTGACCGGCCTGACCTTCAGCTATCCCGACACCGACGAACCCGTCCTCAGGGACGTCGACCTGACGATCCCGGCGGGCGGTTCACTCGCCCTGGTGGGCGCGACGGGCGCGGGCAAGTCCACGCTCGCCGCGCTGATCGCGGGCATCGGCACCCCGCAGGCCGGCGCGGTGCGGATCGGGTCGACCGACCTGGCCGGTCTGGACGAGGCCGGGGCACGGGCCCTGGTGAGCATCCTGACGCAGGAGACGCATGTGTTCTCCGGTCCGCTCGCCGACGACCTGTGCCTGGCCGCGCCGGACGCGACCGACGCCGAGCTGATGGACGCGCTGCGCACCGTCGGCGCCGACGGCTGGGTCGAGGCGCTGCCCGAGGGCCTGAACACCATGGTCGGCGAGGGCGGCGAGCGCCTCGACGTCACCAAGGTCGCCCATATCGCCCTGGCCCGGCTCGTGCTCGGCCGCACGCCCGTCGTGGTGCTCGACGAGTCGACCGCGGAGGCGGGCAGCGAGGGCGCCGCCGACCTGGAGCGGGCCGTGCTCGCCGCGTGCGCGGGACGGACCACGCTGTTCGTGGCGCACCGGCTGACCCAGGCGATGGCAGCCGACCGCATCGCCGTCCTCGACGCGGGGCGCGTCGTGGAACTGGGCACGCACGACGAACTGGTGGCCCTCGGCGGCCGGTACGCGCGGCTCTGGCGGGCCTGGCGAGAAGGCAGTTAGGCAATCCGTAGTAAGGCTGGGCTCCCTTTCGGCCCTTGGAAAGAAAAGCTGGGTCTTCGATGAATGCTGGGTCTTCGGTGAACGCCGGGTCTTCGACGATGGAATCGCGCGCACGCCTCGTGCTCCTCTCCTCCGCCCGCCTGGCCGACGCGCGTCGGCGCACGGGCGACTACTCCGACAGGACCCTCGCCGAAGCCTGCGCCCTCGCCCTGGCGTACTGGGCGACGGGCCGGAGCCCCGACGGCATCGACCTCACCCCCGGGACCCTCTTCGCCGACGTCCTCGGCTGGATCGACAACGGCGGGGCGGGGCCGGAGGACTGGCGTGTCTGCCCGGCCGGCGCGGATGGTGCGGACGGCTGGAGCGTCGCCGTGCCGGACGGCGTCGACCTGGCCGACGCGCAGCTCACGCTCGACGACCTGGCCGACTTCCCCGACCGGCCCCTCGGCACCGTCGGCCCCTCCGGCCCCGCGGACCGGCTCGCGGCCCTGGCCGAGTGGAACGACACCGACGCCGACCGGGTCCGCCCGACCATCGTGGAGATGTTCCGCGAGCAGGCCAGGATCCGGCCGGACGCCGTCGCCATCGTCGACGAGCGCCGCTCACTGACGTACCGTCAAGCAGCTGAACTCTCCAGCCAATTGGCCCACCACCTCCTCGGCCGCGGCCTCTGCGCCGAACAGGTCGTCGGCATCTCCCTCGGCCGCTCCGCCGAGATGGTGATCGGGCTCCTCGGCGTCCTCCAGGCGGGCTGTGCCTTCGTGCCGCTCGACCCGCAGTGGCCCGCCGCGCGCCGCGCCGTCGTCATCGACGACGCCCGCGTCGTCCTCCAGCTCAACGCCACCGGCGAGCACGACGCGAGCGAGCCGGACGCCGTGGCCGTCGACCTCGACCACTGGGCGTACGGCGCCTACCCCTCCGATCCGACCGGCGTCATCGTCCCCGGCGACGCCCTGGCGTATGTGATCTTCACGTCCGGCTCGACCGGACGGCCCAAGGGCGCGATGATCCGCCACGAGGCCATCAGCGAGCGTCTGTTGTGGCAGGTGGGCGAGATCCTCGGCTTCGGTCACGACGACGCGTCGCTGTTCAAGGCGCCGCTGTCCTTCGACATCTCCATCAACGAGATCTTCCTGCCGCTCGTGTGCGGCGGCAGGCTGGTGGTCCTGCGGCCCGGCGGCGAACGCGACCCGCACCACCTCCTCGGCGTCATCGCCGAGCAGCGCGTCACCTTCACCTACCTGGTGTCGTCGATGCTGGACGTCCTGCTGGAGATGGCCGGCGACTCCGGCCGCCTCGACAGCCTGCGCCATGTGTGGTGCGGCGGCGAGGTGCTCACCCCGGAGCTGTACGAACGCTTCCGCACCCGTCTCGACATCCCCATGTACCACGGCTACGGCCCGGCCGAGACGACCATCGGCGTCTCCCACGTCATCTACCGGGGCGAGGCCGAGCGCCTGTCGACCTCCATCGGCAAGGCCAACCCCAACACCCAGCTGTACGTCCTCGACGACGAGCTGCGCCCGGTGCCGGTCGGGGTCGGCGGCGAGCTGTACGTCGGTGGGTTCCTGCTGGGGCGCGGGTATGTGAACGCGCCGGGCCTCACGGCCTCCCGGTTCGTGGCGAATCCTTTCGCCGGGGACGGCTCGCGCCTCTACCGGACCGGTGACCTCGCGCGCTTCGCCCCCGACGGCTCCCTGGACTTCCTCGGCCGCGCCGACAACCAGATCAAGATCCGCGGCATGCGCCTGGAGATCGAGGACGTCGAGGCCGGCCTCGCGGAGCACCCCTCGGTGCGCCACACCTGCGTCGTCGCCAAGAAGAACGCGGCGGGCGGCACCTACCTCGTCGGGTACGTCATTCCGGCCGCGGGCAGCGAGGACCTGCGGGCGGACGACGTCAAGGCCTGGGCCGCCGCGCACATGGTCGAGTACATGGTGCCCGCCCACCTCGTCGTGATGACCGAGTTCCCACTCACCGCGAACGGCAAGCTCGACCGCAACGCGCTGCCGGAACCCACGGTCGGCACGGGCGCGGTCCTCGCGCCCACCACCGACAACGAACGCGCCGTGTGCGCGGCCGTCGCGACTCTCCTCCAGCTCGACGAGGTCGGAGTCGACCAGGATTTCTTCCAGCTCGGCGGCGACAGCATCCTCGCGATCTCGCTCCTGAGCGCACTGCGCGAGGCGGGCCTCTTCGTCACGGCACGGCAGATCTTCACGCACAGCGTCGTGGGCGCCCTCGCGGCGGTGGCGAGCCGCGAGGACGTCACAGCCGTGGACCACGGCGACACGGCGACCGGCACCGTCGTGGGCTCGCCCATCGTGCAGTGGCTCGGCGAGACCACGGACGCCATCGACGGCTTCGTCCAGTCCGTCGTCCTGAACACCCCCGCGGCCCTGACCGCCGACACCCTCGACCAGGCCCTGTCGGCCCTGGTCCGCCACCACCCCATGCTGCGCGCCAGGCTGGTACGCGGCGACCGCTGGAGCTTCGACATCCCCGAGGCCGACCAGACGGCCGTGGCCTGGCAGGAGAGCGACCTGCCGCCGGACGCGTGCGTCGCGCTCGCCACCGACGGCCTCGACCCCGACAACGGTGTGATGCTGCGCGCCGTGTGGCGCCGCGCGGAGCGGCAGCTCGTCCTGGTCGTCCACCACGTGGTGATCGACGGCGTGTCCTGGCGGATCCTGATGGAGGACCTGACGACGGCGTGGCGCCAGGTCGGCGAGGGCGCGCCGATCGAACTGCCCCCGGTGGGCACGTCGTTCCGGCGCTGGACGCAGCTGCTCGCGAACGCGGACTTCGACGCGGACCGGGCGTACTTCCAGCAGCCCCTGCCGGGTCCCGACCTGCCGCTGGCCAGGCGGCCGCTCACCGCGACCGACACCGTCGAGCGGGAGCGCGTGCGCACCGTCACGGTCGGCCCCGAGGTCACGGCCGCCCTCCTCGGCGAGATACCCGCGAAGTTCCACGCGGGCGTCAACGACGTCCTCCTCACCGGGCTCGCCGTCGCTCTCGCCCGCTGGCGCCGCGACCTCGGCCAGGACCAGAGCCACGCCCACATCGAGCTGGAGGGCCACGGCCGCGAGGGCCGCTTCGTGGCGGGCGCGGCGGGATTCGAACCCGAACTGTCGCGTACGGTCGGCTGGTTCACCACCCTGTTCCCGGTGACCGTCGACCCCGGCACGGCGCCGGACCTGACGGCACCGGCGTACCTGGCCGCCGCCCTCAAGGCCGTCAAGGACGACCTCGCCCGGGTGCCGGGCAACGGCCTCTCCTACGGCGCCCTGCGGTACCTCCACGACACCGCCTTCGACGCGCCCGCGCCGCAGGTGCTCTTCAACTACCTGGGCCGCTTCGACGCGGGCGGGTCCGGGGACTGGCAACTGGCGGGCACCACCGGGCAGTTGGGTGAGAAGCGCGACCCGAGGATGCGTCTGCCCCGCGCCCTGGAGTTCAACGCCATCGCCGAGCCCGCGGCGAGCGGCGCGTACGAACTGGTCACCACCGTCTCCTGGCCCGACGGGATGTTCACCGACGACGACATCACGACGATCGGGGACTACTTCCGGGTGGCCCTCGCCGGACTCGCCGCGCTCGACGAGGGCGGCCACTCGCCCAGCGACTTCCCCCTGGTGCCGCTCACCCAGGCCGACGTCGACGCCCTGGACGGACCGGCGCTGCGCGACATCCTGCCGCTGACCCCGCTGCAGGAGGGCCTGTACTTCCACTCCGTCTTCGACGACGACTCCACCGGCGCCTACGTCGAGCAGCAACTCCTCACCCTGGACGGCGAGGTGGACGCCGACCGGCTCGCGGCGGCGGCCGGCCGGCTGCTCACGCTCTACCCGAACCTGGCCGCGCGCTTCGTGGCCCTCGGCGACGGCCGCGTCGTCTCCGTCCTCGACAGCGGGACCGAGGCGCCCTTCACCACCCTGGACCGCCCCGGCATCACCGGCGACGAGCTGCGCGACCTCGCCGAGGCGGACCGCCGCGCCGGGTTCGACCTGGCCACCGGCCCTCTGATGCGCTACACGCTCGTCCGCGCGGGCGCCGGCCGCACCGTGCTCGTGCAGACCGTGCACCACATCATCGCCGACGGCTGGTCCGTGCCGCCGATGCTGCGCTCCCTGCTCGCCGAGTACCACGCGCCGGGCACCGTGTACCCGCGTGGCGGCTTTTCCGACTACGTGAGCTGGCTCGCCGGACGCGACGACGACGAGAGCGACCGGGTGTGGCGCGGCGAGCTCGCGGAGCTGCCCGGCCCGTCGCTGGTCGCCGAGGGGCACACCCCCTCCGACCGGTTCGCCGACACCGCCGTGGACGCGCAAGGCGACATCGACGCCGCCGTCCGCTGTGCCGGAGTGCCGCTGAGCGTCGCCGTGCACAGCGCCTGGGCGGTGACGGTCGGCGGCATCCTCGGCACCGAGGACGTCGTCTTCGGCTCCACCGTGTCCGGCCGCGACGCCGACGTGCCCGGCATCGAGGACATGGTGGGCCTGTTCATCAACACCATTCCCGTGCGCGCCCGTTGGTCCGCATCGACCACCTCCGGCGACCTGCTCGCCTCGGTGCGGGAACACCAGAGCACGGTCCTGCCGCACCAGCACGTGTCGCTGGCGCGGATCGGCCGCCAGGCGGGCTCCGGCTCCCTGTTCGACACCCTGGTGGTCTTCGACGTCGCCACCGACGTGGCCGCGCTGCGCGGGCCCGACGACACCCTCGTCATCGCCGACATCGTCAACGAGGGCGCCCCGCACTACCCGTTGACGCTCGTGGTCGAGCGCACCCTCGACGGCCGCCCCCGCTTCAACCTGATCTACGACGGCGAGCTGCTGCGCGAGTCCAGCGCCCAGGACATCCTGCGCACCTTCACACACACCCTCACCGGCCTGCTCACCCGGCCGGACGCCCTGGTCGGCGACCTCGCCCCCGAGGACGCCCCGCGGCCCGCGCCCCTCACCCCGACCACCCTCGCCGGACTCTTCGACGCCGCCGCGCACCGCGACCCGGCCGCCACCGCCGTCACCCAGTGCGGCCTCGACGGGGACACCCGGTCCCTGACGTACGGCGAACTGGCCGCCGCGAAGAACGCGTTGGCCGCCACCCTGCGCGCGGCCGGTGTCGGCCCCGGCCGGCGGGTCGCCGTCGCCGTGCCGCGCTCCGTCGAGCAGGTCGTCGCCCTGGTCGCGGTCGTCACCGCGGGCGGCGCGTACGTCCCCCTCGACCTGGCCCACCCCGACGACCGCCTCGCGTACATCCTCACCGACGCGGCCCCGCAGGTCGTCCTCGTGGACCGGGAGCAGCGCGACCGCTTCACCGGTCTGCTGGCGCGGGCGGGGGTGTCGGCGCGGGTCCTCGTGCACGGGGACGAACCGGAGCCCGGGCACGGGCAGCCGCAGGGCACCACCGGGCCCGCGGCCGACTGGCACGACCCCGCGTACGTGATCTACACCTCCGGCTCGACCGGCAGGCCCAAGGGAGTCGTCGTCCCGCACTCCAGCGTGGTGACGCTGCTCGCGAACACCCGGCCCGAGATGGGCTTCGGGCCCGACGACGTGTGGGTCCAGTTCCACTCGTTCTCCTTCGACTTCGCGGTCTGGGAGCTGTGGGGCGCGCTCGCGCACGGCAGTGAACTGCTGCTTCCCGACTACGCGTTGACCCGCTCCCCGGTGGACTTCCACCAGCTGGTCCGGGAGCGCGGCGTGACCGTGCTCAACCAGACCCCGTCGGCCTTCTACCAGTTCATCGAGGCCGACCGGCACACCGGAGAGCCGCTCCCCGCGCTGCGCCGGATCATCTTCGGCGGCGAGGCCCTCGACCTCGGGCGGCTGCGCGGCTGGGTCGAGCGGCACGGCACCGCGACCCCCGAGCTGGTCAACATGTACGGCATCACCGAGACGACCGTCCACGTCACCCACCGGGTCCTGACCGACGACGACTTCGGCCCCGGAAGCGACGTCAGCCCGATCGGCGGCCCCGTCCCGGGCCTCGTCACCTACCTGCTCGACGACCGGCTCCGGCCGGTGCCGCCGGGCCGCGAGGGCGCCATCTACGTCGCCGGCGACCAGGTGTCCCTCGGCTACCTCGGCCGGCCCGGACTCACCGCGGCCCGCTTCGTCGCCGACCCGTTCGCGGGCGACGGATCCCGCATGTACCACACGGGCGACCTCGCCCGCCGCACCCTCGACGGCGACCTCGAGTTCACGGGTCGCGCCGACGACCAGGTCCAACTCAAGGGCTTCCGCATCGAGCTGGGTGAAGTGGAGCACGCCGTCCGACAGCTGGACGGCGTGGTCGACGTGGCCGTCACGGTGGCGGACAGCGGGGACCACCTGGTGGCACATGTGGTGGGCCGCGTGCCGAGCGACTTCGCCGCCCGCCTGGCCACCGAGCTCCCCGTCCACATGGTCCCGAGCCGGGTCCTGACGACCGAGGCCCTGCCCTTGACGGTCAACGGCAAGCTGGACCGCAAGGCGCTGGCCGAGACTGCCGCGCGGAGCGCCGTGGGGGCTGCCGCACAGGGCCCCGACAGGGGCGCGGGGAACTGCGCGAACAGCCGGTTCGCACCCGCAGACGAGAACACACCTGCCGCGGCACGCCCTGCGGCGCCCGCAGGCGACACCGCACTCGCCGCGCTGGTCGACGTCTTCGCCGAGGCGCTCCCCGGCGCCGAAGTGAACGCCGACACCGACTTCTTCCGCGCCGGAGGCGACAGCATCGTCGCCATCACGGTGATCAACCGCGCCAGGGCCCAGGGCCTGTCCATCGCCCCGAAGGACATGTTCCTGTTCAAGACCCCACGCGGACTCGCCGACCACCTCGCCACCCGCACCCCGCGGGCCGCGCAGGCCCCCGCGCCCGCCCACCGTGCGGACGGCCCGCTCCCACCGACCCCGATGATCCTGCGCCAGCGCGAACTGGGCGGAACGCTCGACCGGTTCGCCCAGGCCAGGACGCTGACGGCACCCGAGGGCACCGGCTTCGCCGACGCCGAGCGCGCCGCGCGTGCCGTCGTCGCCGCGCACCCGGCGCTCCGCCTGGCGCTGCGCGTGGAGCACGGCGTCTGGACCCTGCGCACCGAACCCGCCCGCGAGGTCACCGTCGTACGCGCGCGGGCCACGGACCCGGCGGCAGTGGCGAACGAGGCCGCCGGGCGGCTCGACCCCGAGTCCGGGAACGTCATCGCGTTCTCCTGGCTGGAGGCGAGCCGCACCCTGGTCGTCACCGTGCACCACCTCGCCGTCGACGCCGTGTCCTGGCTGGTCCTCCTGGACGACCTGGCCACCGCCATGGGCGGGGCGGATCTTGCGCCGCCGACCACGTCGTACGCCGAGTACGCCGAGGCGCTGACGCTCCGGTCCGGGCAGACGGCCGACGGCCTCGGGCACTGGGTCGCCACCCTGGAGGCCCCCGCGCTGCTCCCCGCCGTCGCGAGCCCGCGCGAGACCACCGTCGTGCTCCCGCCGGACCTCACCGACCGCGTCACCCGCACCGCCCCCGCAGCCCTCGGCATCGGCCTCACGGAACTGCTGTGCGGCGCGCTGCGCACCGCGCTGACCCACATCCAGACGACGCCGACCGACCTCGCGGTCGAGCTGGAGCGGCACGGCCGGGTCCCGGTCGAGGAGCACCACGACTACACGCGCACGGTCGGCTGGTTCACCGCCATCGCGCCCGTGCGGCTCGCCGCGCACACCGACCCCGTCGCGGCGGCGCGCGAGGTCGCCGAACGCCAGCCGGACGAGCGCGCCCACGTCGCGTACGGACAGCTGAAGTACCTCAACCCGCAGACCGCCCCGCTGCTCGCCGCCCGCCCGCAGGTGCTCTTCAACTACCTCGGCCGGGGCAGCGAGTCCCAGGCGCTGCGCCTCACCGGCGGCGACCAGGACAGCCCGTACGCCGTCGAGCTCAACGCGTGGATCGACGCGGACACGGGCAGGCTGCACGCGGCCTTCACGCTCGCCGACGGCATCCCCGACGCGATCACCGAGCACTGGCACAGCGCCCTGGAGAGCATCGCCGACGCCGCCGCGACGGCCGAGCGCACCGCGCCGGTCACACCCCTGCAGCGCGGCCTGTTCTTCCAGGCCCAGATGGCGGGCCAGGCCGGGCACTACGTCGCGCAGAGCTGGTTCACGTTCGACCGGCGTCTGGACGTCGACGCGCTCGCCGGGGCGATGTCGTACGTGATGTGGCGCCACCCCGTCGTCGGCGCGGGCTTCGCCACGGACGACGACGGCAACCCGGTCCAGGTCCTCAAGGCGGCGGGCCGCCGCGTCGACGTGCGCACCGTCGAACTGACCACGGACGCCGAGGTCGAGGCGCTGCGCACCCAGGACCGCGATACGGGCTTCGACCCGGGCGAGCCGCCGCTGATCCGCCTCACCGTGGTGCGCCTTCCCGACGGCCGCGACGGCCTGCTGCTGAGCTACCACCTGCTGCTGTGGGACGGCTGGTCCCGCGAGATCGTGCTGCGGGACCTGTTCGAGGCCTACGAGGCCAACCTCGCGGGCGAACTGCCCGACCCGACCCCGGCCACGCCGAGCTTCGAGGACCACGCCCGCGCGCTCGCCGCCAAGGACCCGGCCGTCTCGGAACGGTTCTGGGCCGACCACCTGGCCGCGCTCCCCGGCCCGACCCTGCTCGCCGGACCGGCGCCGACGCTCTCCCAGAAGCTGCCGGAGCCCCTCGTGCGCACCCTGTCCGCCGAGCAGTCCGACTTGCTGCGGGACGCGGCCAAGGCGCACGGCGTCACGCTCAACTCGATCCTGACCGGCGCGTTCGGGCTCCTGCTCGGCGCGCACACGGGCCGCGCCGACGCCGTGTTCGGCGTGACCGTCTCCGGCCGCGACGGCGAGGGCCTGGCCGACATCGTCGGCGTGCTCCTCAACACCGTGCCGATGTGGACGCGGGCACGGCCCGAGGCGACGGTCCGCCAGTACCTGGAGGCCGTGCAGACGGCCCGGGTCGAGGCGATGGAGCACGAGCACCTCGGGCTCGGCGAGATCCAGCGGGCCAGCGGGCACGACACGCTGTTCGACAACCTGTTCGTGCTCCAGAACTTCCTGGACATGGACGCGTTCGCCGAGATGAACTCCCGGCACGGCATCACGTCGGTGACGGCCGACGACTCCACCCACTACCCCTTCACCTGGGTCGTCACGCCCGGCGACCGGCTCACGGTCAAGCTGGAGCACCGCCACGGCGACGCCGAGGACGCCCGCCGCCTCCTCGACGACTACGTCCGCGTACTCGAGGACCTGGCCCGGTCCACCGGCCCGGTCGGAGCGCTGCCGGGACTCGGGGAGCAGCCCGAGCCGCAGGAGCGCACGGACGTCGGCACGGACACCGTCGTCGACCGGTTCGACCGGGCGGCCGACCGCGACCCGCAGCGCGTGGCACTGGTCGCCCACGGCGCGACCATGACCTTCGCCGAGCTGCGGGACCGCAGCCGCGCCGTCGCGGGCGTGCTCGCCGCGCGGGGCATCGGCCCGGAGACGAACGTGGGTCTCGCGATCCCGCGCTCGCTGGACTCGATCGTGGCGCTGTTCGCCGTCCTGCGCGTCGGCGCCGCGTACGTACCCCTGGAACTCGACCACCCGGACGAGCGGATCGCCGCGATCGTCGAGGACGCGCGGCCGGACGTCGTCCTCACCGTCAGCGTGGTGTCGCCCCGGCTGACCGGGGACGTGCTCGGCCCCGACGACCTGATCGAGCTGGACCGGCCGCTGCCGGCGGCCGAGCCGTTCGTGACGTTCACGCCCGACGACCCGGACCGCCTCCGGCACCCCGCGTACACGATCTACACCTCCGGGTCGACCGGGAAGCCCAAGGGCGTGGTGACCGAGTACGCCGGGCTCACCAACATGCTGATCAACCACCGGCGCCGGATCTTCGAGCCGGTCCTCGCGGACCACGACCACCGGGTCTTCCGGATCGCGCACACCGTGTCGTTCGCCTTCGACATGTCGTGGGAGGAGCTGCTGTGGCTCGCCGACGGCCACGAGGTGCACATCTGCGACGAGGAGCTGCGCCGTGACGCGCCCGCACTGGTCGCGTACTGCCTGGAGCACGGCATCGACGTCATCAACGTGACGCCGACGTACGCGCAGCAGCTCGCGGCCGAGGGCCTGCTCGACCACCCCGAGAGGCGCCCGGCGCTCGTGCTCCTCGGCGGTGAGGCCGTCACCCCGGCCCTGTGGCAGCGGCTCGCCGACACCGAGGGCACGGTCGGCTACAACCTGTACGGACCCACCGAGTACACGATCAACACCCTCGGCGTCGGCACCTTCGAGTGCCAGGACCCGGTGGTGGGCGTCGCGATCGACAACACCGACGTGTACGTCCTCGACCCGTGGCTGCGGCCGCTGCCGGACGGCGTTCCCGGTGAGCTGTACGTGGCGGGCGTCGGCGTCGCGCGCGGCTACCTCGGACAGCCCGCCCAGACCGCCCACCGGTTCGTGGCGTGCCCCTTCGGTGAGCCCGGCGCGCGCATGTACCGCACCGGGGACCTCGTCCTGCGGCGCCCCGACGGCAACCTGATGTACCTGGGCCGCACCGACCAGCAGGTCAAGATCCGGGGGCACCGGGTCGAACTGGGCGAGGTCGAGGCCGCGTTCGCGGCCCATGCGGCCGTGCGGTTCGTCGCCGCCGTCGCCCAGCCGGACCCGCAGGTCGACGGTTCTTACCGGCTCGCCGCCTACCTGGTCCTCGACGGCGCGGACCTGGCGGCGGTCGCCGCCGAGGTGGGCACGGCCCTGCCGGACTTCCTGCGCCCGACGCACTACGCCCAGGTCGAGAGCATCCCGCTGACGGTCAACGGGAAGGCTGACACGAAGGCGCTGCCGGAGGCGAAGCCGCTCGGCGCGCTGACCACGGCGGGGGAGCGCGGCCCGCGGACGGAGACCGAGACCGTGGTGTGCGAGTTCTTCGCCGAGGCCCTGGACCTGGATGATGACGAGGTGAGCGCCGTGAGCGACTTCGTGTCCCTCGGAGGGCACTCCATGCTGGCGGTACGCCTGATCGGGCTGCTCCGCCGCGAGTACGGTCCTGTGGTCACGATCCGTGATCTGTTCACCCTGCGAACCCCGGAAGCGATTGCCCGCCACCTCGATGACAACTCTTGACACACAGCGGCCCCGCCCGGGGTCCGACATCCTGCGCACCGCACTGCGGCGCAACCTCGGTGCCATGGCCGGGGGCACCGTCCTCATGGGCCTGTACCAGGCGGGGGAGACCGCCTTCCCCATCGCGCTCGGCCTGATCGTCGAGCACACGCTGCGGGAGAACCGGAGCCTCGCCTCGCTCGCCGTCGCCATCGGCGCCCTCGCCGTGATCATCACGACGGTGTCGCTGTCGTGGCGGTTCGGGATGCGGATCCTGCAGAAGGCCAACACGACGGAGGCGCACCGCTGGCGGGTGCGGGTCGCCGCCTGCGGCCTCCAGCCGGTGGCCAGGGACGTCGACCTGAAGTCCGGCGAGGTCCTGACCATCGCCACCGAGGACGCCGACCAGACCGCCGACATCGTCGAAGTCGTGCCGATGCTGATCAGCTCGCTGGTCGCGATCGTCGTCGCGGCCGTCGCGCTCGGCCTCGCCGACTTCAGGCTCGGCCTGCTCGTGATCGTCGGCACCGTCGCGATCCTGTCGGTCCTCAGCGTGATGTCCAAGCGGATCGGGTCGAGCACCCGCGAACAGCAGGCCCGGGTGGCGCGGGCGGGCGCGAAGGTCGCCGACCTGATCACCGGCCTGCGCCCGCTGCACGGCTTCGGCGGCAACCACGCGGCGTTCGGCTCCTACCGCAAGGTCAGCACGGAGGCCAAGCACCAGGCGATCACCGTCGCCAAGGTCAACGGCGTCTACGCGGGCACCGCCCTCGCCCTCAACGCGGTCCTCGCCGCCGCCGTGACCCTGACGGCCGGCTGGCTGGCGTTCACCAGGCAGATCAACATCGGCGAACTCGTCATGGCCGTGGGCCTCGCGCAGTTCATCATGGAGCCGCTGAAGCTGTTCTCGGAGATGCCCAAGTACGTGATGGTCGCGCGGGCGTCGGCCGAGCGGATGGCGCTCGTCCTCAACGCGCCGCCGGTGACCGCCCCGGGGGCCGAGCAGCCGGCCGCGGGCGGGGACCTGGAGGTCGACTGCGTCCGGCACGGGCCGCTGCGCGACCTCAAGTTCCGGGTGCCCGCCGGCGAGTTCGTGGCGATCGCCGCCTACCAGCCGCGCGCGGCGGCCGACCTCGCGGCGATCCTGGCCGTGAACGTCCCGCCGGACGCGTACGAGGGAGTGGTCCGGGTCAGCGGGCGCGACCTCGCGGACCTGTCGATCGAGTCGGTCCGCGCCCACCTGCTCGTGAACCCCTACGACGGGGAGATCTTCGCGGGCACCCTGCGTTCGAACATCGACCCGTCGGGCACCAGCGGCACGGTCCCCGAGGCTGTCGAGGCGTCGATGCTGACCGACGTCGTCGCCCTGCACCGCGAAGGACTCGACTACGCCGTCCGCGACCGCGGCGCGAACCTCTCGGGCGGCCAGCGCCAACGCCTGTCCCTGGCCCGTGCCCTGGCCGCCGACACCGACGTCCTCGTCCTGCACGACCCGACGACGGCCGTCGACGCGGTCACCGAACAGCTCATCGCCCGCAACATCGCGAAGCTGCGCAAGGGCCGCACCACGCTCGTCATCACCAGCAGCCCGGCCCTCCTGGACGCGGCCGACCGGGTCCTGGTCCTGGACGACGGGGTCATCACAGCCGAGGACACGCACCGGAACCTGCTGGCGAGCGACGAGGCGTACTGCTCGGCCGTGGCGCGGTGAACCGCTGGGCTCAGTGCCAGTCGCCGACCACCCTTGTGTTGTCGACGCCCGACAGGAAGTAGAAGTAGTACTCCCCACCGCTGAGGTGGTAAGTGGGGGTCGCCTTGCCGCCGCAGGGGATGCGGACGACGTTCCCGACGGGCCGGTCGCGGCCCCACGTGACGTGGTAGAGCTGCCCGGCAGTGATGTCGCCGGCGCAGTAGGCGGACAACGTGACCTGCTGCCCGTCACGGTGTGGGCGATGCGTCTTCGGTGAGTTGCCGTAGGTGTTGAACCGGACCTCGAAGTCGACGGAAGCGGCGGCGAGGTGCGGAGCGGAGGGCACGGCCACGTGCTGCTGGGCCGCACCCGCCTGGGCCGGGGCTGCGGTGAGGCCCACGGCGAGGAGCGCCGCGGCGGTGGCGAGGAGAGTGCGCATGGGGAAGTCTCCGATTTCTCTCGGGGAGCGATGTCTCTCGGGGGAGTACGGGGAGCGCGAAGGCCCGGGGCCTGGGTCAGGCACCGTCGGCGACGATGTGCGTGTTGTCGACGCCGGAGATGAAGTGGAAGTAGTAGAAACCGCCCCGCAACTGGTAGTTGAGGGTCTTGGGGGCCCGGTTGCAGGGAACGGAGAAGGCGCGGCCGACCGCGGGGTCGACGCCGGTCGTCGAGTGGTAGAGCTGCCCGACCAAGGCGTCGCTGTCGCAGTCCGCCTTGAGGGTGTAGCGGTGGGCTCCGAACTGGATGCTCAGGGTCGGTGAGTCGGCCCGTCCGTTGAACCACATGTCGAAGAGGACGCTCTTGGCTTGGCGGTGCGGTGCCCGGTCCGCCAGGGGAGGCGCCGACGGGGAGGCGAGGGCGGAAGCGGCGGCCGACGGGGCGGCGGGGCCGGTCACCAGCGCGGCCAGCGCGGCGACGGCTGCAACGTATCGATGCATGTGCGTGATGCCTTCCTGAGGGGGGCGACGGGGCCTGACGAGAGCCCACGGGAGCCGTATCGGCGCCCTGCTCGAAGCTCGTACGTGAGTTCGCCAAGGCGATCCTGCGGCTCTCGGACGGAACAGCTGGGCAGGCCAAGCGGTCGTGCGGGGAAGGCAGGCGCAGGTTCACTCCAACGGCTCTTCGTCGGTTCCCCCGCACCGGCGAAGGCGTCTGCGCCTGCCTCCGGTTCACCCCGTCCGGCCGTGCGGCCGACGGGGCGTGACCAGAGTCTGCGGCGGTCGCCCGACGCTCACAACCGCATCCCGGACGCTTCCCGGAAGTCGGGATCCCAAGGGCCCTGACCTGCAGGGACGCAGGTGTCCCGGGATGGCGGCGGCATCGTGGGCACCGGAGCACGCCCGTACCCGCCGCCCGGCCGTCCTCCTGAGCGCATGCCGAGGGGGCCCCTGGGCGTGCGCCCAGGGGCAATCCGTCGGACAGGCCCTAGGCCAGTGCCCAGGCCACACCCCCGAGCAGGGCCTGCCGCCACCCCGCCCGGTCGTGGTCCGACGCCGACCGCGAGACCCGCACGGTCGCACCGGCCTGTTCGGTCAGGGTCTCCACCAGCGAGCAGTGGGGCAGCATCCGCGCCTCGTGCTCCCCCACGTCGAACGCGACCCGCAGACCGGACAGATCGGGACGCCGCTCCGCAAGCCGTGCGGCGATGGCGCCCCCGACCGGACCGCCCAGCGGATCCGCCTGCTCCATCGCCTCGGGCGTCCACCAGAACGACGACGACTGGACGGCGATCCGCGACACCAGGTCGGGGAACTCAAGGGCCGCGTACATCGCGCTCAGCCCGCCGAGGCTCTGCCCGGCGACCACGAGCCGGTCCGGGTCGGCCGGTACGCCGGACTCCGCGACCAGCGGAAGGAGTTCGTGCCGGATCGCCTCCCACAGCTCGGGGCGGCACACGAACTCGGCCTCCCTGTCCTTGGCCGGGACGAAGACGAGCGTGACGGGCGGCAGTTCGCCGGCGGTGACGGCGGCGTCGAACGCGGTCATCGCCGGGTGCAGGTAAAGCCAGTCGTCCCCGTCGAGGAGCAGGACCACGGGACCGCCGCCGCCCGCCGCGTGCGCGCGCACGGTGCGCCGCCCGCCGCCGAGGCGTTCGCTCGCCCAGCGGATCCGGGTGCGGGGGACGGGCAGGACGTCGTCGGCGCCGATCGCGGGCCAGTGCGGCTGTGCCGGGGCGTCCGGGGTCGCGACGATGGACCGGTCGCCGCCGGCGCCGACCGGGTTGAGGGGGTCGGCGTACGCGTCGTCGCCCGCGCGGAACTGATAGGTCACCCGCAGTCGCGCGGGCATCCGCACCCGGGCGTACCAGCAGTCCGTGTCCTCCCAGCGGCGCAGCGGCACGGGCTTCGACCAGCTCTCGAAGTCGATGCTCGCCGGGGAGCCGCGCCACAGGAACAAGGTGTCCCAGCCGCCGTCGTCGGCGGGTAGTGACGCGGGTGCCCCCGCCGTCGCCCAGAACGCGTCGGTGCCGGGTTCGCCGGACAGCCCGAACTCGGCGAAGGCCGGGGCCACTTCGGCACGCATGAAGGTCTCCTTGTGAGAGGGGAGGGAGCTGGACCTGCCTTGATTAGGTGAGCCTAACTTCCTGTCGGTCCCGCCTCCAGCCCCGGTCGGCCTGCCGGAAGGGGGCTCTCGGTGGTGGCCGTCAGCTGTGGGGGTCGGGTGCGGCGCGGGAGTGTGGCCGGAATTCGCCTTGTGGTGACAGCGGGACCCCTGTTTCGCTCGTCAATAAGGTTAGGCTAACCTTCGGGCGTGCATGTTGGTGAAGAGACCGCCGAGGCCACGCGCCCCCAGGGTCATGAACTGCTCGCCACGGGCGTCACCGTGGCGTACGAGGGCGTCGATGTCGTACACGACGCCTCGATGACGCTGCGCCCGGGCGAAGTGACCGTCCTGGTGGGCCCGAACGGCAGCGGGAAGTCGACGCTGCTGCGTACGCTGGCCCGGCTGCAGCGTCCCCGGACCGCCACGCTCGTCATCGACGGCGACACCGACGGCCTCGCCCTCGGCCCCCGCGAGTTCTCGCGCCGCGTCGCCCTGCTCACCCAGGGGCGCCCCACGCCCAGCGGGCTCACCGTCCGGGACGTCGTCGAATTCGGCCGCTACCCCTACCGGGGCCGCTGGGGCAAGGCCGACCCGGGCGGCCGGGCCGCCGTGGACCGCGCGCTCGCCCTGACCGGGGTCGCGGACCTCGCCGAACGCGGCGCCGAGCACCTGTCCGGCGGGCAGCTCCAGCGCGTCTGGCTGGCCGGCTGCCTCGCCCAGGAGACGGGCGTACTGCTGCTCGACGAGCCCACCAACCACCTCGACCTCCGCTACCAGGTCGAACTCCTCGACCTCATGCGGGACCTGGCGGACGACCACGGCATCGCCGTCGGCGCCGTCCTGCACGACCTCGACCAGGCCGCCGCCGTCGCCGACCGCGTCGTCCTGCTCGACGCGGGGCGTGTCATCGCCGACGGCGACCCCGAAGACGTACTGACGCCAGAGCGGCTGACCGACACCTACGGCATCCGCATCGACGTCGAGACCGACCCGCTCACCGGTCGCCTGCGCACCCGCGCCATCGGCCGGCACCACTCGCGAAGCGAAAGGCTCAGCACCACCTCATGAAGCGCCTCCTGATCACCGCGGCGGCCGCCACCGCCGCGGCCCTCACCCTGTCCGCCTGCGGCACCACCGAGTCCGCCGACGACGAAGCGAAGAAGGGCGCCGAGTCCTTCACGCTCACCGACGACACCGGCGCGAAGGTGAAGCTGAACGGCCCCGCCAAGAAGGTCGTCGGCACCGAGTGGAACGTCGTCGAGAGCCTGATATCCCTCGGTGTCGAGCCGGCCGGCGTGTCCGACGTCAAGGGCTACAAGACTTGGGACAGCGCCGTCCCGCTGAAGAACGACCCCAAGGACGTCGGCACCCGCGGTGAGCCCAGCATGGACACCATCGCGTCCCTGAAGCCCGACCTCGTCCTCGCCACCACCGACCTGTCGGCCGCCGCCGTGAAGCAGCTGCGCAAGGTCGCCCCGGTCCTGACGGTCAAGGCGAGCGACGCCGCCGACCCGATCGGCCAGATGAACAAGAACCTCGACCTCATCGCCAAGGCCACCGGCACCACCGAGCAGGCCGAGAAGCTCAAGAAGGACTTCGACGCGAAGCTCGCCGCGGGCAAGAAGAAGCTCGCCGCCGCCGGCCACGGCGGTGCGAAGTTCGCCTTCGCCGACGGCTACGTCACCGGCAACCAGACCTCGATCCGGCCGTACACCGGCGGCTCGCTCATCGGCGCCGTCAACGAGAAGCTCGGCCTGAAGAACGACTGGAAGGTCAAGGGCGACAAGGTCTACGGCCTCGGCACCACCGACGTCGAGGGCCTGACCAAGCTCGACGAGAAGGTGGAGTTCGCCTACATCGGCAACGACGGCGACAAGGGCAGCAACCCGTTCGCCGGGGTCCTGAAGAAGGACAAGGTCTGGACGTCGCTGCCGTTCGTGAAGAAGGGCAACGTGCACCGGCTGCCCGACGGCATCTGGATGTTCGGCGGCCCCGAGTCGATGAACCGTTACGTCGACTCCGTCGTCGACACCCTGAAGAAGTAGCGCCATGGCCGTCACCGCGACCACCCCCGCCACCCGTCCGTCGACAGTCGCGTCACGTACGGGCGCGGCCGCGGTGACGGCCGCGCTGGTCCTCCTCGTCGCCGTCCTCGCCGTCGTGGACATCGCTCAGGGCACGGCCTCGGTCGGCGCCCCCGAGGTCTGGAAGGCGCTGACCGGCCGGGCCGAGGCGGGCGACTCCTCCGTCGTCATCGCCTCCCGGCTGCCGCGCATGACCGCGGGCCTGCTCGTCGGCGTCGTCCTCGGCATGGCGGGCGCCGCCCTCCAGGCGGTCAGCCGCAACGTCCTCGCCGCGCCCGACACCCTCGCCGTGAACGCGGGCTCCTACCTCGCCCTCGGCATCGCCGCGGCCACCGGGCTCTCGCTGCCGCTGCTCGCCTCCTCCGGCGTCGCCTTCATCGGCGGCCTCGCCGCGGCCACCGTCGTCCTCAGCCTCTCCGGCCTCGGCACGGGCACGGTCCGGCTCGTCCTCGCCGGCAGCGCCCTCACCTTCGGACTCACCGCCGTCACCGAAGGCCTGCTCCTGCTGCGCCCACGGGAGACCGAAGGCCTCTACAAGTGGAACCAGGGGAGCATCGCCCAGAACGGCTTCGACGGCGTGCTCCAGATGGTTCCCGTCGCCGCCGTCGGCCTCGTCGGCCTCGTGCTGCTCGCCCGCCGCGTCGACGCCCTCGCCCTGGGCGACGACGCCGCGCAGGGTGTCGGCGTCCCCGTGCGCTCCACCCGCGTCATCGCCGTCGTGCTCGCCGCGCTCCTCTCCACGGCCGCCGTCACCCTCGCCGGACCCATCGGCTTCGTCGGCCTGTGCGCCCCCGCCCTCGTACGCCCCCTCGCCCGCAGGTTCCGCGTCCTCACCAAGTCGCGGGCCCGGCTGCCGTTCGCGGGCCTCACCGGTGCCGCGCTCGTGCTCGGTTCCGACGTGCTGCTGCGGGCCGTCGTGCCGTCGGACACCGCGGTCGCCGTGCCGACCGGCGTCGTCACCAGCCTGGTCGGCGCCGTCTTCCTGATCGTCATGGCCGCCCGGGCCAGGGACACCGCCGGGGCCATGCCGACCGAGCGGCTGCGCATCCGCAGCCGGGCCACCTTCGTCGTCACCGCCGCCGTCCTCGTTCTCGCTCTCGTCGGCGTGACGATCGCCGGAGTGCTCATCGGCGACAGCAAGCTGCTCCTCGGTGACGTGGTCAACTGGACGCAGGGCCGCTCGGGCCAGGCCGTCACCTTCGTCCTCGACACCCGCGTGCCCCGTGTCACCGCCGCCCTGCTCGCGGGCGCGGCGCTGGCCCTGGCCGGGACGCTCATCCAGGCCGTGACCCGCAACCCCCTCGCCGAGCCGAGCGTCCTCGGCGTCACGAACGGCGCCGCGGTCGGCGCCGTCCTGCTCGTGACGACGGTCCCCGCGGTCGGATCGTGGGGCATCGCCGGCGGTGCCTTCGCGGGCGCCGCGATGAGCTCGGTCCTCGTCTTCGGCCTCGCGGCGCGCGGCGGCTTCCAACAGAACAGGCTCGTCCTCGTCGGCTTCGGCGTCGCCACCGGGTCGACGGCCGTCATCAGCCTGCTCATCATCCTCACCGACCCGTTCAACGCCACGAAGGCCCTCACCTGGCTCTCCGGATCGACCTACGGGCGTACCTTCCCCGACGTCGTGCCGCTCGCCATCGTCCTCACCGTGGGCCTGGCCGTCGCGGTCACACGGCGCACCGAACTCGACCTCGTCTCCCTCGACGAGGACACCCCGAGGCTGCTCGGGCTCAACCTGAGCCGCGGCCGCCTCGGCTTCCTCGTCCTGAGCGTCCTGCTGAGCGCCACCGCCGTGGCCGCCGCGGGCACGATCGGCTTCGTCGGCCTCGTCGCACCGCACGCCGCCCGCGCCCTCGTGGGCCGCCAGCACGTCCGGGTGGTCCCGGTCGCCGTGCTCCTCGGCGCCGTCCTCGTCTGCACGGCCGACCTGGTGGGCCGCACGGTGATCGCGCCGGCGCAGCTCGGGGCGGGTCTCATGACCGCGGTGATCGGTACGCCGTACTTCCTCCACCTGCTGGTACGCAGCCGCCGCTAGGGCCACACGTCCGCCGGGCCTCAGACGGCCGGCCCGGCCGGGCCGCGGGGCGTCCGGGTGCGGTAGGAGTGGCCGAGCTCCGGGCCGAGGCCGAAGTAGTGGCGGAAGCTGTAGAGGAGCGGGGCCCAGGCGCCGGGGTCGATGTGGTCGGTGCCGGGCACGACGATGCGGGCGTCGGCGTGGACCCTGCGCACGGCTGCCTCGACGATGACGAACTCTCCCGTGACATCCGGCCGCACCCGCGCGGCGCGTGCCTCCAACTGGAGGGGGCATTCGGCGACGCGGGGCGGCCGGACCAGATGGGAGGGCTCGGCGGTCAGTCCGGCCGCGCCGAACTTGTCCGGCTCGAAGCGGCAGCCCTCGGCCTTGGTCGCGGGCACCGGATCGCGGCCGGTGAGCGGCGCGAGGCGCTCCACCGCGGGCCACTGGTCGGCCGTCGGCAGATTGATGACGAGCTCGGGCCGCGCCGCCAGGTTGTGCGCGGTCTGCCCGTCGCCGCCCAGGCCGAGCACCACCGTCTGCCCGAGCGCCCACGCGGAGGACATGGGGGCGAGGTTGAACGAGCCGTCCCCGTTCTCCGTCGACAGGAGCACGACCGGCGTCCCGAAGTACAGGATGCTCGGCTCGACCGTCAGGTGGGTGGCGGCCTGTGCCGCGGGCAGGGCGCTCAGGGGTGCTGTGTCCATGCACGGCACGCTAGGAGCCGGACGCTTCGGCGGAGGCCGAAGTGTTCCGGGGGGAGAATCGCCGGTATGGACACACGGCGCACCCGCGGCAGCGGCCCCGACCTGGCCTCCGTCGCGAGGCTCCTCGCCGACGGCACCCGGGCGGGCATCTGCCTGGCCCTGCTCGACGGGCGGGCCTGGACGGCGACGGAACTCGCCCGGCACGCGGGCGTGGCCCCCTCGACCGCGACGGAGCACCTGCACGCCCTGGTCCGCGGCAACCTCCTCGCCGAGGAACGCCAGGGCCGCCACCGCTACGTACGCCTCGCGGGACCGCAGGTCGCCGAGCTGATCGAGAGCCTCGCCGCGCTGGCCCCCGGCGGTGACCCGGCACCCCGCACCCTGTCGACGGCCGGCCGCCGACGGGCGCTCGCCCACGCCCGCACCTGCTACGACCACCTCGCGGGGGCCGTCGGCGTCGCGATCACCGACGCGATGATCGAGCGCCGCCTCCTCGACCTGGACCACGGACTCGCGCTCACCCCCGCGGGCGCCGACTGGCTCGCGGACCTCGGCGTCACCGTCCCGGTCGGCACCCGGCGGCCGTCGGTGCGGTCCTGCCTCGACTGGACCGAACGCCGCCCGCACCTGGCCGGAGCCGTCGGTGCGGCCCTGTGCCGGCACGCGCTCGACACGGGCTGGATCAGCCGCGTCGGCACCACCCGCGCCCTCGTGGTCACCGCCCCCGGCCGCGCGGCACTCCGCCACCACCTCGGCCTGGCCGACGACGTCCTCGCGCCGTGAACGGGGCCCGGCCGGTCGGCGGGGCAGGGCGGTGGCGGGGCAGGACGGTCGGCGGGGCGGGACTCGGAAGAGGCCACGGAGACGGCCACCGGGCGAGCCACGGACAAGGCCACCGAGCGGGACACGGAGACGGCCACCGGGCGAGCCACGGACTGAAGCGTCGGCACCCGGTGACGAAGCGCCCGCCCCCGGCGTGCGGAAAATCCTTACCGCCCTGGCCGGAAACAGCGCAGACTCCTCCCATGGCTGACATGGGGTTCTTCCAGGAAGCGGTCACCGCGTGGGCGGCCGGCGGTCCCGGCGAACCCGCGCGGGAGCTGGCCGAGCGGCTGTCCGTCCGGACGGTCGTGCTGCTCGAAGGGCCGAGCGACGCCGAGGCGGTCGACGCGCTGGCGACGCGGCGCGGCCGGGACCTGGCGGCCGAAGGGGTCTGCGTCCTGTCCATGGGCGGCGCGATGAGTATCGGGCGCTTCGCCCGCCTCCTCGGGCCGCCCGGCCTCGGCCTGCGCCTCATCGGGCTGTGCGACGAGGCGGAACGGCCCTACTACGTCCGCGGCTTGGAGCGGGCCGACGCGGCGCAGGAGCACATCTTCGTCTGCGCGGCGGACCTGGAGGACGAGCTGATCCGCGCCCTCGGCGTACCGAGGGTCGAGGAGCTCGTCCGGGCGGAGGGCGACCTGCGCGCCCTGCAGACCTTCCAGCGCCAGCCCGCACAGCAGGGCCGCACCCCGCACCAGCAGGTGCGGCGCTTCCTCGGCACGAAGAAGGGGCGCAAGATCCGCTACGGCCGCGTCCTCGTGGAGGCCCTCGAACCGGACCGCGTCCCCGCCCCGCTGGACGACCTCCTCGTCAGCCTCTGACCTCGGGCCGCCCCGGCGCGAACACGCGCGTGACCAGCTCCCGACGGCTGCGCACCCCGGTCTTGGCGAAGACCGACTTCAGATGGCCCTGGACGGTGTGCGGCGAGATGACCAGGCGCGCCGCGATCTCCGCCGTGCCGCAGCCCTGCAGGACCAGGTCGACCAGCTCCCGCTCCCGCCGAGTGAGGCCGTACGCGGCGGACAGCAGCGACGCGACGGACGGGGCCGTGGCGGACTGCAGGATGACGGCGATCCTGCCCGGTCCGCCGCCGGACGCCGGGGAGGCGTGCAGCTCCACCCAGGCGCCCGACCGGCCACGGACCCGGACACTCGCGTCGGCTGCCGTGCCGCGGGCGTGCTCGGCGACCATGAGGAGCGCGTAGGGCAGCGGGTCCCCGTCCGGCGAGCCGCGGAAGCCGAGCTCGTCGAGCCAGTGGCGGGCGGGGCCGGTCGCCGACTCCACCCGCCGGTCCGCGTCGAACAGGAGCAGGCCGGGCCACAGCCCCGCCGCGGCGCCGCTGCTCCTGCCCCGCACCACCGCGCCCCGGAAGCCGCCGCCGAGCACCGCGGCGAGGTCGTGCGCGAAGTCCTCCTCGTCCTCGGTGAAGTCGGCCGGGGCCTCGCGGAAGAACGCGAAGTTGCCCCAGCAGGTGCCGTCCACGACGCAGGACGCGCGGAGTTCTCCGGAGACGCCGTTCGGGCGCAGGAGCTCGCGGTAGCGCGGGCTCCGCTCCGGGCGGCCGCGGGTGGCCGCGCTCAGGACACCGCTGTGGCGCTCGGCGCGCGCGAGCGCGACGAACGAGTTGAAGTCGTCGGGCAGATAGGCGAGGGACGCGACCTCCGCGTCCGGGGCCTTCGGCATGTTCTCCAGGTGGAAGCCCGTCTCGATGAGCGTCGCCGGATCCATGGTGTGCCAGCAGGCCGCGTCGTGCGGCAGTGCCTTGGCGAGCAGCGCGGACGCCTCGTCGAGGAAGGTCGGCAGATCGAGATGTGCGCCGGTGAGCCGTGCCACCCGCTCGTAGGCACGCTCCCGGGTGCTGTGGTTCACATCACTCATCGTGGCACAGACGGGCCCGAGGCAGAACACCAGAAAAGTGGTATAGGCGGCGGGTTCCCTCGCCCTTAACGTCGTGAGCAGGCAGTTCTCGGGGGACACGGGGACACGGGGATGCAGGGACACCGGGACACGGGGATGCAGGGACACCGGGACTCGGGGGACGCAATGAGGAGGCGCTATGACCGCGATCAGTGAAGTGGCGACGGGGGTCCGTCACGTCCGCTCCGGGGAGGGGCAGTCCTTGTGGGTGGTGGGGGACACCTACACCGTCAAGGCGAGCGGCGACTCGACGAACGGGGCGTTCGCGCTGCTCGAGGCGTCGGTGCCGCCCGGCGGCGGCCCGCCGCCGCACGTGCACGGGCGGGAGGACGAGGCCTTCTACCTGCTCGACGGTGAGCTGGAGGTCCTCGCCGGAGGCACGACGGCCCGGGCGCACGTGGGGGATTTCCTCTATCTGCCGCGGGGCATCGTGCACGGGTTCACCAACCCGGGCGTGACGCCCGCGCGCATGCTGATCCTCACCGCGCCCGCAGGATTCGAGCGCTTCTTCGCCGAGGCGGGTGCACCGGCCAGGCCCGGCGAGCAGGCGCCCCCGTTCGACCCCGCCGACTTCGCCCGCCTCGCCGAGCTCACCCGGGCCTACGGCGCACACATCGAGGCCCCGGCCGACGGCCCGCCCGCCGCACAGGAGACGACGTCATGACCACCACCGCCCCCACGCCCGAAGCCCTCTTCGCGAAGATCGACGGGAAGGAGCTGCACGCGGTCGCCGAGCTGCTCGCCGAGAACGCCACCATGGTGTTCGGCAACGGCGACCCCCTGGTCGGCCGCGCGGCCATCCTCGCCGCCAACACGGCGTTCATGGAGACCATCGCCGCCCTGCGGCACCGCATCGTCGACTCCTGGGTCGTCGGCGCCACGACCATCGCCGTCACCGAGGTGACGTACACCCGCCTCGACACGAGGCAGGTGACGCTGCCTGCGGTGACGATCTGGCGGGTCGGCGACGACGGGCTGATCGTGGACTTCCGCGTCGTGCTCGACCTGACTCCGGTGTACGCGCCCTGAGCCCGCTGAGCTCCCGAAGCGACGTCGCGCACGCCACGTAGAGGATTCTCGACGAGCTGGTCGACTCGCCCGTGAACGGCCGTGATCCGGGCAACCGCTCGCGGTGCGACAACGTGCAGTGGGACTTCGTGGGGGGGCGGGTGGCACGACGACGGCGATGCGGCGTCGCAGTCCGCGTTCCGCGAGGGCGTGGTCGATGGGGCCGAGGCGCTTGCCGTGCCGGGAGGTGCCGATGTGGTCGGCCGCGGCGAAACGTCGGGCGTCGATCCGTTTCTGGAACAGGGGGCGACCGATGCGGGCGACCCCCGGCCCTCAAGGCGCGCATGACCGGCCTCGGCATGACCGACGCGATGGCGCCAGGGACGGTGGACATGTTCGAGGCCAGGAACCGTGGCCTCGACAACGCCGGGCCGCGCACCACGGAGTCGACCACCCCGACCACGTTCCGGCAGTGGTGCGAGGAGGCGCTCAAGCCCGCCCTTCACCAACTGCCCCACCCCGCCCGGACGTTGGCGTCGGGGGCGCCGGGGGCGCCGGGGTCCGGACGGATGCTGCCGAAAGGAAGCCTCTGCGGTTAGGGTGCGACAGTGGTCAACTCGTATATTGCTCCTGACGAACTGATGGTTCGCGTCGCGCGGTCGCATGCCCGGCTGCTCGAACTGGCAGGCCGACTCGACGACCGGCAGCGGCGGGCGGCCTCTGCCCTGCCCGGCTGGACCCGCGGGCACGTCCTCCAGCACCTCGTCGACAACGCCCGCGCCTTCGAGGCGCAGGCGCTGGCCGCGCTGCGGGGCGAACTCGTCGACATGTACGACGGCGGGCAGGAAGGACGCGACCGGTCCATCGACGAAGGGGCCGCCCGGCCCGTGGCCGAGCTCCGCGCGGATCTGCAGCTCGCCCAGGGGGCGTTGGAGGACGCGTGGAGCGGACTGACGCCGGCGGACTGGCAGCGCACGGTCCGCTTCCGCCACGCCACGGTCCTCGACACCGCCCTCGCCCGGTGGCGGGAGGCGGAGATCCACGCCGTCGACCTCGCGGTCGGCCACCGCCCCCGGGACTGGCCGCGGGACTTCGCCGTGCACGCGCTGGACTTCCTGTCCGCCCGGGCCCCGATCGGCACGCGGCTGCACCTGCGGGCCACCGACGACGAGTTCACCCAGGTCCTGGGCACGGGCCCGACGGTCGAGGTCTGCGGAGCGCTGCGTGACCTCGCGGCCTGGATGTCCGGCCGCGAGGTCGAGGGACGCGTGGACACGACCGGCCCCCGCCTGCCGGAACTGGGCCCGTGGCCGCCCGACCCCGCGGACTGACAACCGCCGCACCACACCGGGAGATCAGCCCCCGAGCCCCCTTGCTATGGTGCGCCGATGTCAACGATCAGAAAGCTCCAAGTGACCTTCGACTGCGCCGAACCCGAGCGCGTCGCCCGTTTCTGGTGCGAGGTGCTCGGGTACGTCGCACCGCCGCCGCCCGCGGGGTTCGCCACGTGGGACGACTACAACCAGTCCCTGCCGCCGGCGAAGCGGGACTCCTGGTTCGCCTGCAGCGACCCCTCAGGCGTGGGCCCGCGCCTGTACTTCCAGCGCGTTCCCGAAGGCAAGGTCGCCAAGAACCGGGTGCACCTCGACGTGCGGGCGGGTACCGGGCTCGTGGGGGAGGAGCGCCTGGCCACCCTCGAGGCGGAATGCGCGCGCCTGGTCGCGCTCGGAGCGGTACGCGTGCGACTGCTGCCCGCCGACGAGGAGAACGAGTCCTGCATCGTGATGCAGGACGTCGAGGGCAACGAGTTCTGCCTCGACTGACCACCCCGCGACCTTTCGGGACGCAGCCGGCGCGGCGCGCCGCCGCCGTATTGTTGGTCGCGCGGGCCGGGCAGTCTTCAAGTGCGCCTGGAACACAGGGAAGAGGAAGGCGCTGGTTGATGGCTGCCCACCGGTCGGCACGCGCGGTGCTGCCCCCGTCGCTTCGCGCGTCGCTGGGCCTGATCGCGGCCCTGGCCGCGCTCGTACTCGCCGCGGTCGGGGTCCTGTACGCCGGCCACAGTGAGCCCGGCGCGCTGGACCGGTGGATCATCGCCCCGACGGCGGACAGCGTGCGGCCGCCGTGGCGCAACGTCGCGCTGGCCACGGACTTCTGGGGAGAGCCCGCCGGAGCGGCACTTCTGGTCGTGGCCGCGGTGACGGGCTGCCTGCTCCTTCGCCGCCCGCGCGCCGCGGTGCTCGCCGCGGTCGGCCCCGGCCTGGCCGTGGCGACCACGACGCTGCTCAAGCACCTGGTGGGGCGCACCATCCACGGCGCCGACAACCTGTCCTACCCGAGCGGGCACACCGCGTTCCTCACCGCCCTCGCCCTCGCCCTCGCGCTCCTCGCGACCGGCCTGCGCGGCCTCGGCAGGACGGCGGGAACGCTCCTCGTGCTCGCCGCCGCGCTGGCCGCGGGCGCCGCCATGGGCTGGGCACAGGTCGCCCTCGTGGCGCACTACCCGACCGACGTCCTCGGCGGCTGGTGCACCGCGCTCATGGTGGTGCCCGCCGCCGCGTGGCTGGTGGACCGGACGGCCGACCGGCTGGGGGAGCGGTCGGCCGACGGCGGCGAGCGGGCGGCCGATCAGCTGCCGCGCGGCTGACGTCCCGTCACACCAAGCGTCGGAACACCGGCTTCACCGGCCGTCCGGCCAGCCACGGAGTGGGATCACCCGCGTCGAGTGCCTTCCGGTACACCGCACATGCCTGCGCCACCACGTCGACGGTGTGCTCGATGTCGGTGTCGTCGAGCGCGCTGCTCACCACGAACGACGGGGCGAGCACCCCGCCCGCGACGAGCCGGCGCAGGAACAGGGTGCGGTACTCCTGCGACGGCTTCCGGTTCCCGTCGAGCGTGGCGAAGACCAGGTTGCTGGCCCGGCCCCGGACGACGACGTGCTCACCGACGCCCATGGCGGCCGCCGCGTCGCGCACACCGGCCGCCAACCGCTCGCCGAGGGCGTGCAGGCGCGCGGTGATGCCTTCCTCGACATAGACGGTCTGCACGGCCATCGCGGCCGCCAACGCGTGCGTCTCCGCGCCGTGCGTCGTGGACAGCAGGAACACCCGCTCGCCCAAGTGGCGCAGACCGCCCCGCTCCATCAGCTCGCGCCGCCCCGCGAGCGCGGACACCGCGAACCCGTTTCCCAGCGCCTTGCCGAACGTGGAGAGGTCGGGCACGACGCCGTACAGGCCCTGGGCCCCCGCCTCGGACCAGCGGAAGCCGGTGATCATCTCGTCGAAGACCAGGACGCAGCCGTGCCGGTCCGCCAACGCGCGCAGGCCCGCGAGATATCCGGGCGGGGGCTCCGTGTGGGAGGCCGGTTCGAGGACGAGGCAGGCCACCTCGCCCCGGTACCGGGAGAGCAGCTCCTCCGTGGCGGCCAGGTCCCCGTACGGGAACGTCACGGTCAGCTCGTTCGTCGCCGCCGGAATGCCCGCGTTCATCGGCGTGGTGCCGATGAACCAGTCGTCGACCGAGAAGAACGGATGGTCGCCGCAGAGGGCCACCCGCTGGCGCCCGGTGACGGCGCGGGCCAGACGCACCGCTGCGGTGGTGGCGTCGGAGCCGTTCTTCGCGAACTTCACCATCTCCGCGGTCGGCACGGTCGCCAGGAAGCGCTCCGCCGCCTCGACCTCCACGAGGGACGGCCGGACGAAGTTGCTGCCCCGGTCCAGCTCCCGCCGCACCGCTTCCAGGACGCGCGGATGGGCGTGCCCGAGACTGACCGACCGCAGCCCCGAGCCGTACTCGATGTAGCGGTTGCCGTCGACGTCCCACACGTGGGCGCCGTGGCCGTGGCTGATGACCGGCGCCAGGTCCTCGGGGTACTGGTCGTCCCCCTTGGCGTAGGTGTGCGCGCCCCCGGGGATGAGGGCGTGCAGCCGCTCGTTCGCCTGCCGCGACCGGGGCAGCGAGAACTCTTCGGTGTCCAATCCCACGTCACCCTTCCTGGTGCTTCAGGACCTCGGCGAGGCTCGGTGCCTCCCGGTCCCGCTGGGAGATCGACGTCACCGGCAGCGGCCAGGGCACGGCCAGCTCCGGGTCGTCGAACGCGATCGTCACGTCCTCGGCCGGATCGTGCGGCCGGTCGATCCGATACGAGGTGTCGGCGGTCTCGGTCAGCGCCTGGAAGCCGTGCGCGCACCCCGCCGGGATGTACAAGGTCTGCTGCCTCTCGCCGGACAGCTCGAACGTGGCCACGTTGCGGTACGTCGGCGAGTCCGGGCGCAGGTCCACGACGACGTCGAAGATCCTCCCGTACGAGCACCGCACGAGCTTGGCCTCACCGGCGCCGGAGCGCAGGTGCAGGCCGCGCAGGACGCCGAGGACCGAGCGGGACACGCTGTCCTGGATGAAGGCGTCCGGATCGAGGCCCACCGAGCGGACCACGTCGGCGTCGAAGGTGCGGCAGAAGAAGCCGCGCTCGTCGGCGTACGGCGTCGGCTCGAAGAGGTAGGCGCCGGCGATCGCCGGGACCTCGGTCGCTTTCACGGGGCCTCCCGCAGGACGTGGGTGTGGTCGGCCGCCGGGAACAGGGCCGTGGTCAGGGCGGTGAACTGGTCCTCCAGGCGCCCGGCGGCGACCCGGTTGTGCTCGGCGAGGGTCCGCCGCAGCTCCGCCGCGTGCTGCTCGAGACCCCGGAACTGGGCGAGCAGCCGGTCGGCGTCGACTTCGCGCGCCGGATGGCAGTAAGCGCCGAGCCCCCTCTCCGCCATCAGGGCGTCGCTCTTGGCCGCGTAGCTGAGCGCGAGCGTCGGCACGCCGACCTTCAACGCGCAGACCAGGTTGTGGTACCGGGTCGCCACCACGGCGTCGGCAGCCGCCATCTCCTTCATGAGGTCGGCGAGCGAGTCCGCCCTCGCGGCGGTGACCAGCGGCGAGTCCACCGCCTCGCGGATCGCGGAGACCACCGAGGCGTCGACCGCGTCGCCGGTGAGCAGCCGGACCGGCCTGCCGTCCTCGACGAGCGCGCGGACGAAGCGCGTCGTCCCGTCGAGGTAGCGGCGGTGGATCTCCCCGGCCCTGGCGCGGTCGTCGTTGCCGCCGTGGAAGTCCATGACGCCGACGCAGACCGTGCCGCGCGGCGGACCGGCAGGCGCGCTCGCCGTGGGACCGGCCGGTGTCGGCAGGGCGAAGGCGAGGTCCGGACAGACCCCGTCGCGCGCGGTGTCCACGCCCATGGCCCGCATCGCGTCGCGGGACTGGGCGTCCCGGTACGAGCGGTACGTGGCGAGGCGCGCCGACCACCGCACCAGGGCCCGGGTCGGCCGGTTGACGATCGGGGCGGCGCCGACACCCACCAGGCCGACCCGCACACCCGAAAGCCGCCCGGACGCGCACAGCAGGAACAGCGCGTACGGGAAGCCCCAGGGCCGCAGCGGCAGCGTGGCCTCCAGGACGCCCATGCCCGGCACGATCACCACGTCGTGCCGGCGCACCCAGGCGGCGGTGCGGAAGACGTCGACGAGTTTGCCGAGGCCCTTGCCCGCGATCGCGCCCGCCCGCGAGGCCGTCCGGTACTCCCCGCGGTACCAGTGCAGCCGCGTCGCGGGGATCCCGTACCGGGCCGTGACCACCTCGGGACCGCCGCACAGCGCGTCCACGACCGCATCCGGGTGGGCGGCGCGGAGGTGGCCGAGCACGGCTTCGAGCGACCCGTCGTTGCCGAGATTGCCCGAGCCGAGCAGACCGAACACCCCGACGCGCACCGGGGCTTGGCGCGCGGCGGTCACGCCTTACCCCCCTCCCCGCCCTCCCGGACCGCGCGGCCCTCGCGCCCGGCGACGAGGGCGTCGACGGACACGGAGAGCCGGGCCGGGTCCACCGGAGCGCGGTCCTCGACCCGCTCGCCCGCGCCGGGACGGGCCCGGCTCGTCATCCACGCGGCCAGGTGGGCGTAGCACGCGCGCCGGTCGGCCGAGGACAGCGGCGCCCGCCGGATCGCCGAGACGAAGCCCCCCACGTACTCCGCGAGCAGCCGGGGCGTCGGATGCAGCAGGCCCGCGCGGCGGGGGTCCAGGTTGACGCACCGGGAGCGCTTGGAGGGGTTCGCCCGCTCGGCGCGGGTGGGGTGGTCGCGGCGGAAGTACATCAGCTCCGGCACCTGGTGGAAGGGCCCGTGCAGGCCGATCTCGGCGACGAACGTGCGGTCCGCGTGGTGGTAGCTGTCGTGCGGCTTCACCTGGCGCAGCACGTCGGCCCGCATCACGCCGTAGAAATCGTCGCCGCCGGGCTCGAAGAGCATGCTGCGGAAGCGCTCCGGCGCCCGCGGCGAATCGGTGGCGAGCGTGTACGTGTACGGGACCTTCACCTGCCCGTGCTCGTCGATGACCGCCTGGTCGGCGTGCGCGAGGATCACCTCGGGGCGCTCGTCGAGGGCCTGCACACAGCGCCGCAGCAGGTCCCGGGCGTACAGGTCGTCGTGCGACGCCCACTTGAACAACTCGCCGCGGCACTGCGTGAACACGTAGTTGTGGTTCGGCGCGGCGCCGATGTTCCGGGTCAGGCGGAGGTACCGGATGCGCGCGTCCTTCTCCGCGTACCGCCGGCAGATGTCCTGGGTCCCGTCGGTCGAGGCGTTGTCGGAGATGACCAGCTCGAAGTCCTCGTAGGTCTGGCCGAGCAGGGCGTCGAGCGCCTCGGCGAGGTACTCCTCGCCGTTGTACACGGGCAGGCCGATGCTCAGCCTGGGGTGGGCGGTCATGGGTTCCTCACTTCGGGGATGGGATTGCGGTGGTGCGTGCGCAGGGCGGAGCGCAGGTGCAGCCACCAGACGGCGGAGCTGCAGAGGGTCGCCGCGGCGACCCCCCAGGCCGAGCCGACCGCGCCGCCCGCGGCCGCCCCGCCGAGCCCGCCGCCGACGTAGGCGGCGGAGGCGAACAGTTGGGCACGCAGGCTGCGCCGGGCGGCGGCGAGCGCGCGCAGCCCGGCCGCGGCACCGATGCCGAGGCCGGAGCCCGCGACCCCGAGCACGGCGGGCACGATGAGTCCGGACGCGGAGCCCCAGACGTCGCCGAGCGCGAGTTCACCCAGCCGGTCCGGCACCAGGAGCAGTGCCACGCCCCAGAGCAGCGCGGCCGCGGCGAGGCCGCCGGACAGCATGAGGCAGAACCCGGCCAGCTTGTGCGGGGCCTGCCGCAGCACCCGTGCCGCTTCGGGGACGGTGACGAGCGAAAGGCCCATCAGCAGGGCCAGGAACGGCCCGAGCAGGAGCTCGGCGCCCCTGACCACGCCCACCGCGCTGACCCCGACGATCGCGCCGAGTCCGTAGGCCCGCAGCTGGGACGCCCCGCTGACGCCCACGTTCTCGACCAGGTAGCGGTAGCCGAGGTCGCGCTGCTCGCGCAGCCACGCGCGCGCCCGGTCCGGCCGCGGCCGGATGCCGGACTGGAAGCAGCCGTACCCGGCGGCCACCGCGGCCGCCGCGCCCCAGGCCAGGACGAAGGCCTGCACGCTGCCCGCGCGCGCCGCCAACAGCAGGGCCGGTACCAGCGCGAGGGCTCCCAGGATGTCGTTGACGCACGCCTTGCGTCCGGTGCCCGCGGCGAAGAACGAGTACCGCCAGGCGTCCTGCAGGAGCAGCCCGGGCAGCACCACGCCGAGGGCGGCGAACGCGGGCCCCACCCGGCCGCCGAGGCCGAGCCCGACCACCAGGCACACCAGGCCGACGGCACCGCCGACGGCGAGGGAGGTGCCGGACGAGCGGGCCGCCGCCGCGCGCCAGGACGCATCGGACACACCGCTGAAGCGCACCACCAGCGGGTCGGTGGCAAGGCCACGGGAGACGCTGAGCACCACGCCGTACGTCACCCAGGCCAGACTGAACACGCCGAACGCGGTCAGGCCGAGCGAGCGGGCCACATAGATCCCCACCGCGAAGTTGGTCATGCTGCAGACCGCCTGGTCGGCCAGGCCCCAGGAGAGGCGGCCCGCCATGGCCCGCTTCGCGGTCCGCTTCTCCTTCTCGGTGGTCATCGGGGTCATGCCTTGATCAGCCCGGCACCGTGCAGGGCGTCGGCCGCGACGGCGACGGTCTCGAACGGCAGCCCCGCCCGCTCGGCCACGTCGAGCAGACTGTGCTCGCCGTCGGAGAGGCTCAGCACCCAGAGCATCGCCATCTGCGCCTGCTGCGCGTCGCTGCGGCCGCCGAGCGAGGCGTACAACCCCCGTCGGCCCAGCTGCGGTTCGCCGTAGGGGCTGAGGTTGACGTACCGCCGGTTGCGGTCGAGGACGGCGAACGCCTCGCGGCAGACGGCGAGCGTGTCCGCCATCGCCTCCGGGGAGACGAAGTCCGGGTTGTCCGCCGAGGTGTGGTACTCGGGGTAGCCCGCGTACGGGGTCCGGCTGAGCGAGCCCACGCCGAGGTCGAACCCGGGCGAGCAGTACTGCCGCTCGTCGTAGCCGTACGGCGTGAACTCGGTGACGCGGTGCGGGCGTTCGGACGCCGCGAGGACGTGCCGGAGCACCCGGTCGATCTCCGCGTCGCCCCGCCTGCTCTGCTTGTACGTCAACTGCCCCGAGTCGCCCGCGCAGGCGAGCACGAGGCCGTGCTTGACCCTCTCGATCCGCTCCGCGTTGCGCGCGAGCCAGGTGATCGCCCCGATGGTCCCGGGCGCGTAGACGAACCGGTACGTGTAGTACGGCGTCTCCTCCGCGAGCGCCAGGGCCAGGAACGTCGCCACCGCGATGCCCGCGAGGTTGTCGTTGGCGAGCGACGGGTGGCAGACGTGGCAGGAGACGATCACCTCGTCGGGGACCTGGCCGGGGACCACGTGCTCGGCGTAGGTGAGGTGGCCGTCCGCGAGCGTGGAGTCGACGCACACCTCGTAGTCGCCGTCCGGCAGCGCGTCCAAGGTGTTCTGGGCCAGGCAGAATCCCCATTGCGGCTCGTAGTAACTGGTGCGGTACGGCACCCAGTCCGGGTTCTCCGGCAGGGTGTGCAGGTGGGCACGCAGCTCGGACAGCGGCATCGTCCGCGCCACCGGCACGCTGTAGCCGAGCACGTGCAGGCTGGACGCGGCGAAGTCGACGACGCGGTTGCCGTCGCTGTCGGCGATGTACGCGTCGCGGATGTTCCACTCCTGCGGCACCGTCCAGTCGAGCACCTGCGTCCCCGTCGGTACCTCGTGCACCTGTAGCGGCACGTACTCGCCGACGATGTCCAGGGTGGCGCGCACACCGTCGCCGGTGATGCTCCGGCAGAGCGGGTAGAGCCGCTCCACCAGAGCGTGCATCCGCGCGCCCGCCGACGTCATCGGCTCCACCGCAGGGTGTCGTCGACGGCCCCCGCTTCGGACGCCGCGCGCAGCACGGCAAGACGGGTGAAGCGCTGCTCGAAGCCCTCCCGGGTCAGCCCGAACGTACGGTAGGCGTCGGCCAGTTCGAGGGCGCCACGCTTCACCGTCCACTCGCAGTCGAAGCCGGGGATCGCCTCCCGGAACCGGGAGAAGTCCACCCGGTACGAGCGCGGGTCGGCGCCCGTCTCGCCGGTGATCACCACCTTCGACCCCGACACCGCCTCGGCGACCTGCTCGGCGATCTCGGCGACGGTGACGTTGTTGACCTCGCTGCCGATGTTGAACGCCCGGTCGTGCACGGCGTCCCGGGGCGCTCCCAGGGCGGCCGTGAAGGCCCGGGCGATGTCGGCGGCGTGCACGAGCGGGCGCCACGGGGTGCCGTCGGACATCACGAGGACCTCGCCGGACAGGAGCGCGTGGCCCACGAGGTTGTTCAGGACGATGTCGGCGCGCAGCCGGGGCGAGTAGCCGAAGGCGGTGGCGTTGCGCATGTACACCGGGCTGAAGTCGCCGTCGGCCAGCGCGTGCAGGTCGTCCTCGACGCGCACCTTGGACTCCGCGTACGGCGTCACCGGGCGCAGCGGGGCGTCCTCGGTCACCAGGTCGTCACCGCCGGCGGCGCCGTAGACCGAGCAGGTGGAGGCGTACAGGAAGCGTCGTACTCCGGCGTCGCGGGCGAGGCGGGCGAGCGTGACGGACGCGTGGTGGTTGATGTCGTAGGTGAGCTCCGGCGCCAGGGAGCCCAGCGGGTCGTTGGAGAGGGCGGCCAGGTGGATCACGGCGTCCACCCCGGCCACGTGCGCGGCCGTGACGTCGCGCAGGTCCACCCGGGGCCCCGGCGGGTCCGCGGGGGCCGGGCCGAGGACGCAGTCGGCGAACAGGCCGGAGTCGAGGCCGACGACCTCGTGCCCGGCGGCCGTGAGGACGGGAGCCATGACGGTGCCGAGGTAGCCCTGGTGCCCGGTGAGCAGTACGCGCAAGTTTCAGTCCCCCAGATCGAAAGTGCCGAGATCGAGCGTGAGTTTGGTGACGGCGAACGCCTCGGCGTAGCGCGCGTGGCATTCGATGCCCCGGATCCGCGCGAGGCCGAGGAAGGCCTCGCGGTCGTACCAGGGCCGGTGCCGCTGCGAGGGGTAGTGCTCCTGCAGCAGCCGGACCTTCTGTTCGGCGGTCTGCGGCGACAGCGGCTGGTACGCCGACGGGCGGCCGAGGTCGCCGTCCCACTTGACGATCTCGTAGCCGAGCACCAGGTGGTCGCGGAACGCGGTGGTCATCAGCTTCGCCAGGCCGCGGTGGTCCTGGTGCGCGTCGTCGGTGCGCGGCGCGAGGACCAGGTCGGGATCGCTCTGTGCGCGCAGTTCCTCGACCGCGGCCTTGGCCTCCTCCCAGTGCGCGGGCATCCGGCCGTCGGGCAGCTTCAGGACGGTCAGGTGCAGTTCGGCGCCGGGGCAGAAGGCGGCGAGCGCGGCCCGCTCCTCCTGCTCCCGCTCGCCGCCGCCGCCCGAGAGCACCAGCGCGTCGACGCGCAGCCCCGGCCGCGCGAGACACATCGCCAGGAGCGTGCCGCCCGCGCCGATGGCGATGTCGTCGCAGTGCGCGCCGACCGCGACGATCCGGTCCAGGCGGCGCCCGGCCCCCAGGCGGATCACGCGCCCACCCCCGCGCGGTCCCGCTCCCACACGGCCCAGGGGCGCTCGCCCCGGGCGTAGGCGCTGTCGAGCGCGGCGCGCTCCTTCACGGTGTCCGTGGGCTTCCAGAAGCCGCGGTGCTGATGCGCCACCAGGCGGCCCTGCTTGGCCAGTCGGGCGCAGCCGTCGGCGACCAGGTCCCCGTTCTCCGGGATGTGGTCGAAGACCTCCTGGCGCAGCACGAAGTAGCCGCCGTTCTCCCACAGCGGCATGTCGCTCACCGCGGTGATGCCCCCGACCATGCCGTCCTCGCCCAGCTCCACGCAGTGGAACGACGACTGCGGCGGCACCACCATCATCGAGGCGCCCGCGTCACGCCGCGAGAACCGCTCGATCATCTCCGGCAGCGGGGCGTCGGTGAGCACGTCGGCGTAGTTGGCGAGGAACATCTCGTCGCCGTCCAGGTGGTGGCGCACCCGGCGCAGGCGTTCCCCGATCGGCGACTCGATGCCGGTCTGCGCGAACGTGATCGTCCAGTCGGCTATGTCGGTGGAGAGCAGCTCGGTCCTGCCGCCCCGGAGCACGAAGTCGTTGGACGTCGTCTCCTCGTAGTGCAGGAAGAAGTCCTTGATGTGGTGGGCGCCGTAGCCGAGGCACAGGATGAACTCCTTGTGCCCGAAGTGCGCGTAGTAGCGCATGACGTGCCAGATCAGCGGTCTGGGGCCGACCATCGCCATCGGCTTGGGCACGTCGTCCGCGGCGCCGCTGCGCATCCGCATCCCGTAACCCCCGCAGAACAGAACGACCTTCACGCTGAGACCTCCTTGACGACGCCGCCCTCGACGATGCTCAGTTCCGGGATGGGAAAGACCAGGCGGCCGCCCCAGTCGTGCACGAAGGACAGCTGCTCGGTCAGTTCGGCCCGCAGGTTCCACGGCAGGACGAGAACGTAGTCGGGCTTGTCGGCGGCGATCTGTTCGGGCGGCAGGATCGGGACGCGGGTGCCCGGGGTGAACCTGCCGTGCTTGTAGGGGTTGCGGTCGACCGTGTACGCGAGCAGGTCGGGGCGGATGCCGCAGTGGTTGAGCAGGGTGTTGCCCTTGCCGGGGGCGCCGTAGCCGACGACCGTCTCACCGCGTTCGGCCGCCTCGATGAGGAACTTCAGGAGGTCCCTGCGCACCTTGGCGACGCGGGCGGAGAACTCCGTGTACCCGGACAGTTCCTGGAGCCCGGCGGCCTTCTCCCGGGCGAGGACGTCGGCCACCCGCTGCGGCGGCTCGCCCGCCACCTCGGCCGGCCGGGCCCACAGCCGGATGGAGCCGCCGTGCGTGGGCAGCAACTCGACGTCCACGAGGGCGAGTCCGCCGCTCGCGAGGGCCCGGATCGCGGAGGCGACCGTGTAGTACTGGAAGTGCTCGTGGTAGATCGTGTCGTACTGGTTCTCCTCGATCAGCGTCAGCAGGTGCTGCACCTCGATGGAGACCCAGCCGTCGTCGGCGACCAGGGCCCGCAGCCCCTGGGTGAACCCGATCACGTCGGGGATGTGCGCGTACACGTTGTTGGCCACGACCAGGTCAGCGGGGCCGTGCTCGGCACGGACGGCCGCGCCGGTGTCCGGGCTCAGGAACTCCGTGAGCGTGGGCACGCCCTTCTCCCGGGCGGCGGCGCCGACGTTCACCGAGGGCTCGATGCCGAGGCAGCGGATGCCCCGGTCCACCACGTGCTTCAGGAGGTACCCGTCGTTGCTCGCCACCTCGACCACGAAGGCGTCGGGGCCGAGCCCCACCCGCTCGACGGCACCGGCGACGTACCCGCGCGCGTGCTCCACCCAGGAGGTCGAGTACGAGGAGAAGTACGCGTACTCCTTGAACGTCTCCTCCGGCGTGATCAGCGGCGGGATCTGCGCGAGCCAGCACTCGGTGCAGACCCGCAGGTGCAGCGGGTACGCCGGTTCCGCCGCGTCCAGTTGATCCGCGGCGAGGAAGCTCTCGCACGGCGGTGTCGCGCCGAGGTCCACGACGCTCGCGAGCGCCGCCGAACCACAGAGTCGGCATCCTGTCATCTACATCCCCCCATCTCTGCTCGCGCGGGAGTCCCCCCGCGAGCCCGTGTGTGCGTCTCCTGCCGGCGGCGTGCTGTTCCCGCCGCCGTACCGCCCCGCGATCGCGGCGCGGTACCCCTCCTCCAGGCGCTCCAGACCGACGGCCGGGCTGAAGTTCCGTTCGTAACGGCGCCGGGCCGCCTGCCCCATCTCCCGGTTGCGGTCCCGCTCGGTCGCGATCCGGCGGATGGCGGCCGCGAGCGCGGCGGCATCGCCCGGCTCGTGGAGCAGCCCGGTCACCCCGTTCTCGACGAGCTCGACGAAGGCACCGTGACCGGCGGCGACCGCGGGGACCTCCGCCGCCATGGCCTCCGCCACCACCAGGCCGAACGTCTCCATGGCCACCGACGGCGCCAGCACGGCCACCGACCGCGCGACCGTGTCCCAGCACTCCTGCGGGTCGCGCAGGCCCAGGTACCGCACGTCGTCACGGCCCGCGGCCCAGGCGGTCACCTCCCGCTCCAGCGGCCCCGCCCCGACGAGCACGAGCGGCACGCCCGCCCCGCCGTCCGCGGCGAGGCGGTCCCACGCGGCCATGAGCAGCCCCACGCCCTTGGTCTCCGCGAGGCGGCCGAGGAAGAGCAGGTGTTCGCCCGCCCCCACCCTGCGAGCGCCCGGGTCGGGCACGAAGTTGTGCTTCACCACGAGCCGCTCCGGCGGCATGCCGGACCGCACCAGGACGTCGCGCTGCGCCGCGGAGATGCAGAAGAACCGCTCCACCCCGGTCCACCACCGCCGCCGGTTGACCGCGAGGCTGACGGCGAGCGGCACCGTCGCGAGCCGCGAGTCGCGGTAGCAGCCGTGCCGCACGGCGGGCAGCGACACCTTCGCCCCGACGCACTCGGTGCACACCTTGCCGTCCCGGTGCAGCGTGCCGGGTGGGCACACCTGGGTGTAGTTGTGCAGCGTGGCGACGACGGGCACGTCGGCGTCGGCGCAGGCGGCGATGACCGCGGGGGACAGGAGCGGGAAGACGTTGTGGACGTGCACCACGTCCGGGCGCTCGGCGCGCAGCCGGGCGGCGAGCCGCGAGCGGACCGCCGGGTTCCACGGCACGAGGAGCGGCACCGCGGCCTTGCCGAGCAGGGAGCGGGCGGCGATGTCGTCGCTGCGCCGCTCGAACACGTCGACGCGGTGGCCGGCCGCGCGCAGCAGTCCCGCCTCCTGGTCGACGACCCTGTTCTCGCCGCTCGGCTGCGCCGAGGAGTAGCGGTTGTGCACGACCAGTACACGCATGCTCAAGGTCACCTCCGGGCCCATCGCGGGACACGTCGTCGGGGCACTGCGGTCGTGGGGAGCGGCGTGGCCGCGGGCGCGGGTGTCGCGAGCAGCGAGGCGGCCAGGGCCAGATGCAGCAGATACGGCGAGGCGTCGCCGAGCCCGGCCTCGGTGTACGACGAGATCGCGCAGTAGCTGATGAGGAAGATCGCGCAGGCCCTCGGCACCGACGGTGGCCGCAGCAACGCGACGCCGCCGAGGACGGCGATCATCGCCGCCACGAGGGTGATGCCGATCAGGCCCTGCTCGTGGTAGACGGCGAGCCAGCTGTTGTCGATCGGAAGACCGCCGAAGGACTTGTCGCTCAGGCCGACGCCGAACACCTTCTCCCCGGTCGTCCGGGGCGCAGCGAGCAGGGCGTCCCAGACCTTGGCCCGGCCGGTGAGGTCGGACAGGTTCTCCTGGCTCTGGCCGCGCAGGTACCACGACTGCAGCGCGGAGCTGAACGCCACCGCGGCCACCGTGGCGATCAGCACCGTCCAGCCGAAGAACCGGCGGGCGGCGGCGCTGGTCAGGACGAGCGAGCTGATCGCGAGCACCAGCCCGATGAGCAGGCCGAGCGTGGCCGTGCGGGTGTGGGTCAGGGCGAGCAGGGCGACGGACGGGACGATGATCACCACCGCGCTGGTCCTGTCGGTCATGCGGCCGAGCAGGAGCAGCACGGTGAGCCCGATGATCACCGCGGCGTACTGCCCGATCTGCGGCGGCGTGAGCGGCCAGAGCGCGCCGACCAGGCGCCCGCCGTAGTACTCGGGCATGGCCGTGCCCGGCGAGACGACCAGGCCCGCGGCCACCGACACGAGGACCGCGAAGTACATCCGGATGTGATACCGGACGAACGTCACGTCCCCGTTCCACCAGCGGCTGAGCAGCCACAGCGTGCCGACGAAGAGCGCGAGCCGGGCGCAGCGGAACAAGGCGCCGTACCCGACCTCCAGGTTCGCGCTGGAGATCACGCTCGGCACGAGCAGCAGGGTGAGCAGGAGCACGAAGGCGCTGGGCCGGATCCGCAGCCGCAGGTTGAGCGCGAGCGCCAGGGCGAACGCGGCGACCAGCGCCCCCATGGTCGCCATCTGGATGAGCGAGCGGGGCAGTGTGACGACGGTCTTCGCCCCGGCGGAGCCCAGCGTGTTGAGGGCCAGGAGCGCCCAGACGATCCCGACCGCCTTCGGCGTGCCCGCGGGGCGTGCTTCGACGCCGGACTGAGTGACCGTCAGGTCCGGTGTGCCGGGCGGCCTTCCGCGCAGCAGGTACCCGCCCATCTCAACCACCGGCCCGGGGGTCGAAGGTGCTGCCCGCGTCCTGCCGGTACGGCGCGGCCTGCCACTTCCGGGAGTCGAGCTCGCCGTCCGTGTCGGCCGCGACGAAGCTCCACGGTCCGCGGTAGACGTTGTCGTGCCAGCGGTTGTGCTGCTTGTGGGTGATCGCCTCCGCCACCCGCTTGCCCTTGTACGGCGACCACTTGGGGTAGGTCCCGTAGTTGGAGAGGACCGCCATGCGGGCGCACTCGGACGCGCACTTGACGACGGACTTCTTCAGGACGAAGCGGTTGTCGTGGATGTCCACCCGCTGTGTCTTCCACCGGCAGTCGGAGTACAGCGGCGCGGTGGAGATCCCGGGCTGCTCGCAGCGGTCGACGTCCTTCACCAGCAGCGTGCAGTAGCCGGTCGAGGTGTTGGCCGGGCTGTTGCAGAACCGGTCGGAGTTCTCCCACAGGGTGATTCCGGACCAGTTGTTCTCCAGGACGTTCCGGTAGATCTCGATCTTGTTCGTGCGGGCCCGGATCCGTGGCTCGCCGCCGGACTCGGACACATAGACGGTCGCGTACGGGAAGTTGTCGCCCCGGTCGGCGTACTTGCGGCCCTCGACCCAGTTGTTCCGCCGGATCGTGTTGTTGCGGACGACCGCGTTGTAGCTGGTCTCGTACATCAGCGCCGCGCCGTCGTTGGTCTCGATGACGTTGTTCTCGATGCGGAAGTCGTTGTTGTTGTTGTCCGCCCACAGCCCGGCACCGCGGTTGTCGTGCACCCAGTTGCCGCGGACGTCGGCGCCGTCGACGGCCCAGAACTTGATGCCTCCGGTGCAGCCGCAGCCCGGCTTCCGCTTCTCCCAGTCGTCGGTGTTGTTGCCCACGACCTCATTGCCCTCGACCACCAGGTCCTTGATGGAGTCACCGGTCTTGTACGCGTTCATCCCGTACTGACCGTTGGCGCGCAGGCAGTTGCCGCGCACCTTCTGCCGCGCACCGGCCATCAGCCCGGCGCCGGAGTTGTACTGGATCCTGGAGTGCTCGATCACCCAGCCGTCGGCCATGTCGTGGTTGACCACGCCCTCGTTGTTCGGCGCGGCGAAACGCTGCACGGTCAGATGGCGGAGGGTGACGTCGCGGGCCTTGCCGCTGAACGCGTACAGGTTGGTCTTCCGGCCGTCGAGCACCGCGCCCGGAGCGCCGATGTAGACGTTCCCCTCCTTGGCGACGACCTGGGCATAGCGGTCGGGGTCGAGCCTGTGCTTGCCGGGGCGCAGCCAGAACGTGGTCCTGGGGGGCCTGCTCCTGGTCTTCGCGGCCAGGTCGCCGACCACCCCGGGGTCGACCGCCACCGCGCCCGCCGGAGCCTGCTTGGGCCCGGCCGCGGGCTCGGCGCACACCCGGGCCACGGAGGTGGAGTGCGCCCCGGACGTGGAGGGCCCGCCGGTCGGCTTCTCCGGGGTGTCCGGCGAACTCGTGCAGCCGGTCGCCACGAGGAGGACCAGCGCCGCCAGCGGTGCCGCGGGCAACGCCCCGTGCCGCCACTTCATCACCACGCGTCCCCCTAGTCGCAGAACCTGAGCACGGTGGTGAACTCCCTCAACAGCGCGGTGCCGTCGGTGAAGCCGGAGCCGACCAGCGTGGTGGCGGGTTCCTTGCGCCCGAAGCCGGGGGAGTACCAGCCCAGCGGCGGCTCGCTCTCGCCGCGGTGCGTCCGCCAGCTCAGTTGCCCGGGCAGGTCGAGCACCGCGGTGCGGACCTCGCCCTCCCGGGTCCAGGTGAGCACGGCCCAGTTCCCGACCAGGTCCACAGCGATCGCCGGGCCGAGGTGGAACGCCAGGCGCACGGCCCGGCGCGGGCTGTGGTGGCTGCGGACCTCGTCGACGATCCGTAACTCCTTGGCCGCGCCGGACAGCTCCACCCGGCGGCGGTGCACCGAGCGCTGGTAGCCGTCGTGTTCGGCCGACCAGAGGGCGTTCCCCCCTGCGGACGCGTCGGCCGTGTCGGCGACCAGGACGCGGGTGCGGGCGTGCCGGGTCCACAGGAACGGGCCGCCGGAGACCGACTGGTCACCGCCGTCCAGCTCCAGGGTGTTGTGGCCGAGGGTCGACCGGAAGTAGCGCCGCCACTCGGGCTGCCCGTGGTAGCAGTACGTCCCCGGGTCGGCGAGCACCTCGACCCCGTCCTGCCTGACCTCCACGGACAGCGCGTCGGCGTGGCCGTGCGCGGCGATGGAGAGGAACCCGTGCGGACCGCCGTCGCAGCGGCACCAGATGCCGTCGGGACCGCGCAGGATCGTCAGGCCGGCGTCGGCGAAGTGGCCGGGCCTGCTCTGCGGGCGAGCCACCGCCGGTGCCCCCGCCTTGTTCGCGTACGGCCGGATGAGCGCGGCGAGCAGCGGGGTGCGTACGTCGGTGCCGGTCACCGTCGGCCACCAGTCGAGGCGGCCGAACACCGCGTCCCCGGTGGCGAGGAGCGACCCCCAGCGGTCGGTGCCCGCGCCGTCCACGACCAGTCCGTGCCCGTCGTCCGCGTCGCCCTGGCGCGGCGGCCGCAGACGGCTGTCCACGACGGCCGCGAGCGCGTCGGTCATCCGCAGCAGCACGAGCCGGATCGAGGAGGGGACCTGCACACCGGCGGCGTCCGCCTCGGCCACCGCGGCCAGGCCGAGTTCGAGGACGAGCCCGTGGTACTCGGTGGCCAGCTCGCGGTTGAGGCCGGAGGGGAAGGTGTTGGCGCGCAGCTGCCGCTCCAGGGACCGCAGCGCGTCGGCCCGCCAGGCCGCCGATGAGGGGAACCACCCGAACGCGCAGGCCGCGGCCACCTGCCCGGCGGCCTCGGCGATGACGTGGTTGTTCGCCGACGAGCCCCGGCTGGGGAACGCGGCCAGCCAGCGCTGGTGGTGCCAGATCTGCTCGCGCGCCACCGGGTTGCCCTCGAAGAGGTCGCCCGCGCCCGGCCAGCCGTCGAGCAGGCGGCGTATCCACACCCAGGACAGCAGCCGGATGCCCAGCTCGATGCCGCTGATCCAGTGCACCCCGCGCAGCGGCGGGTTGGCCGCCCACCACGACCGCAGGTGCTCCGCCACGCGCTCGGCGTACCGCTCGTCGCCGGTGACCGCGTAGGCGGCGGCGAGCACGGTGAGGTACTGATGCCGGGACAGCTCCCAGATCTGCTTGATGTCACCGACCGCGTCCTCGTCGCGGTACGGAACGTCGAAGGCGTAGCCCCACGGCGCACGCCGTCCGGTCTTCGGGTCGCACCACCAGTCCGGGTCGGTCAGGTCGTCGCGGACCACGCCGAAGTACTCGACGTGCCCGGCGAGCAGCCGGTCGGCCTCGGCGACGAGGCGCTTCGCGGCGTCCGGGGGCACCGCGGCGATCGTCCCGGCGGGCAGCACCGCCGTGAACCGGGCGCCGGTCACCCTCGGGCAGTCGGGCCGCGCGGAGCGCCACCGCCGCCTGCGCACCGTGTCGGCCACCCGGCCGCCGATCTCCTGGGGTCCCATGCGGGACAAACGCCGCAGGTACCAGCCCGCGCTCCCCGCGCTCACCGTCATCGCGGCCCCGCCAGGGTCACCGGCGCACCACAGGCCAGGCCGGTCTGCACGGCCAGGGTGGCCGCCGTGGTGGCGGCGAGGGACTCCAGCGGCACCGGCATCGGCCCGCCGGTGCGCACGGCCTTGACGAACGCGGCGAGTTCGGCGTTCTGGCCCTTGTCCCTGGCCTTGGGCAGCCGGGAGCTGACCCACTTCTTGGGGCCGTGGACGGAGGCGCGGACGAAGTCGTCCAGCTTCAGGACCTTGCCGTCCGCGACGAGGTCCAGCGTCTCCTTGGGGAAGCCGGGCGCGCCGGTGGTGACGTAGCTGATGGTGGCCGTGGACCCGTCCGGGTAGCGCAGCACGACCTGCAGGTCCTCGTTGCCGGCCGGGGCGGTCGCGTACACCGAGACCGGGTCGGCCCCGAGCAGCCAGCTCGCCGTGTCGATGAAGTGCCCGCCCTCGCCCGCGAACCGCGAGCCCTCGCTGCCCTGCTGGAGGTACCAGCTGCCGTGCTGGAGCCGGCCCGCGTTGACCAGGTAGCGCAGGCTCGCCGGTCCCGTCCGGGCGCCGAAGCGGTTCTTGGCCTCCTGGAGCAGCGGCGCGAACCGGCGGTTGAAGCCCACCTGGAGCCGGTCGTTGCCGGACTCCTCCACGGTCGCGAGGACACCGGCGAGCTCGTCCTCGGTGAGGGCCAGGGGCTTCTCCACGAACACGGCCTTGCCGGCGAGCAGCGCCTTGCGGGTCAGTTCGGCGTGCGAGCTGTGCCGGGTGACCACGAACACCGCGTCGACGGACGCGTCCCCGAGCACGGCGTCGAGGTCGGTGGTCGCCCGGGCGAAGCCGAACTTCCGCTTCGCGTTGGCCGCGGACAGCGCCGTCGTGGTGACGACGGCCGACAACGTGACCGCGTCGCGCTCCGCCAGGTGCGGCAGCAGCATCGACGTCGCGTAGTTCCCGGCGCCGACGAACGCGAGCCGCAGCGGCCGCGCGCCGGACCGGGCCGGGGCTCGAACCCCTCCGTTGCTCCGCACGTTCACCGCGGGCACCGTGACCGTGGGCACGGCCGCCGTCTCCGAGGACTGCTCCGCTGTCGCCTCTTCGGTGGGGCGGGGGTACCGGAACAGCACCGCCACGGCCTTCAACTCGCCGTCCTTCAGGCGCTGGTACGTCTCGACGGCGTCGTCGAAGTCGGCGACGTGCGAGATCAACGGCTCCACGTCGACGCTGCCGCGGGCGACGAGATCGAGGAAGCACGCCAGGTTGCGCCGCTCGGTCCAGCGCACGTAGCCGATCGGGTAGTCGCGCCCCTCGAGCTCGTACTCCGGGTCGTAGCGCCCGGGGCCGTAGCTGCGGGAGAACCGGACGTCGAGCTCCTTCTCGTAGTACGCGTTCCACGGCAGGTCCAGGCGGCACTTGCCGATGTCGACGACCCGGCCGCGGTCCCGGCACAACTTGGCGGCCAGCTCCACCGGTTCGTTGCTGCCGCCGCCCGCGGCCAGGTACACCTGGTCCACCCCGTGACCGTCGGTGAGCTCGGCGACGGCGGCTTCCACGGCCGCGGACGCCGGGTCGCCGCAGGCCGCCGCGCCCAGGCGTTCGGCGAGCGCGCAGCGCGCCGGGTCGGGGTCGACGCCGACGACACGGGCTCCCGACGCGGCGAGCAGCTGCACCACCAACTGGCCGATCAGGCCGAGGCCGATGACGAGGGCCACGTCGCCGAGCTGGGGCTCGCCGCGGCGGACGCCCTGCATCGCGATGGACCCGACAGTGCCGAAGGCCGCGTGCCGGGGCGCGAGGCCGTCCGGCACCGGGGCGTAGAGGTTCTTCGGCACCCAGTTCAGCTCGGCGTGCAGCGCGTGCTCGTTGCCGGCGCAGGCCACGACGTCGCCGACCTTCACGTCGTCGATCCCGGCGCCGACCTGCTCGACCACCCCGCACAGCGAGTAGCCGAGCGGAGTGTAGGAGTCCAGCTTGCCCATCACCTTGCGGTACGTGGCGGGGAGCCCGTTGGTGGCCACGCTCTGCATGACCTTCGCCACCTGGTCGGGCCGGGAGCGGGCCTTGCCCAGCATCGACATGCCGGCCTCGGACACCTTCATGAGCTCGGTCCCGGTCGATATCAGCGAGTACGTGCTGCGCACCAGGACACCGCCCGGCTTGCACCCCGGCGCCGGCACGTCGAGCACCGCGAGCTCGCCGCTCTTGTAGTTCTGCACAACCTGTTTCACCGGAGCTCCTATGTCTTCCACACCGTCAGGCCGCTTGGCTCTGGCTGGGGCCAGAGGTCGCGCCGCGGTACCAGTACTCGAGGGTCAGCACGTGCCACAGATGTTTGGAGAAGTCCCGCTGCCCGGCGGCGTCCTCGGCGACCATGCGCGCGAGGGCGTCACGGCGCAGGAGGCCGGAGCTGACGAGCAGACCGTCGTTGACCACCTCGTGCACCAGCGGCGCCAGATCCCGGCTCATCCAGGCCCGCAGCGGTGCGCTGAACAGGCCCTTGGGCCGGTACACGATCTCCCGGGGCAGGATCGAGGTGGCCGCCTCCTTGAGGACGGCCTTGCCCTGCCGTTTGACGATCTTGCGGTCGCCGGGGACCGCGAACGCCGCCCTGACCACCTCGACGTCCACGTAGGGCACCCGCACCTCGGTCGACGCGGCCATGCTGGAGCGGTCCGTGTAGGTCAGGTTCAGGCCCGGCAGGAACATCCGTGCGTCGCCCAGGCACATGCGGTTCACGAAGTCGTCGAGGTCGTTGTCCTCGTAGACGTCCGCGTGCTCGGTCAGGACGTCCTGGACCGTCCCGGCCAGGTCCGGATCGACCAGGGCGAGCAGCTCCTCCTGGTCGTACATGGTGTAGCTGCGCCGGAACGCGGTCTCCTCCGGCAGGTCCGCGAAGGACAGGAACCGCTTCGCGAACCGCACCGAGCGGTACCCCCGGCGGGCCGACGCGACCGGCAGCCGGTCCACGGCCGCGTACACCCCGCGCCGCAGGGGCCGCGGGACGCGCTGGTAGCGCAGCGCCAGCACGTTCGCCAGGTGCTTGCGGTACCCCGCGAACAGCTCGTCGGCGCCCATCCCCGAGAGCATCACCTTGACCCCGGCCTCCCGGGCGGCCGTGCAGATCAGGAACGTGTTGATCGCGGCGGGGTCGCCGATCGGCTCGTCCAGGTGGTACGTCATCCGCGGCAGCAGGTCGAGCACGTTCGGGGCGATCTCGATCTCGTGCAGATCGACGCCGAACTGCTCGGCCACCTTCCGGGCGTAGCGCAGGTCGTCCGGCATCGCCTCGAACTTGGCGTCCTCGGCGCGGAACCCGATCGTGTAAGCGGAGATCCCGGGCTGGTGGCGGGCCGCGAGCGCGGTCAGATAGCTGGAGTCGAGACCACCGGACAGGAAGGTCGCCACGGGCACGTCGGAGAGCAGGTGCTGGCGGGTCGACTCCTCGACGACGGCGGCCAGGTCCGGCTGCTCTCCGGCGAGGGCCCGCTCCCGGCCCTCGGCGGCGACGTCCTTCAGGTGCCAGTACCGGCCGCGCTCCGTCCGGCCGTCGGGCCGGATCCGCAGCCAGCTCCCCGGCGGCAGCTTCTCCGCCTCGCGGAACGCGCACCGCGAGTCCGGCACCCAGTAGTAGAGCAGCGAGGCCACCAGCGCCCCGTGGTCGACTTCGAGGGAACCGCCGGTCACCGCGGCGAGCGCCTTCAGCTCGGAGGCGAACACCAGCCCCTCGCCGCGCCGGATCAGGAACAGCGGCTTGATGCCCAACTGGTCCCGGACGAGCACCAGTTCGCCCGTGCGCTCGTCGAAGATCCCGAACGCGAACATGCCGCGCAGCCGGGGCAGACAGTCCGTGCCCCAGCGCCGCCAGGCCTCCAGGACCACCTCGGTGTCGGAAGTCCCGCGGAAGCGCACCCCGGCGGCCGTCAACTCGGCCCGCAGCTGCGGCGCGTTGTACAGCTCGCCGTTGTACGTCAGGGCCAGGCCGCCCGAGACCATCGGCTGGGCGCCCGTCTCGGACAGGTCGATGATGGCGAGGCGGCGGTGCCCGAGGTGCACCTCGCCGTCACCGGCGGGGTGGCTGTACCGGCCCGCGCCGTCCGGACCCCGGTGCGCGAGTGTCTCGGTGAGCCGGTCGGTCACGACCTTGCCGTCCGGCCATCGGAAAGTGCCTGCGATGCCACACATGATCTACCGCGCCTCCTGGTCGCTGTTCGGGACCCGCGCGGCCGGCACCGGCGGTCGCTCCATCCGCAGCTGACCTGTCCCGTGCCGGGTCATCCGCTTGAAGGGGCCGCGCACCGCGGTGTGCAGCCCGTCCCACAGGGTGCCGTCGGTCCGGTCCCGCGGATCGGGGTCGATCAGCACCACACCGATCACCGGGATGTCCAGGTCCGCGAGCTGCCGCGCCACGGTGTGCAGCCAAGCGGCGCTGCCGTGCCCGGCGCGCACGACGAGCACGGTCCGGGCGCCGAGGAAGCGCAGGTCGGTCCACGCCGTGCCGGGCGCGACCGAGCCCACGCCGAGCCGCCGCGTCTGCTGCGGCACGGCGGCGGCGTCCTCACCGCCGACCACGTCCGGGTCGCCCGGCTCCCTGCGGCGGCCCGACAACTGTGCGCCGGGCAGGCCGTCGACGACGACCACGGGACCCTCCGCCGCCAGGGCCCGCGCGACGTCCAGAGCGATGACGCTCGCGGTGCGCGCGCACCCCAGTTCCAGGAGCGACACCGGTTCCGCGGAGCCGCGCACGGTGCGGGCCAGGCTCGTGGTGAGCCGGGACCGTGCCGCGCGGGTCCGGCGGAGCTGCCACACCCGGGCCGACCGGCGCGGCAGCCGGGGCAGCTCGGCGATGACCGAGGCGCCGAGGTCGGCCGCGATCTGACGGCGCAGCACGGGGCGGTCCGCCACCACCGTGCCGACCGCGGCCACCGCGATGCCGAGCACGAGCCCGAGCACGAGCCCGATCCCGGCGCTGGTGGCGGCGGCCTTGGGCAGGGAGTGCGGCACCGCGCGCGCCGCGTCCACGATCTGCGTACCGGCGACGAGCCGGGGCGTGCCGACCCGTGCCTCCTCGGCGCGCTGGGCGAAGTCGGCGATCCGCGAGTTCAGCTCGGCCCTGCGGGCGAAGAGCGACTCGATGCTCGCCGAGTCCCTCGAATCGCCCTCAGGAGAGCGGCCGCCGATCTCCTCGTTGACCTTTGCGAGCTCCTCCTTCATGCGCTCACGCTGCTCGAGCAGGGCCTTGGACTCCGCCTTCGCGGTCTCCCGCATCCGCCGCACATGGTCGGCGACGAACGCCTCGGCCAGCGCCTTGGCCCGGGCCACGGCCTTGGCCTCGGTGTCGGCCGTCACATGGATCTGCATCAGGTTGTTGGTCAGGCCCGTGCCCCGGTAGTCCCGCATGAAGTCCTCCGGGTTCTCCGGGGACTTGAGGGACTGCAGGGCCTTGCTCGCGATCCGGGTCGTCTTCAGCAGCTCGACGTCGGTGCGGATCAGTGTCCCGGTGTCGTTCGGCTGGTCCTCCTGGTGCGCGACGAGGACCTTGGTCGCCGCGGTCGGCGGCGGCGGTCGCAGCACCGCGAACGCCGCGCCGAGCAGCAGCCCGACCACCGCGAGGGAGCACCAGAGGCGACGGCGCCTGCGCACCGCCACGACCAGCGCCTGCAAGTCGAGGAGCGGAGTGGAGTCCGACGGCTCCGAAGTCGTGGTCACCCGGCACCTCCCGTCGCGGGACCGCGCGCCGCGAGCGCCGGTGCGGCGTTCTCGGCGGGGCGTCCCGCGGCCCGTGCCGGACGGTCCTGGACCGTACCGGCGACGACGACGCCGACGACCTCGTGCCTGGCGTCCGCACATGCCTCGGCGACGCCGCGCAGTTCCCCGGCGGTCCAGCTGCCCGCGCTGAGCACGACCAGGGCGCCGGACTCCGTGTCGCGGTCCGGCACGGTCGGCCGGTCCACGGACACGTCCACCACCCGCAGCATCGGATCGCCCTTGGACTCGGCGACGAGCTGTTCGGCGGCCCTCAGGGCGATCTCGTCCCCGTCCGGCACGACCACCAGGATGCGCCGGGGGGCCAGCAGCCTCTCCCGGAGGCGGGCGCACACCCGCCGGTAGCGGACCCGTCTGCTCTCCTCGTCGCCGGACCGGCGCGGAGCCGGCAGGTCCCACCGGACGTCGAGGCCGAGCAGCCGGCGGACCCGGGCCCGCGCGCCACCGCCCTCGGGCCGGCGCGCGGGCCCTCGCTGCGCCACGTCGACGGCGCCGAGGACGGTGGAGCCCAGCGCCGCCGCGATCTCCGGCTCGGTCCGCAGCCTGCGGTTGCCCCGCGCGGCGGCCAGGTGACCGATGACCGTGAACAGGAAGAACAACAGTGCACCGGCGGCGACGAACTGCGTTCTCGTCGGCGGCGCCTCGCTGGTCGGCCGGGCCGCCGGGCCCATGACGACCATGCCGGCCCTGTTGGTCGCGCGGTCGGACTCGTCCAGTTTCTTCATGGCTTCCTGCAGCGTGGTGCGCAGCTTCTCGAGTTCGGTACGGGCCTGCACGCTCTCCACGGTCTGCCCGGGGTCGGCCGCGTTGGCCAGGTCGGTGATGCGGCGGTTGGTCTCCGCCACCTGCTGCCGCAGCGCCTCGGGGCCCGTGGCCTTGTCGGACTCGGGGTCGCCGTCCGCGATTCGCGCGGTGAAGCGGACGAACTGCTCCGCCATCCGGTCGGAGAGGCGTTGCGCGCGCTCGGGGCTCTCGGCCGTACCCGAGATCTTGATGATGTTCCCGTCGGAGGCCTTGGCGCTCACTTGATCCCGCAGCTCGCCGCCGCTGACGCCCTTCCAGCGGAGCGTGGCGGCAGCGCGGTCGACCACCGCCGAACTCGTCGCGATCTCCGCTTGGGTCAACAGCTCGCGCTCCTCCCACTGCCCCGGCAGGAGTACCGATGCCGAAGCCGTGTACCGCGGCGGGAACAGCACCGAGGTGCCGTAGCCGACGAGCGCGCCCAGCACGGCGACGATGACGAGGAGCCGCCAACGCCGACGGAAGATCCGCCCGATCGTGACCAGGCGTATTGCTTCTTCGCTCAACTGCGCTGCCTCTTCCCTGTACGGATCGGGGCGCGGGCCGACACCGGGGTGCGGTCACGGCAGGCGGCGGCGTAGGCAGCGAGCAGCGACACTTGCGAGTTCTGCCAGGACAGCTCTCCGCCGATCCGCTCCTGGCCGATCTTGCCCATGCGGGCGCGCCGCTCCGGATCGTCGAGGAGCAGCGCGACGAGCTCGGCGAAAGCGGCCTCGTCGTTGGCGGGCGCGTAGACGGCGGCGTCCCCGGCGGAGACGCGGGCCTCCCGAAGGTCGAACGAGACGATCGGCCGACCCATCGCCATGTACTCAAGGACCTTGTTCATGGTCGACACGTCGTTCAGCGGATTGCGCGGATCGGGGGAGAGGCACACGTCCGCGGTGGACAGGTAGCGCACCAGGTCCGCGTCCGGGATGCGCCCGGTGAACTGCACCTGGTCCGACAACCCGAGCTGTTGTGACAGCTCCACCATCGAATCGAAGGCGTCGCCCGCGCCGACGAACACCGCGTGCCAGTCGGTCCGCCCGAGCTCGTCGCGCAGTTTCGCGAGGGCCCGCAAGGCGTAGTCGACCCCGTCCTGCGGCCCCATCACGCCCAAATAGCACAGCAGATGGGGCTTGCCGCGCTTCAACTCCGGCTCGGGCGGCACCGGTTGGAACCGCTCGACCGCGGGCGCGCTGCGCACCACGAAGACGTCCTCGGGTCTCTTGCCGCCCCGGCTCACCGCGACGTCGCGGTAGCTCTCGTTCGTGGCGATCACGATGTCGGCGGCGCGGTACGTCAGCCGTTCGAGGGCGCACACGGCGCGGTAGAGCAGGTCCTTGCCGCGGTCGAAGCGCGACAGGTACAGCTCGGGCACCAGGTCGTGCTGGTCGAAGACGAACCGCGCGCCGCGCCGGGTCAACCGGCGCGCCGGCAGGAACAGCAGGTCCGGCGGGTTGCAGGCGTGGACCACGTGGACCGGTCCCACCTTGCGGGCGAGCCGGTAGGTGTGCCACAGCGCCGATCCGTACTCCCGGAGGTAGCCTGCCGGGCCCCCGGTGGCGGCACGCAGCGGGTAGCGGTGGATCCGCACCCCGTCGATCACCGCCTCCGGTTCCGTGTCCCGCTTCTCCCCCCGGGGGCAGATGACGTCCACCGTCCAGCCCGCGTCGCGCAGCGTCGTGCATTCCTGCCACACCCGCCGGTCGAAGGGCACCGACAGGTTCTCCACCAGGATCAGCGCGCGTCGGCCCTGCCGACGACCGCTGGTTGCGTTACCAAGCAAGTCCCACGTACCCCGGTTCGGCCCGGCGCGCGTCGGCGTCGGGAAGGTGGATGAGGTCGACGATGACCGGGTCCGCACCATGGGGCAGCGCCGCGAGGACGGCTGGATCCCTGGTGCCGACGAGGCACACCTCGGCGTGCTCGAGCACCTCGTCGACGGAGTCCGCGAGCAGTTGCCCGAGGTGCGGAAGGCGGGTCTCGATGTACTCGCGGTTCGCGCCGAGGAGCCGCGAGAGGCTCACGTTGGCGTCGTGGATCCGCAGGTCGTAGCCCTTGCCGAAGAGCCGCTCCGCCAGCTCGACGAGCGGGCTCTCGCGGAGGTCGTCGGTGCCGGGCTTGAAGGACAGACCGAACAGGCCCACCCGGCGCTTCCCGGTGCGCTCGACCAGGTCCACCGCACGCTGCAGATGATCGGCGTTGGACGGCAGCACATGGGCGAGGATCGGCACCGAGACATCGGCCCGCTGCGCCGCGTGGACCAGGCTGCGCAGGTCCTTGGGCAGGCAGGAGCCCCCGAAGGCGAACCCGGGCCGCAGATAGGCGGGGCTGATGTTCAGCTTGCGGTCGGCGAGGAACACGTCCATCACCTGATGCGAGTCGACGCCCAGCGCCTGGCACACCGCGCCCAGCTCGTTCGCGAAGCCGATCTTGAGCCCGTGGAACGCGTTGTCCGCGTACTTGATCGCCTCGGCCGCGGGGACCGGCACCCGGAACACCTCGCCGGGCAGGGTCTCGTACAGCGCCGCCACCACGTCGCCGCTCGCCCTGTCGAGCTCGCCGATGACAGTCTTGGGCGGGTCGAAGAAGTCCCGCACGCTCGTGCCCTCGCGCAGGAACTCAGGGTTGACCGCGACCCCGATGTCCACCCCGGCCGTGCCGCCGACGGACTTCTCCAGGATCGGCACCAGCAGGTTCAGACACGTGCCCGGGAGCATGGTGCTCCGGAACACGACGGTGTGCTGTCCGCCGCGTTCGGCCACCGCGGCACCGATCTGCTCGGTGACCCGCTCCAAGTACGTGGTGCACAGGCTGCCGTTGGGTTCCGACGGCGTGCCCACACAGACCAGGGACACCTCGCTGTTCATGATCGCATCGCGCACGTCGGCGGTGGCGCGCAGCTTCCCCGACCCCACGACCTCGGCGACGAGCTCGCCGATCCGCTCCTCGACCACCGGCGTCCTGCCGTCGTTCACCATGTCGACCTTCACCTGGTTCACATCGACGCCGATCACGTCGTGACCCAGGCTGGCCAGGCACGCGGCCGACACACAGCCCACGTAGCCGAGCCCTAAGACACTGACTCTCATCAACCGTTCCTCCCCCCAGGCACGCCCTTTCGGCCTGCCTTCCGTTCGCCGGTCGGACGACTCCCCCCGGGTTTCAATAGGCCCCCTGCCCCTGGACCACCGCACGCAGCGTCTTCCACAAGATCACTGTGTCCAGGGCGAGCGACCAGTCCTCCACGTACCGCAGGTCGAGCCGGACGGCCTCCTCCCACGGCAGATCACTGCGTCCGCTGATCTGCCACAGGCCGGTGAGCCCGGGCTTGACCAGGAGCCGCCGCCTGATGTCCGGGCCGTAGGCGGCGGACTCCTCCGGCAGCGGGGGCCGGGGACCGACGAGCGACATCGATCCGGTCAGTACGTTGAAGAGCTGCGGCAGTTCATCGATCGAGTACCGCCGCAGGAACGCCCCCACCCGTGTCACCCGCGGATCCCGGCGGAGCTTGAACAGCAGCCCCGCGCCCTCGTTCAGGTCGGCGAGCGCGGCCCGGGCCCCGTCGGCACCGGCGACCATGGTGCGGAACTTGTAGATGGTGAACTCGCGGCCGTCCTTGCCGACCCGGCGCTGGCGGTAGAACGCACCGCCCGGGCTGTCCATCAGCACGAGCAGTCCGACGAGCACCATCAGTGGTGCGAACAGGACCAGCAGGATCACCGCGCTCATCCGGTCGACCACCGCCTTGATCGCGCGGCGGCCGCCGGTGAAGGTCGGCATGCTGACCCGGAGCAGCGGGATCCCGAGCACCGCGTCGACGTGCAGCCGCGGTCCGGCCACTTCCATCAGGACGGGGGCCACGACCATCTCGGCGTCGCAGCCTTCGAGGTTCCAGGCGAGCCGTTGCAGCCGGTCCGGTGACCAGTGCGGGTCGGGTGTGACCGCGACGACGCGGTAGCCGTCACGGCGGACGTGGCCCGCGACGTCCGCCAGTTCACCGACGACCGGCACCCCGTCGAGGTTGTCCCCTTCGATCCCGTGCCCGTCGGTCGTGCACACCGCCTCCACCCGCCAGCCGAGGTGCGGGAACTTGCGGGCCCTGGTGATCAGCTCGCGCACGGTGGCCGGGCTGCCGGCGGCGAGTACCGGCCTCAGGCACCGTCCTTCCTTGCGCTGCTTGTGCAGCCACAGGCGCAGCACATAGCGCGCGGTCATGGTCACGAGCGCGATCGCGGGGATCGCGACGAAGATCCAGAGTTTGATGTTGCGCGAGGTGAGGGCGATTCCGCCGAGTGCGAGGACGACCGCCGCCGTAAAGAGCGAACGCCCGAGCCGACGGAATTCCTCGGCTCCCTGTCCGAGAACTGCCGGAGCCCACGACCGGCTCACCGCAAGTGATCCCAGGATCAACAATTCGGTGCCGAAAGCGAGAAAGGCCCAGTTCTCGTGCCAGTTGGCCGCGTCACGTACCCCGAAGAAGCCCCCGATCGCCGCCACCACGAAGGCGGTGGCCACGGTGTCGCTGGTGATCACTGCACGGCGGTATCGCTGCTCCCAATCGCTCGCGGGCCGACTGTTTGCCCCGTTCGTCGAACGCCCGCGCGTCGACGGAAACGGGTTGACTAATTCCCCCTGTTGCACAGAACCCCCCAGGTTGCGCCATGGTGCGACGTGTCGCCTGCTCCCCTGTTCATCCCCCCGGGAGGTCTCACCCCCGGTGCCGCGCTGTTCCTCCCGCGAGAGGCCCCCGCCTCCCGCGCACGACATAGCGAATGCTTCAGCGCTGCAGAATCAACTCACCCTGGCGGCAACGCACCCATAGGCCCTGCCGAACCCTTGAGTCGAGTCGGAACCCTTCAAAACTCCCGGGTGCTCCCCGCACCCGAGCCCCCCTGCCGAGCTCCGAGAATTGATCACCCCCAAGCCTGGCGCCGGGGACGCTCCTGCTGGCTGTGCCTGGCGCCAAACCCATAGATCATTAACGGTTGCTTCGTCTCCGAACAGCTGAAGCACGGTCAATTTAGACCATGGGGATCAGGTTGTAGAGGGGGTGTGTGCAATTCGTGCCGAAGCTTTGAGAGCCGATTTACCGGCAGGTGACCTCCCAGGGGTGCCGGTACGGCGAGTACATGCCCTGTGACCTGTGGTGATGGAGATCGCACCGTCGGCGCCACCGACAACTTCAAGCCGTCCCGGCGCAGGCAACTTGACCGATCTCAGGGCCGTTCGGCCCCCGGGGAGGGCCGTTCGGCCCCCGCCGCCGACGCATGCGGAACGCTGGGGTCAGGTCCGGGTGAAGACCGCGCGGAGGGTGTAGGCGCGGTCCATGGTCATCGTCACGTGCTCGTCGGTGATGTCGTGGCGGCGGCCGTCGACGATCCAGGCGCTGACGCGGTAGCCGGGCGCGGGTGCGGCGGTGACGGCGACGGTGGTGCCGGGGGCGTAGGGGCCGTGGACGGCGGGGCGGATCGTGCCGTTCGGTCCTGACTGGAGAGTGAGCCGGTGCCGGGTGCGATTCAGCTTCAGGGAGCGGTACTCGGCGACGATGGGGGCGGTGAGGCGGGCCAGGGCGGCGTTGTTGTTGTCCGTGTCGCCGAGGGGCTGGCCGTCGACGGTGTTCTCGGTGTTGGAGTACTGGTTGACCGGGCTGCACGGGCGGCCGCAGTTCTCGGCGTACGCCATCAAGGTGTGGTAGTCGCGCCGCGGAGTGATCCAACCGGTGCCGTAAGGGGCGTTGAGCAGGTGCTCGTACCCGCCGGGGGCCTGCTTGGCGAGCGTGCTGCGGTCGTGGAACAGCCCGAGGTTGTGCCCCAGTTCGTGCCCGAGGTTGTACCAGTCGACCAGGGACTGGACGTCGACGGCGGAGTAGGCGAGCTCGCTGTCCATCCGGCCGCGGGTGGGCAGACTGGCCTGCCCGGAGGAGCCGTTGGGGACGTCGTTGATGACGGTGACGAGATCGACGCCCAGCTGCTCGCGGTAGCGGTGCGCCGTCGCGCCGAGGAAGGCGTCTCGGGGGTTGGAGAGCCTGTCGAGCATGACGGCGGCCGTCTGGTCGCCCCAGTACTGGGTGTTGTAGCTGCCGACGATGTCGATACTGGCCGCGATGTTGCTGTCGGCAAGGGCCTGGTTCATGTAGGACTCGGCGAGCCGGAGCCGGGCCAGCATCGCCTGCTCGCTGCCGAGGCGGCGGACGGCGGGCGGGGTGTATCCGGCGAGGACGTCGATGACGACGGGGTCGCCGGGCGCGGCGGGGGCACGGTTCTTGAGGGAGTCGTGCAGCTTCCGCGCGGTGTCCTTGCCGAGGGCGCCGTTGTCGGGCTCGGGGCGGCGGCGCGCGTCCGGATCCTCCTCCGTGATCCGCACCCGGGGCTGCTTCCCGGGCAGCGTGGTGAGGTGGTACGCGTGCGTCTCCAGGTCGATCAGCGCGTCGACGGTCGGCGGTGCTTTTTTCTTCGCGGGCGCACACACATGGCTCGCGGAGATCACCGCCTGGTCCTCCGGCGCCCCCTTCGCGTGGCCGGTCCAGGTGACCGTGTCCCCGTTGACCTCGCGGCCGTCCTGGACGACGGTGAGGCGGACGTCGGGAAAGAGCTCGAGCGTGTGCTCGTCGGCCCGGCCGAAGCCGCCGGAGCCGCACAGCCACTGGTAGTCGGCGACGTCGAGGTCGACGGTGCGTTCCCGCAGCACGTCCTTCTCGTACGCGGGCGGGCCGGGTTCCCCGGGTCGGGGCGCGGCGGCGGCCGCACTCCCGGCGAGGGACAGCGCGGTGGCGCAGACCAGGGCAGAGCAAGCCGTGCCGCGAAGGCGCGGGCGTCGCGTCGAGATCATGGCGCTAGCCGTTCCACCGCCCCGGCGCACGGCAAGCGGACGTCGAGCCCGCGTCACCCGAGTGCGCCGGGGCCGGCACTCCCATGGCGGCTGCGTGGAGGACATGCTCCAGTGGGGGACGGTCGAGCCGGAGACGTTCTTGAGGAGCAAAGAAAGCAAACTCATCTGGCTTCAGTGCGCGACCCGACCGAGGGGAAGAGGCCCGACGAGCCGACGGCACGCTGAAGGCCCTTCGCCCCCCGGATCCGCCGACAACCGTTCGGGCGGGCCCTGACAGTCACCGGACAACGGGGTCCTCGTCCGGCTCGCCGACACCAGCGGCAGCGGCGCCCCTTCGGATCCCTCCTCCGGTACGTCGATGCCTCGGCACCGCGCGCAGGCACCCCTGCTACGCCTGCGCCCTCGGCACCGCGCGCAGGCCCCCTCCCGTACGCCGGGTCCCGGCGCCCAGGGAGCACGGCGAGCGAAGTGGTGTCCGCCGTTCCACCACCGGGCAGAGAACACTGCGGCACGAGGCGACCCGTCGGGAGGACACTGTGGCCACGGACCGGCACGCGCACGCGATGACGCACACCGACGCCGACGCCGTACGGCACTACGAGTCGGCACTCGACCACCTGCTCTACTTCCGGGAGGAGGTCGCACCGGAGGCCCTGGCGGTGCTCGACGCGTCGCCGCGCTCCGCGATGGGGCACGTCCTCGGCGCGTACCTCGGCCTGCTCGGAACGGAGCAGCAGGACGCGGCGGAGGCGGCCACGGCCTTCGAGGCGTATCGCGCGGACGTGCACGCGGCCGACCTCACCCCGCGCGAGCGCATGCACGTCGAGGCCGCCTCGCTCTGGCTCGACGGGGACATGCACGCGGCGGGCCGCGTCCTCGCCGACCTCGTCGTGGCACACCCGAAGGACGCCCTCGCCCTCGCCGTCGGCCACCAGATCGACTTCTTCACCGGCAACGCCGTGCTGCTGCGCGACCGCGTCGGCGGCGCGCTGTCCGCCTGGGACACCGACGATCCGCACTACGGCCTGCTCCAAGGCATGTACGCGTTCGGCCTGGAAGAGGCCGGGCACTACGCGCCGGCCGAGCGCGTGGGCCTGGACGCCGTCGCACGCAATCCGCGCGACGTCTGGGGCATCCACGCCGTCGTGCACGCCTACGAGATGCAGGGGCGGTACGAGGACGGCATCCGCTACCTCGACGCCCGCGCCGACGACTGGTCGGCCGGCAACTACCTCAACGTGCACAACTGGTGGCACTACGCCCTGTACGTCATGGAGACGGGCCGCACCGACAAGGTCCTCGAGGTCTACGACAGCGCCGTGCACCACGACGGCTCGGGCGGAGCCGCGATGGAGCTCCTGGACGCCGCGTCCTTGCTCTGGCGGCTCCACCTCGCGGGCACCGACACCGGCGACCGCTGGCCCGTCCTCGCGGACGCCTGGGCGCGGCGCGGCGACGGCGCGTACTACGCCTTCAACGACGTCCACGCCGTCATGGCCCACGTCGGGGCCGGCCGCTTTGCGGACGCCGAACAGCTCATCCGCGACCGGGAGCACTGGCTGCGGGACGCGGGCTCCGGGCGGCCGGGGCTCTCCAACGCCGCGATGACCGCCGAGATCGGGCTTCCGGTGTGCCGGGCCCTCGTGGCGTACGGGCAGGAGCGCTACGCGGACGCGGTCGACCTGCTGCTGCCGCTGCGGTACCGCCTCCACACCTTCGGCGGCAGCCACGCCCAGCGGGACGCCGTGCAGAAGACCCTGGTCGAGGCGGCACTGCACGCCGGACGCCACGACTTGGCGCGCACGCTCCTGAGCGCCCGCGTCCACCTGCGCCCCCGGTGCCCCTACGACCAGGACGCGTGGGCGCGGCTCGCCAAGGGCGTCAGGGCCCGGCGAGCGGCGGCGGGGCAGGGCGGCGATCCGTGGACGCCGGTGTGAAGCCGCCGCTCCGGGGCACCCGGAGTGGCGAAGATCGAAGCGTTTCGTCGGCCGACGCGGTCGAGACCGAAGGAGTACTGATCCATGACCCAGCGGACGCACCAATCGAAGAGCCCGGCCGTCTCCAAGGGGTTGCGCAAGCACGCCGAGGAGACCAAGCAGGGGCTCGGCCGGACGGTCGACGCGCTGGCGGCGGCGACGACCGATGTGAAGGCCAAGGCCGCCCACACCACCGACCAGGCCAAGGAGTTGGCCGGTCAGGCCGGGGACAAGCTCCAGGAACAGACGCCCGAACTGCTGAAGCAGAAGGCGGGCCGAGGCGCCGAGGCGGCGCGCAACAACCGCGTCCTACTGCTGGCCGCCACAGCCGGCGTGACCGCGCTGTGGCTGGTGTTCCGGCGCAAGGAGAAGTGAGACCTTGCGTGCGGCCACGATCGCCTACAAGCCGGTCGGCCTGGTCCTCGGCGCGGTCAGCGGCATGCTGGCCGGCGCGCTGTTCCGGCAGGCGTGGAAGAAGCTCGGCCACGAGGAGGACGCGCCGGACGCCAGGGACGAGGACCGGACCTGGGGCGAGGTGTTGCTCGCGGCCACGCTCCAGGGCGCGATCTTCGCCGTCGTCAAGGCCGCGGTGGACCGGGGCGGAGCGGTGGCCACGCACCGGCTGACCGGGACGTGGCCCGGCTGAGGGGGCGGTCCGCCCGGCGGCACCGCCCGCCGACTGGACCCCGACGGCGCCGTGCCGCGGAAGGCGCGACGTCATCCAGCACGACTTACAGACCGGATCCCGCACGACGAACAGACCGGATCCCGCACGACGAACGGACCAGGTCCGCGCCCGCGGACCAGGAGGAGGCACGCTGATGAGCACGGTCACGGAGACGGTGGACGTCGAGGTTCCCGCTCGCACTGCCTACAACCAGTGGACGCAGTTCGAGGAGTTCCCGAACTTCATGGAGGGCGTGGAGAAAGTCGTCCAGCTCGACGACCGGCGCAACCACTGGACCACCAAGGTCGCCGGCGCACGCAGGGAGTTCGACACGGAGATCGTCGACCAGCTCCCGGACGAGCGCATCGCCTGGCGTACGACCAGCGGTGACATCAAGCAGATGGGCATGGTCCGCTTCCAGTCCCTGGACGCGGGCCGAACGCGCGTGGAACTCGTGATCGAGATCGAGAGCGAGGGCCTTGCGGAGAAGGCCGCCGAGACGGTCGGTGTCATCGACCGCCGGGTCAAGGGCGACATGCAGCGGTTCAAGCAGTACATCGAGCACCGCGCGCAGGAGTCGGGGGCATGGCGCGGCCGGATCAGGCCCGAGGACGTCTGACACCTGAGACGCGGAGCGGCGTGCACCGGGGGAGTCGGGGCCGCCTGAGCGGACGCGGGCGTGGTGCGGCGAGCCGGTGACCGGGTCGCCGCACCACCCGGGGGCGGCGGGCTCGTTCAGACCGTGACCCGCGCCGTGGCCTCTTCCGTCGCCTCCGCCCGCCGCTCCGGCGCGTGGCACAGCTTCCCGGGCCACCAGAACCAGCGGCCCAGGTCCAGGGCCAGAGCGGGCACCAGGACCGTGCGGACGAGGAAGGTGTCGAGCAGGACGCCGATGCCGACGATCACGCCCATCTGCGCCATGGTCACCAGCGGAAGGCCCGCGAAGACCGCGAAGGTCGCGGCGAGTACGACGCCCGCGGAGGTGATGACGCCGCCGGTGCTGGTCAGGCCCTCCAGGATGCCGTGGGTGTGGCCGAGCCGGGCGGCCTCTTCCCTGACGCGGTGCATCAGGAAGATGTTGTAGTCGATGCCGAGGGCGACGAGGAAGACGAAGCCCATCAGGGGGATCGACCAGTCCACGCCGGCGAATCCGAGCGCGTGCTCGAACAGCAGGTTCGAGGCGCCGAGCGCCGCGAAGTAGGACAGCACCACCGTCGCCAGGAGCAGGACGGGGGCGACCAGCGCCCGCAACAGCCAGATCAGGACGGCCAGGACGACCAGCAGGACGACCGGGACGATCGTCGTCAGGTCGCGGTCGGCGGCCCGTCGGGTGTCGAGGGTCTGCGCGGTGGTGCCGCCGACCAGCGCGTCGGCGCCGTCCACGGCGTGCACGGCATCCCGGAGGCGGTCGACGGTGTCCTCGGCGGCCCGGCTGTCCGGCGCGTGCTTCAACACCACGGAGAGCTCGGCGAGTCGGCCGTCGCCTGTGCGGGCGCCGTCCTCGACGCGCGCCACCCCCTCGACCCGGGACGCGGCCTCCCGCACCCGCCCGGCCTGCGGAGCGTTCGTGATGACCTTCGCGGGGTCGGAGGCGCCCGACGGATAGTGGGCGGAGATCTTCTCCTGCGCGATCACCGACTCGGGCTTGTCCTGGAACATCTCCGCCTGCGTCAGGCCCCTGTCGATGCCGAAGGCGCTGAGCGCGAGGAGCCCGGTGACCGCGACCGACATCAGCCAGGACCAGCGGGGGCGCAGTGCGACGGCCGCTCCGACACGGGACCAGACCGTACGTTCCTTGCGCGCGGGCGTGCCGTGGCGGGGGACGAAGGGCCAGAACACCCAGCGGCCCACGGCGACAAGGAGGGCCGGCAGGACGGTGACCATCGCGAGGAAAGCGCACACGACACCGACCGCGCCGACCAGGCCGAGCGAGCGCGAGGAGTTGATGTCGGCGAGGGCGAGGCAGGCCAGGCCGACGGCGATGGTCCCGGCCGACGCGAGGACCGCGGGGCCCGAGCGGCGCTGGGCGATCCGCATCGCCGTGTGCCGGTCCTCGTGGCGGTGCAGCTCTTCGCGGTAGCGGGCGATGAGTAGCAGCGCGTAGTCGGTGCCGACGCCGAAGACGAGGACCATGAGCACGCCCGCGCTCTGCGGGTCGACGGGCAGGTCGGCGTGCTGGGCGAGGAGGTAGGTGCCGACCTGGGTGAGGACGGCCGCGAAACCGACCGCGATCAGCGGGAACAGCCACAGGACCGGGCTGCGGTAGGTGATCAGGAGCAGCACGGTGACGACGAGGCCGGTGGCGATCATCAGGGTCGAGTCGAGGCTGTCGAAGACCGCGACCTGATCGGTGAGCGAGCCTGCCGGACCGCCGACCTCGACGTCGAGGCCCGGCTGCGCGTGCGCGCCCGCGATGTCGCGCAGGTCCTCGACCTTGTCGGTGAGGTCGTCGTCCTCCCTGGACAGGGGGACCAGGACCATGAGGGCCTCGCCGTCGTCCGACGGCAGCGGTCGCGAGACCTCCTCACCCGGGGCCGCGAGCCGCGCGAACGCGGACCGGTCGGCGGTGGCGGCCCGCTCGGCGGCGGTCGCCGCGTCGGCTCCGTCGCCGGTGTAGACGACGACCGCCGGCATGACCGGGTCGTCGCGGAACCTCTCCAGTTCCGTGTTGAGCTTCGCGGACTCCGCGCCGCGCGGCAGGAACGCGTTGGCGCTGGTGTCCTCGACCTCGCCCAGCTTTCCGGCCAGCGGGCCGAGCGCCACGGCGAGGATCAGCCAGGCCGCGAGGACGAGCCATTTCGAGCGCCGTCCGGCGGGCGCACCGGCGATGCGCTGGAGCAGCGGACGCATGAGTAGTCTCCTTCATGTGGAGCGCGCCGCCGGTCACCGACCGGCATCAGGCGCACGGGACCCGCGCCACGGCGTCTGCGGTGTGACGACCTGCCGTGGCGTCCGGGTGGTGGTGTCGGTCCGGGGCCTTGGCCCCGGGGTGTGTTCTGCCTGGGTACGGCCGGGAGTTGCCGCTCCTGGCCGTACCGCGTGGATGGCGCGTCCGGTGGGCGCCGCGCGCGTCGTCGTACGGTCGCGCGTGCTCACCCACGGGCTGCCGCGCCTATTCGATCTCGCGCATCATCTTCTCCATCGACGTCACGGCGAGGCGGGTCTGCGCCAGTTCCTCACGTGTCTGCCGCATTTCCTCGGTCGAACGCCGGTGCAGCTCGACGTTGTCCTCGAGGAGCTGTGCGTACTTCGTCGCGAGTTGCCTGTACTGCTCCTCGCGGGCAGCGAGCATCCGGGCCCGCCAGGTGGCGGCGAGCTGCCAGACGATCACGATCAGCAGGAGGAAGAACCCGCCCGCGCCGATCCCGCCTACCCATGCCCCCACCAGGTCGGATTCGGCGGCGAGCGTCGCCCCTTGTCCGTTCACTTCGTTTCCTCTTTCGTGGTGTCCGCGGTGTTCGTGGTGCCGTGGGCCTCGGCCCGGCCTTCGCGTGTGTCGGTGAGAGTCCGTACCGCCTCGTGGATGACCTCCGGAGTCAACTCGTAGAGAAACGGGGCGACGTCGAAGTACTTCACGGTCTTGCCGTCGTCGGCTGCCTCCAGCGATCCGACGACGAGGCCGGCGCCTTCGAGCAGCTTCAGGTGCATGTGCAGCAGCGGGCGGCCCATGCCGATCTCGCGGGCCAGCGCGCTGACGTAGTTCCGGCGAGCGGTGAGCGCGGCGACGATCCGCATCCGGTGCGGATTGCCCAGCGCGGTGAGCACCTTGAGCAACTTGTCGCCCGTCGGTTCCGGAGCCTGCTCCTCGGCCATCGCGGCCTCTCTCCCTTGTTCCTGTCAAGAAAAGCTGACATGCCCGGGGACGCCTGTCAAAGATTCTTGACACATCTCGGGGGCGCGTCAGGGAGAGATGGGGGACGTCTCGGGGGTGCCTCAGGGCCGGCTGCGGGTTCGGCGGCTGCTGACTTCTGGGTGCCGACTGCTCCCACGGGAGTAGCGCCCGACTCTCAGCGGCGGATGCCACCCCGCCCCGGCCTCCCTAGCGTCGAGGACATGGCGCCTGACCCTCCTGCCCCACCCCCTCACCACCGAACGGTCACGATCATGCGCAAGAAGACTCGATTCAAGGTTCTGCTGGCCCTGCTGCCCCTCGTCGTCCTTCTCTCGCCCGGCCCGGCCGGCGCCGCCCCCGCCGTGGGGGAGCGCGAGTCCGTGGGCACACGAACGACCGCACCGGACGGTGCCCGCGTCATCGCGGAGCGGCGCCTCGGCCCGCGCCTGCGCGATCTCACCGTCTCCTCGCCCGCGCTGGGACGCGACGCGAAGGTCCGGCTGCTCACCCCGGACGGCTGGGAGCGGCGCCGGCCCCAGGACCGCTGGCCCGTGCTCTACCTCCTGGTCGGCGGCGACGGCAACTACAAGGCCTGGACGGAGGACTACGCCGCCCGCCTCCACGAGGTGCCCGCGCTGCGTGACGTCCTGGTCGTCATGCCCGAGATGCCGCTGTTCGGCTTCTACACCGACTGGTTCAACCGCGGCGAGGGCGGCCCGCCCGCCGTCGAGACCTTCCACCTGGGCGAGATGCGCCCTCTTCTGGAGCGGAGCTACGGCGCCGGGACGCGCCGTGTGGCGGCGGGCGAGTCGCAGGGCGGATTCGGCGCCCTGTCGTACGCGGCGCGTCACCCCGGACTGTTCCGCGCGGTCGCGAGCTACAGCGGTTTCGTGCACCCCTCGCGACATCCGCACGCGATCAGGGCCGGAATGACGTACCTGGGGCTCGACTGGCGGGCCCTGTGGGGCGACCCGGTGACCGACCGCGCCAACTGGCATGCCCACGACCCCTATTACCTCGCCGAACGTCTGCGCGGAGTCCCCGTCCACCTCGCCGCCGGCGACGGTACCGCGGGCCCACTGGACCCGCCCGACGTGGAGCCCGACCCGGAGATCCCCGGCCTGGAGGATCCGGCGGCCCCGTTCCCCGAGGACGCCGTCTCCCCGACCGAGACACTCATGGCTCGTCAGTCCCGGGCGCTCGCCGACCGTTTGCACCGCGTCGGCGTCCCGGTGACCACCCACTTCTACTCGGGCACCCACTCACCGCCGTACTGGGCGAGGGAGTTCCACCGGTCCCTGCCGATGCTGCTCCGCGCGCTGGAACCCACTGCTTGACCTCCGGCCGTCGGCGCCGGGCCGAGAGCGCCGCTGTCACCCCTGGCTGTCGCCGCACAGGTGCAACGCGGGGCGCCCGTTGTCACCCCTGGTCCGACGACGCGCACGGCGTCGGGCTCCTAGCGTGCAAGGCCCGCGAACGTTCCGGCGCGCCGTCCCGCGTGCCGGAACGAACCACCGACAGAAAGCGACCGACATGAAGGCAAGGCAGCGTGCGTCCCTCGCCAGTGCGGCAGCCGTCGTGGCTCTGCTCGTCTCCGCCGGGGATGTCTCGGCCGGGGGCGGCTCCGCCGTGGGGGTCTCGGCCGGGGACGGCTCCGCCGGAGGTGCCCCCGGCGAGGGTGCCCACGTCGAGGGCGGCACCGCCACGCACGCGGCCACCGACTCGCCCACGCGACCGGATCGGACCGCACCGGCTCTGCCCGAGCCCTCGGGCGACCGGCCGGTGGGGCTGACGACGCTGCACCTCAAGGACGAGGACCGGGCCGATCCCTGGGTGCCAGGGGAGCGCCGTGAGCTGATGGTGTCCCTCTGGTACCCGGTGCGGAAGCCCTCGGGCACGCCCGCTCCGTACATGACAGCGGCGGAGTCCCAGCGGTACGTCACAGCGAATCGGATACCCGTCCCGCCCACCGCGTTGAGCGAGGTGACGACGCACGCGACGGTGGGCGCCAGGCCCGCCCCCGCGCCCGGCGGGCTGCCGTTGGTCGTGCTCTCGCCGGGCTTCGGGATGCCGCGCGCCACGCTGACCGGGCTCGCCGAGGAACTCGCCGGCCGTGGCTACGTCGTCGCCGCCGTCGGGCACACCTACGAAGCCGACGGCATCTCCTTCCCCGACGGCCGCACCACGTCCTGCGTGGCGTGCGCGGACAGGGACTACCCCAAAGTCGGCGCCGTCCGCGCCGAAGACGTCACCTTCGTACTCGACGAACTGACCGGCAGGGCCGCGCCGGACACCCCAGGACGGACCTCGTCCAAGGACCGGACCCCGGCCCTGCCCTGGAAGGGCGGCCCCCGGATCGACACCCGCCGCGTCGCGATGGTCGGCCACTCCGCCGGAGGCTTCAGCACGATCCCCGCCATGCTGCGCGACACCCGCATCAAGGCCGCCGTCAACATGGACGGCAACTACCACTACCCCAACGACACCCCCGTCGACCGGCCGCTCCTGATGCTGGGCAGGCCCAGTCACGTACCCGGCGGGGCGGACCGCACCTGGGACGAGACCTGGACCGAACTGACGGGCTGGAAGCGCTGGCTGACCGTCGACGGCATCGAGCACAACTCCCTGACCGACCTGGCACCGCTGGCCGGGCAGTTCGACATTCCGCTGCAGGACCTCGACGGCGACCGCAGCGACGCGATCGTCCGCGCCTACGTCACGGCGTTCCTCGACACTCACCTGCGGGGCCGCGAGACGCCGCTCCTCGACGGACCGTCGGCGCGGTACCCGGAGGTGCGCTTCCACGCCCCGCGGGGCCTCGACCGTGGCGGCCCGGTCGGCGCTAGGTCGAGGTCGGCCGGTGCGGGGAGCGGAGGACGAGCAGGGTGATCTCGCTGGGGGCGAAGATGCGGAAGGGCGGGCCCCAGAAGCCGGTGCCGCGGCTGGTGTAGAGAAGGGTGCGGGTGCCGTGGCGACTGAGGCCCGCCAGGGCGGGCTGGTCGATGCGGACCAGGTGGTGGAAGGGCCAGATCTGGCCGCCGTGCGTGTGACCGGAGAGCTGGAGGTCGACGCCGCCGGCTGCCGCCCGGTCGACGAACTTGGGCTGGTGGGCCAGGAGCAGGACGGGGTGGTCGGGGTCGGCGCCGGCCAGCGCCCCGCTGAGGTGGGCGCGGTGGCCGGGCAGGCCGGAGGACTCGGCGGTGACGTCGTCCACACCGGCGACCACGAGGGTGTCGCCACCGCGTTCGAGCAGCAGATGGCGGTTGCGCAGCGGCTCCCAGCCCAACTCGTCCATCAGGTCGACCCAGCCCTGGGCCTGGCTGTAGTACTCGTGGTTGCCGGTGACGTAGACCCGGGCCCTGGTGGCCCGCACGGTGCCGAGGGGGGCGGCCTGGGCCCGGCGGCGTGCCGCCGTGCCGTCCGCGATGTCCCCGGTGTGGCAGACCAGGTCGGCCTCCAGGGTGTTGACCGTCTCGCAGACCCGCGCCGACCAGCGGGCGCGGTCGAGCGGGCCGTAGTGGGTGTCAGTGATGAGGACGACACGCGTGCCGTCCAGACCGGCCCCCAGGCGCGGCAGCCGCACATCGAGGCGCCGTACCCGTGGGACCCGGCGAGCCTCGGCGTACCCCCAGGCCAGCAGCACGGCGGCGGTGCCGAGGACCACCCACGTGGTGGCCCGGGCCCGGTCCTGGCCGTCGCCGACACCGGTCACGGCCAGGGCGGGCCGCAGCAGGGCCCCGAGCAGAACGGACCAGGTGAACACGGTCCAGACGGCACCCAGCAGGGTGTCCCCGATGATCGCCGCCCAGTCCTGCTGACGGCGGCCGTGGCCCCGCGTCATCGCGAGCGGCATACCGATCAGGCCGAGGGCGAACAGGGCGGTGCCGGCCAGCGTCACGGGGAGCGGCCAGTGCTGTCCGGTGTGCAACAGCACCCAGCAGGGCACGGTCCACAGCAGGACGGGGGCGATCAGGGGGAGGTAGCGCATCAGACGGCGCAGCGGGCTCGGCCGAGCCTCGTGCGCCGCACTGTCGGCGGTACGGGTTTCGCTGGTGCCGCTCACGCTTCCCCTCCTCCTCAAGGCCTCCTCAAGGCCCTGCTCAAGGCCCTGCTCAAAGCCTTCGCAAGCCTTCTCAAGGCCCTGCTGAAGGCCTTCCCAAGCAACCGGCCCTGCCGTCGACGCACTGTATCCGGCCGCTGACAAGGGGTCCGGCCCACCCTCGGACCGGACCCCTCACCGTCTGCTGCCTCCCGCTAGGCCGCTCGGCCCGCCGGGTGGAAGTTGATGCGTTCACGGACCACAGGGAAGCCCGCCTTGGCGAAGTTCGCGGCCATCGGGAAGTTGCCCTGGTCCGTCGCCCCGCTGATGAACTCCGCGCCCTGCTCGACGAGGACGTGGGTGCACTCCGTGAGGAGGTCGTAGGCGTAGCCGTGACCGCGGTGTTCGGGGACTACTCCGACGAAACCGATGGTCGGACCGGAGGGGTTGTGGGCCGGGATGTGGATGCCCGCCAGGTCACCCTCGGGTGTGCGCGCGATCTGCCACCACTCCCGGGGGGAGGGACACCAGTGGAAGAAGTCGAGTTCCTCCTGGGCGGCTCGGTCGAGGCCACCCTCCTCGATGGCCTTGAGCGCGTGGGTGTCCAGTGTTATGGAGTGGATGCGGCGCAACGCCTCGAAGAACACGCTGTCGTCCGGTTCGGGGCTGAAGCGCAGCCGTCCGGGCCGCTCGGGCAGACCCCGCTCCGGGGTCCAGCGGTACAGGAAGCGCTCCACCAGGTGTTCGTACCCGGCGGCGCCTGCGGCGGCGAACCGCGCCTCGGCGGCGGCGCGCAGGTCGGGCTCGTCCCGCCAGCCGCCGGGCAGGTTGATCTCGAGTTCGACCTGCCAGGGGGCGGAGCGCAGGAGTTCGGCCCCTGCCTCCTCCTGGCCCTCGGCCACGTCGAACCAGTTGATGTTGAGGGGCTCCGAGTCGTCGGGGCCGCCCCACCACGCGCCGCGTGCGACGACCTCGCCGTCCCGCAGGGCGACGCGCTTCCAGTCGGGGCGGAACCGGGTGCGCCGATGGCTTTCACGGGCGCCCAGGGGGTCGGGGAGTGCGTCGAAGAGATGAGCGTCGCTCGCCGAGAGCGCGCGGATGACCGGATCGGTCATGGGTTCCTCCGGGATACAGGCTGCTGGGAGCGCTCCCGGTCACCACTCAAGAACCACGCCGGGACAGGGGAAAGGGGAGCGCTGGAAAGGTGTGAACCGCACGGCACTCGCCTCCTTCCATCCGTCTCAGGGCGTGGAGCCAGACACTACGTGATCCACCGCGGGCCCGTCCATGGAATTCCCTGGCCCTGTGGTGGGTCCTGGGTGAGCCTTGGGACGGGCCCTGTGGTGGGCTCTGGGTGGGCCCTGTGGAGGGGACGCGCCCGCCCTCACGCCGGACGGTGACCTTCTCCCGCAGCCGGTCGGCGCTGCGCACGCGCTCGTCCTCGCGCAGGCTCCGTGGCGCGGTGGACCGTGGTGCGGTGGACCGAGGCGCGGTGGACCGTGGCGCCCGCGGAGCAAGCGCGGGCGCCACGGTCCGGTCGGGACTCGTCCTGCCGTTCCCCTGAGCCGGATGGCGCTTCCCTGAGCCGGGTGGCGCGGGAGCCGGTGTCGCGTCCCCCGAGCCGGGTGGCGCGACGACTGCCCGAACTCAAGCCCCGGCGGGGCTCACACCCGAGGAACCCGGGACGTCAGGACAGCATCAGCCCGAACGCCCCAGCTTCCGCCAGGGGAACACCTCCTTCCCCTGGCTGTCCCGCTCCGACGTGCCCGGTTCGACGGTCGTGTACCAGGACGCCGCCCAGTACGACCCCTTCCAGGAGACGTAGGCGCCGGTCGCCGGGTCGGCGGTGTCGCCGCTCCACAGGTGGGTGCTTGAGGTCGTGGCGCCGAACGCGGCCTCGACGTCCTTGCCGTCGGCCGAGCGGAGGGTGAAGAGCTTGCCGTGGGCGGGGGCGGAGGGGGAGCCCTCCGCGCCGGACGCCGGGTCGATGGGGACGAAGTGCCAGCGCTGGGCCTCCGAGGAGCCGCAGCCGGAGACCTTGATGTCCTCGCGGGCGCCGGTCGACGTCAGGCACTTGCCCGCGTTCTGGATGGTGTACCAGCCGTTGCCGGCGCCGCGCGGGGTCCAGAGCTGGTTGGGATTGCCGGGCTGCGGCTCCACCAGGTGGGCGCGGTTCTCGCCGGGGTGGTGGTCCATCAGGTTGCCCTGGTACTCGAACTGCCAGCCCTTGTCTCCCTTGTCCCAGGCGGCGAAGGTACGGCCGACGGTCTTGCCGTGCGCGGAGCCCCGCTGCCACTCCGGGGCGCCGCACTCCTTGGCGTCACCGGTGTCCGGCTCGACCGTGCGTACGCCCTTGCGGTCGTCCTGGACGGAGCCGTAGGTGCGGCCGTTGGTGGACACGGTGATGTTGGCGGGGCCGGTCACCGGCAGGTAGTACTTGAGGCCGATCTCGTGGGACTTGCCCGGCGCGATGGCCTCGCAGAAGCCGAGCTTCAGCGTCACGCGGTGGAAGTCGGCCTTCAGTCCGCCCACGTTGGGCCCGGAGCGGCCGGGTTTCACCGCGTCCTTCAGCTCCGACCAGCCGTCGTCCTTGAGGAGCGGGGACGTGGACGTGGGCAGGTCGAAGGAGATCTCGGTGCCGGTGCCGAGGGTCCGTCCCGTGTTGTTGGTGATGCGCAGCTTCGGCTGGATCGGCCACATGTCGCCCTCGGCCGTGGGGTAGTCGACGAACTCGGCGGAGACGTCCACGACGTCGTCGGGCAGGGCGGTGCCACCGGCACGCGAGGTCTTGTAGCCCCCGGAGCCGTGCAGCGCGTCGTCGAGTCGGCTGGTGACGTCATACCCCATCCCGTACTCGCCGCCTGCGCGCTTGGTGTAGTCGCCCGCCAGCTCCCACAGCATGACGCCGCCGATGCCGTGGTCCTTCACGTACTGCGCCTTGGCGTCGATGGAGGCGTCGTTCTCCGTGGAGAGGAACACCTTCTTCTCGGCGTTCCACAGCCACGACGCCTTCAGCGTGTCGTCGTACTTCTCCGCGTACGTGCCCTTGAGCTTGCCGGACTCCTTGTCGGTGTCGACGTAGGAGGGGAGGTAGCCGGGGGTGATGCCGTCCTGGAGGTTCCGGGCGTGCCAGAGGGGGTTGGAGCCGGAGGCGACCTCCTCGCCCCGGGTGCCGAGGTCGTGCCAGACGTTGTCGATGCCCTCGGCGCCGTGGCCGCAGTCGACCTTCTCACCGGTGCCGGGCTGACAGGCGCCCTGGTCGGGGAGCGACGAGGTGCCCCACAGGCCGTCCGTGCCGCCGCTCACGTTCTGCCAGCCGCGCGTGTAATAGGGGACGCCGAGGTTGATGCGGCCGGGCGGCAGCGCGCCGCGGTAGTAGCGGTACGACCAGTCGACGTTGAAGTAGCCCGTCCCGTCGAACTCCTTCTCGTCGTAGACCTTCGCGGCGGCCAGCTCGGCATCCCTGCCGTCGTCGTACAGCGGCGCCTGCGGGCCGACGTACTTGTTCCAGGAGCCGTGCAGGTCGTACGACATGACGTTGACGAAGTCCTGGTACTGGAGGGCCTGGCCCGCGTCGTAGCCGCGTACGAGATAGCCGGAGGCGGAGCCCGCCGAGGTGAGGAGGTAGTAGCGGCCCTTGTCGGCGCCCGCGCGGTCCAGCTTCTCGCGCAGGGTCTTCATCAGCGCGTTGTATCCGGCCTGAAGGCCCTTGCGGCGGCCGTTGGACAGCTCCCAGTCGGCCGGGTTGCCGCTGTCGGGCAGGGCGGTCGGGTACTCGTAATCGATGTCGACGCCGTCGAACCCGTACCGGTGGAGGAAGCCCGTCACCGAGTCGGCGAACGTGTCGATGCCCGCCTGGTTGACGGAGCCGTCGGCGTTCGTGGCCATGGTGTAGAAGTTCTTCGTCTCCGCCCAGCCGCCGACCGAGATGAGCGTCTTCACCTGCGGGTGCTTCTTCTTGTAGCGGTTGAGGAGGTTGAAGTGGCCCCGGTACGGGAGCGAGTCGTCCATCTCGGCCCCGCGCACGCCCGGCCAGGTCATTCCGGTCGCCGGGTTCTTCGGGTCGTCCGTGTCGCCCACGGAGATCCTGTCGCCGCCGTCGACGCTCGCGAAGGCGTAGTTGACGTGCGATACCTTCGACCAGGGGATGTTCTTCGCCAGATAGCGCGGATCGCCCTTGGCGCCGGTGCGCCAGCCGGTGAAGTAGCCGACCACTCGTTTGTCGTGCCCGTTGCCGCCGAGCCACTCGCGGCCGTCGTCGCCGTAGACCTCGCAGTTCGGGGTGTCGACGCCCTTCGTCGCGGCGAGGCCCTCGGGACGGCACCGCTCGTGCGGGCCGGACGTGGTGGGCTTGGCGGCCCGGTCGTCGGGGGCGTTGTCGACGGGGTCACCCGCGCTGCCCGTGGACGGCGGGGTCTCCGGGGTGCCGCCCATGCCGGGGGTGTCGCCGTGGTACGTGTACTGGTTCAAGGCCTTGACGGCGGACATGGGGTCGCCGTCCTTGTACTGGTCGATCGCCAGGAAGTTCGGCTTCTTGCGGGCGGCCGGCGCGCAGAAGCGTTCGGCGCGGTTCTGGAGCTTCTGGTTGTCGTTGCGGTACGTGGGATCCATCGGAGCGTTCCGGAAGTGGTTCATCACGTACAGGCGCCGGAAGTTCTTGTCCTCGTGGGTGAGCGGATGGCCCCAGCGGCTGTAGCAGCTCCAGTCGGCATTGCCGAGACCCTCGCCCATGGACCAGTGGTTCTCCACGGTCCAGTCCGGCTGGTACACGAAGCCCAGCTTGTTCTTGCCGTTGTCCCGCTCCCGGGACCCCTTGTCACCGGTGAAGAGCAGCAGGCGCTTACCGGACTCCACCATGGACCGCACCGTCGGCCAGCCCTTCTCGGTGACCCCTTCCGTGTCGGGGCGGAAGACCTTCCCCGCGAGCGGCTTGCCCTCGCCGAGCTGCTCCTTCAGCTCCTCCTGGAGCTGCTCCGCGGTGGTGTAGTCCTCAAGGAAGACCGTGATGATCGCTTCCTTGTCCTGCTCCATGAACGCGGCGATGTCGGCGAACGTCTTGGAAGCCTCGATGTCACCTCCGCACCCGTGCAGGACGGCGATCTTGTGGCACAGCCGTACCCGTCCCTCGGAGAAGTGGGCGTCCAACATCAGCGCCCGTGCTCCTGCCTTGAGCTGCGTGGTGACGTCGTGCGGCTGGTTGGGGAAGGGCAGTCCGAGATACTGGTCCTCGGTGTTGTGCATGGAGTTGTGCGTCGTCAGGAACGTCATGTCGTCGAGCTTCGGATCCGACGGCATCGGGGACTTGGGCGGGTTGATCGGCGTGATGTACCAGTACTGCCTCTCGGTGTCCGGCTTTTCGGTGTCCACCCAGACAGGGGAGTCCTTGGTGTCCTCGTCCTCCTTCGGTTCCTCGGCCCGCAGTCTGCGCTCCGAACCGGGCACGTGGATGCGGTACCGCTCACCCTTCTGGTGCCGGAATTCCCAGTCCGTCTGCTCGTTGTCACAGGGTTCGACCCCGAGCCGGTCGCCGCTCTGCTCGGCGAGGCACTCCCCGTCCCGGTCCGGGTTCTTGATCTTGTACATTCCGTTGGCGTTCCGGGTGAACTCCCACTGCTGTTCGTCCTCGTCACCCTTGGGGCGGTGAGGGGCGACCGGATTGTTGCTCGCCGAGATGTTGTAGCCGGTGGCGACGTTCTGGATGTAGAACTTCCCGTCGGTCGGCGGCCCCTCGTCGTCCGCCCCGGCGGCCTCGGTGCCCGCCGTCGCCGACGCGGCCCCCGCCCCGCCGGTCGCCTTCGCCGCCGCCGGTGGCCGCGGCTTCTCGGGGCGGTCGGGTCTCGTGGGCCCCTCCGGGCCGTCCGCCGCGACCGCGGGGGCCGCGAGCAGGGCTAAGGCCAGTGCCGCGCACCAGGCCGTCGCCGTGCGTCTCTTGCGCACAGGGATGCTCCCTTTCTTCCTGTCTTCTTGCCGGTCTTCTCGCCGGTTCAGGGCGCGGATGCGCCCGCGGTGAAGGCTGACAGGGAGCGATCTTTGATTGATCAACGTCTTATGAACGCCTGGGCGAAGCCCGGTCCGGTGGTACTCGGACATGGACCGGGCCCTGCGCCGGCGCACTGAGCGGAAGCCGCCTTACGGGCAAAGCGCAGCTCAGGCTCCTTCTCGCGGGCCTCTGGAAGAAGCCGAGCTTCTTCTGGCCGGAGGAGACTTGGGCGCGCGTGGACGACGGTGAGGGACGCAGGGGCCCGTGGCTGGTGAAGCCCGGTTCACCTCACTGCCTGGCTGGTTACCCGTCAGGCGCCTGACGGCGGTCGAGGCGCCGCGCTGACTTCGTCGTGGTTCGCCTGTTGCTTCATGTCCAAGCCATGAAGGTATAGATCACGAAGGACGCCGAGTTCGGCACCGTGGTGAGCGGCTTCGTCCAACGCGTGGAGGGCCAGCAACAGGTAGCTCTCGTGACCGTGGTCACCAGCGATGGGGCCCATGGGCTGAAGGAGAAGGTCATCGCCGAGGGATTCGAGGTGGTCGCGGAATCGGGACCAGTCGTCGGCCAGCTCCTGGACGCCTTCACTCGCCGTACCCGGCCACAGATGCCGGTCACCACCCCGGGGATCGTCACCGAAGAAGCGGCCATACCCGCGAAGGCAGTCCGCCCCAATGTGCCAGATACGCCATCCGATCGTCGTGAACGGCGCCGGACGGTCCTCACCCGCGGGTCGCGGGTCGGCACGGAACATCCCGTTGGCAGCCGGCCTGAGCGTCATGCACAAGTCGACGGGCTCCCACAGGTATTCGGCATCGGTGAGCCCATCAAGGCGAGCGAAGGTTCTGGAACGTACATCCTCGAAGGTTTGGAGCAGGTCGGATGGGGCCGGGCGAGGTCATTGGCTGCTCCAGGTTCGCCGACAGCTACAGCCACCGCTGGTCATCGGTGTGTGAAGACTGAAGATCATACGGCGGCCGTGGGTCACAGCATAGATCCCGTCCGTTGGGAGGAGGCGTTCGAGGAGGCCATGGGCCGGTTCGCGGGCCGGTTCGCGCGGGTTGAACCCCGGTGCCGGGTGAGGGACTTGGTGTTGGGGCTGCTGTCCGACCTGCCGTGCAAGAACTGCGAACGATCGCGGAATGGGCCGGGTGTACCAGCCCGCAGGGCATGCAAGCACCTGCTGTGCCGGGCTGTCTGGGACGCCGATGGCGTCCGTGATGACGTGCGCGAATACGTCGTCGAGCACCTATCTGACGATGCCGCGGTCCTGGTTGTCGACGAGACCGGCGACGTGAAGAAAGGCACTCACACGGTCGGGGTCCAGCGCCAGTACACCGGAACGGCCGGGCAGATCGAGAACTCCCAGGTCGCGGTCTACCTCATCTATGCCGGCGGGCGCGGGCACGCGGCCGTGGATCGGGAGCTGTACATCCCTCGCTCCTGGACGTGCGACCCGGACCGCTGCCGGGCAGCCGGACTCGGCGAGGACACCGTCTTCGCGACCAAGCCAGACCTGGCCCGCACGATGGTCGAACGGTTCCTGGACGCCGGACACCACGTCAGATGGGTCACCGAGGACGAGGTCTACGGCGGCAACCCGAAACTCCGCATGGCTCTGGAGGAACGCAGCATCGGTTATGTCCTCGCGGTGGCCTGCTCGGCCGAAGTACCCACCGGCGCAGGCACCTTCCGCGCCGACACCCTGGCGCGGAAGCTGCCCAAGCGAGCCTGGCAGAATCTCTCGGCCGGGCGCGGCGCGAAGGGGCACCGGTTCTACGACTGGGCCGTCATCGGCCTCGCCGAGGCAACACCGGGCCGCCACCAGCTGCTGATCCGCCGCAACCGCAGCACCTGTGAACTCGCCTACTACCGCTCTCACTCCGCCACGCCGACATCCCTGGCCACCCTGGTCAAGGTCGCAGGTTCGAGATGGCGGGTGGAGGAGACCTTGCAGACTGAGAAGGGGCTGGCCGGGCTGGATGACACCAGGTTCGCTGCTACCTCTTGTGGGTCCGCTGGGACACCCTCGCGATGCTCGCCCATGCCTTCCTCGCCGTCGTTCGCGCCGACGAACACGCACACCGTCCCACAGCGGACGACCTGATCCCGCTGTCCTGCAACGAGATCTGCCGCCTGTTCATCACGTTCGTCGCCCGGCCTGTCCGCGACGCGGCCCACCGGCTTGCCTGGTCCGACTGCCGCCGCCACCAGGCACGATCACGCATCAGTCACTGTCGGCGGCAAGCCGCATCCCAGACTTGAAGATCACGTTCTACAGCTGGAGTATTAACGGCCCCGGTCTCCGTCCGGCGGGCGAACGGCAGCAGTTGTATCAGGCCCTGGGTGATGATGCCGGGTCCCGGCGGTGCTCCAACCACACCCGGCACAGGTCATCCCAGATGTTCTGATAGCTATGGAAAATCGCGTTGACGCGGTCGTGCGTCAGATCGCCGGGAGCTGTTGTTGCCACGAGGTGCTCCAGGTCATCGGCCAGACGTCGGAACCGGTACTGCGTCCCCTCCATCAGTACCCATCGGGAGCGCCAGTTGAAGTACGGTTCGACGGCCCCCAGTAACGTCCCCAAAGCCACCAGCGCAAAGGCCAGGCCGGCCCACGTATTGAGGCTTTGCAGGCCCAGGATGATCGTGGACGCCGCAGACAGCGCCAGCGTCAGCATTTTGATGACTGAAGCGAGCCGGCGGAACTGCTGCTTGCGTCGATCGGCATAGGCGTCGCCTCGGCGAATCTTGCTCAGCAGGAGAACAGCCGTCTCCTCCGGGCTGAGGCCCGCGTTCAATCCACTGTCTGGCTGCACTCTGTCCGCCCCCAAAGCGCCCCGTCGCCGCCTCCCGACTCCTTCCGTCAGACGCTGTCCGGCGACTGCGTGGTTCCACAGCCCACCGCTCGGCCGCCGGACTCGCGTCGGGAGCTTGTTCTGGCTGTGCTCCGGTGTGGACACAGCTGAGTGTGCTCGCCGGGCGGGTCAGAGCGTCGAAGTTCTCTTCCGGCACTACGCCGAGTTCTTGGACGGCGTCCGGGAGCAGGCCAACCGTCTCATCGAGCGGTCGATGAAGGAGTGGGGGTGCGTCAGCCAGGGCGCGGCGTCTGAACGATGAGTGGAGGTTCGGTCCGCCACTGGTCCGGAACAGCCGGTCAGAAGGGGAGGTGGTGTGAGGAACTGGGAGCTGTGACGTGAACCCGGTCCTGTGCTGAGCGGGCCGAGTAAAAGGCGCCTGACGGGAAAAGGACCAGTTCAGGCGCCTTTCTTCAGGTCTCTACGGGTCTCTAGAAGAAACCGAGCTTCTTCGGCGAGTACGACACCAGGAGGTTCTTCGTGTACTGGTGGTACAGCAGTTGCACCCATGCTGACCAGCGGAGACGGCAGATTGAGTGGATCCTTGGGTGGGCTGGTCCGGAAATGGTCCGGGCAGTTGAGTCGGGGAATTCTGGGAATGATCGGGAGCGGGCTGGCCATCGAGTGCGGCCGGCGTGCGGCCGTCACTTGAGCCCCTTGGCAGTCCTTCGCTTAGCGTCCAAGTAGCGGCGCTCGCATGCAGAAGCCAATGGGCGCTCGTCTGCACGGTGTTCGTAACCGGGCCCCACTGGGTGGGAAAGAGACCGGCCACCGAACCAGGGATCCCATAGGTGCAGGCCGAAGCCGCTTCCCAAGGCGAGCAGCTTCGCCTGCCAACTCGGTTCCCGCTCACGAGGTATCAAACTCCGTTGCCGCCAGGCCGCCGGACCACGGCCGGATTGGCAGGGCGCGAATTCCGCGGTTTTCGGAGCCGTTCCGCCGTAGTTGCTGATCATGAGGACCGGGTAACTACCCTCTGTGCGCCGGTCCGAGATTGTCGATCGGCTGGACCAGTTGCTGCTCTCTCCGCGTCCTACGGCGTAGCCGAGGCGATCACCGACTCCGACAAGAATTGAAGAGGCTGGCTCTTCTCGGTTCCAGCCTGCGGGATGCTCCGGCCGTGCGCCGTGGCGCGCCGCGGCGTGCATCCGGCGCACTGGAAACGGCGACGAAGACGACTGCTGCCGGGGTGACTGAGTGCTGTGCTGTGCAGATGACTGAGCGCCCGAACCCATACAGCCGTGGGTCCTTCCTCGGCAAGCTATCGCCCGAAGCACGCGAGGCCTTCACCAACCTCGGTACGCGTCGCCGCTATGCCGGGGGAGATGTACTTATCCATGAGGGTGACCACGATCAGGGACTGGTGGTCCTCCACGAGGGTTTGGTGAAGGTGACTACTCGGCGGGACCATGACCGGGTGTCGCTTATGGACATCTGGAAAGCGGGGGACGTCGTCGGCGAAAGAGCGGCGGTGGGCCTCGGACCGCGCTCGGCCACAGTCACTGCCTGCGGCGACGTGGTCGCTATTGTCATCCCGAGCTGTGAGCTCAGGGACTTTCTGCTCACTCAGCGTTTTCAGAGTGGCCACTGATCGGGTGATGGTGCAGGTGCCCGCAACGCACGAGGCTCCCGTGCCGTTGAGGGAGGTGTTCGAAGTCTCAACCCACCGGCGCAGGAGCCTCGTTGGTTCCCTATCCTGCCGCACTCGACCTGCCCCATGCCCTGGTCGAGTGGGTCACCATGCTCATCGTCACCCGCGAGGGTGACCGCCGCTGCAAGCTCCCTCCGCACCAACGTGCGTTGGTGGCCCTGGTGTACCTGCGCAAGCACGACACCCTCGCGCAGACAGCCGCCGGTTTCGGTATCTCCGTCGGCACCGCCCACGCCTACACCAGCACCGTCATCGCCCTCCTTGCCGAACGGGCCCCTGGCCTGCTGAAGGTCTTGCGCGCGAGCGATCCGGACTACGTACTGCTCGACGGCACCCTGGCGGAGTGCGACCGCGTCGGCGACAGCACGGCCGACTACTCCCACAAGCACCGCCGACACGGCGTGAACGTGCAGGTCGTCACCGACCCGGTCGGGCAGGTGCTGTGGATCTCGCCGGCGCTGCCCGGCCGGAGCCACGACCTCACCGCGGCCCGCACCCACCGGATCATCCGGATCTGCGCCCGGCAGGGTGTTCCCGTGCTCGCCGACCGTGCATACCAAGGCGGCGGGCCGTGGGTGACCACCGGGAAGAAACGACCACCCGGCGGAGAACTGTCGCCGACCGAGCGCACCGTCAATAGAGCCCTGGCCGGGGCCCGGGCACCCGTCGAACGCGGCATGGCACGGCTCAAGACCTGGCGCATCTTCCGCAGATCCCGCAGCAGCCCCAACCGCATGACCGTCATCGCCAAAGCCGTCCTCACCCTGGAGCAGCACCGCTGAAAACGCTCAGTGAGCTTCTTCAGCGTTGCCGCTCCAGCGTGAGGATGGCCTTGGCGATTGACGTCATGCGGTTGGGGCTGCATCGGGACCTGCGGAAGATCCGCCAGGACTTCAGCCTCGCGACGCCGCGCTCGACAGGTGCTCGCGCTGCGGCCAGTGCCTGATTGAGAGTCTTCTCGGTGGGGGTGAGTTCCTGCAGGGGCCTGCGTTTGATGCCGGTGGTCAGCCACGCGCCGCCGCCCTGGTAGGCAAGATCGGCCAGGATGGGAACGCCCTGGCGCTCGCAGATCCGGATGATCCGGTGGGTGCGGGCCGCGGTCAGGTCGTGGGTGCGGCCCGGCAGCGCGGGCGAGAGCCACAGCAGCTGGCCGCCGGGGTCCGTGACGACCTGCACGTTCACGCCGTGGCGCCGGTGTTTGTGGGAGAAATCGGCCCGGCCGTCGCCGACCCGGTCGCACTCGGTGAGGGTGCCGTCCAGCAGGACGAAGTCGGGGGCGTGCTCGCGCAGCGTCTTCAGTAGACCCGGTGCACGTGCGGCGAGCAGGTGGATGACCGTGTTGGTGTAGGCGTGGGCGGTCGACTCGCTGATCCCGAACCCGGTGGCGATCTTCGCCAGGGTGATGTGTTCGCGCAGGTATACCAGTGCCACCATCGCGCGCTGAGACGGGCGGAGCTTGCAACGCCGGTCGCCCTCACGGGTGACGATCAGCATGGTGACCCACTCCACGAGTGCATGCGGCAGGTCGAGTGCGGCAGGATGGATGACCAACGAGGCCCCCGAGCAGCGTGATTGAGACGTCAGACATCTCGATCAACAGCCCGGGGGCCTCGCTCGTTGCGCTTCACGCCCCGTCACCCGATCGGTGGCCAACTCGAAGAAGCTCAATGGTCACGCTGGGGAAACCGCAGGTGACTTTCGTGTCGACCATGGCAGCAGCTTGTGCCTCACCGACACGGTCGGCGTCCTCCGCTTCGGGACGCCGACCGTAGCCTCTTGAGGTTCAAGGACGGGTTCTGAGGCCCGCGAGGCGTAGTGGTGACACCAGGGACTTGTCCCGCTGCCCGGTTAGCCCGGGCGGGCAGGAGCAGGCGATCGCGCGCAGGCCGTCGATGCCGGCGGCCACCGCCTTGCCCGGCCACGCCGTTCGCGCGCCTTCAGCAGCTTGACAGCCAGACCTCCAGGGCGGTGCGCGCCTCGACGAAGGCGTTCTTGCTCACCGTAGTCATCCGCGAGCCGACTGCGGCGCACCCTTGGCTTTCTCCACGAGAGCCGACAGCACCTGGACACGAGATTGGGCAGCACCCGAAGCACTGCAGAAATCGAACAGTTCATGGCTTCGGGCAGCGCGGGCCCCTGCCGAGTTGTCAGGGGCCCGCAGCATAAACAGCAGAGGAGCGCCGGGACCGGCCCTCGACGAGCAGCATCCTGGCCAACATGGCTTACCGTCTGCTGATGGCCTGGCGGCCCGGCCTCACTTCAGGTGCCGGGTGAAGAACCCGGCCGCGGCGTCACCCGCGGACTGCGGGACGCCGGTGTGCCCGCCCATGTTGGCGTTCAGCGTCTTCTCCTTGGAGCCGAAGGCGTCGAACAGGTCCAGGGCTGCCTGCCGGTCGTTTCCTTCGTCGTCCCACTGCAGCAGGACGTGCAGCGGAATGGTGACCTGGCGGGCCTCCTCGAACATGGCGCGAGGCACGAAACTCCCGGCGAAGAAACCGGCGGCCACGATGCGCGGCTCGATCACCGCGAGGCGGACGCCGATGGAGATCACTCCCCCCGAGTACCCGACCGGGCCGCCGATCTCGGGCAGCGACAGGAGGGCGTCCAGGGCGGCCTGCCATTCCGGGACCGCCTTTTCGACCAGCGGGAGGATGAGGGCGTCAATGATCTCGTCGCTGACCGGCTCGCCTGCTTCCATAGCCCGGCGCAGGTCGGCGCGGGCCTGCTCGGCGGCGGGCAGGCGGGGCCGGTCACCACTCCCGGGGAGCTCGATAGTGGCCGCGGCGAAGCCCTCGGCCGCGGCACTGCGGGCCCGCGCCGCAAGGCGGGGGTACATCCTGTGCAGTCCGAGCGGGGGGTGGCCGAGCAGGATCAGCGGCGCCGGTGCGGATGCGGGCGTCCACAGGATGCCGGGGATCTCGCCGAGGGTGAATTCGCGTTCGAGGACGTAGTCGTCGAGGCGCTGTTCGGAAGTGAAGTGAAGGGCCATGGTCGTGCCTTTCAGGAGTGCGCTTGAACGGCGCTCCCGGACGACCTATCGCCCGACCGTGACCCCGGAGGGGAGCACCCATGTCGATACGTTCACGGGTACCACCTCCTCGTTCTCTCGCACGGCCTCCGCGAAAGTAGCAGCGGCCGCCGTGGTCCGCCAATCGGTTTTGCGCGGGCTCCGTGGCCGGATGCCGAGGAGTCGGAACACTACGCAGAGCTACTTGGGGCCTCATCGCGGCTTCCCGAGGCGAGGCCCTGCGACGGCGGGGCGCGCTGGGGGCGCTGTTGTTTCTCATGAACATCGAACATGACGCACCGCCGACGCCTCCCAATCTCATGCACTGGTGCTGTCGGTTCTCGTGAACAAAGCCATGGGGGAACGTGGTAGGCCCGATGCTCTTCGAACTGCTTGCCGATCAACGCCCGGAGATGACTGCCAGCATGTAGGCGATGCGATGCCTCACGTCAGCTTCATCCTGGTCACTTCGATGATCCGTCATGCGACCACGCCCAAGTCGTAGCTCAGGGGTAGGTGTCCCTATTTGACCGCCATACAAGCGGTGCCGCGATGCGCTGTTGGGCGGTGTAGTCCCCGAGTCGCCACTTCGGCACCCAGGCACCGTTGAAATGCTGGTGCAGCGCGATAGCGAAAACAGGAAAGATGTCGTCCTCGCCGTCGGGCGGAAAGGCCGCAAGGTCTGCGCCCGGTTCGTATGTCCACAGAGGGCCGCCGTCGTTTACCCAGAGCAAACAGCCGAGCGAGGGAACAAACACGGCATCGGGACGCTGATCAAGGGGAACATCCTGGCACCATTCCCACAGGGTCTTTCCAAGCGTCTCCAGTTTCACATTGGAGTCGTAGGCGAAGATCAGGCCCACTGTCGGGAAGTACGGGTACTCCCGGCCGTAGGCCGTTCTGTAGAAGACCAGCGGATCCCGGCGCGTTGAAGTGAACGAGGTCTTCTGTACCTGCTTGGCCGCCCGGATGTTGTCGCATGCCTGACGCAGCTCCTCCGAGGTCAGCATCGACTTGACCTCGATGACCCCGTAGGTCAGCTCAGCATGCACGAGTGAGGTACGCCCGGTGCTGAACAACGGGGCCCAACTGTGATCCTTGAGGAGAAGGTCGCACTGCCGCGACTGAGCGCCTTGGGCATTGACGATGACGGCATTCTGTAGAATTTCCACATGCCGAGGAATCAGGGGTGTGAGGACTTCACGCAGGAGCGTCTCCCGTGCTTCGCCCTTCATTCCATTGTGGTCGAACACGGCAGCCGCTTCTGCCTTGGCCTTCAGCTCTTTTGCCCGTGCAGCGAGAGAGCTTCTTAGCGCGTTGGGTCCGGGCGGCCCGTAGTCCATAACAGGGGAACTCCTCTCCCTTCGAGGCGTTCCGGCGCTCCTCGCGCCGCCGCGCCCACTCCTTCAACGGTCCTCATCCTGCATCGCAGCATCGTGGCGCAGCCGCGCCCCACGGCGCCACCCGAGGCCAGCGCTCGCCAGGCGACACAAGGACAACCCGGCGGCCACCGTGCGGACTCCCATCCCGTCATGGAAGGAACCGCCCCGTGAGCGCACCCGCACCCTCCCAGCGCACCGTCGGCCTCGTCCTCGGCGCCGTCCTCGTCATCGTCGGCGCCGTGATCGTCTCGGTCGCCGTGTTCGGCGGCAGCACCGCGCCCGGCCCTGAGCCGTCCCGCCCACCGACCACTCATCCCTCCGAGCCCACCACCGACCCGATGCCGGAACCGAGCTGCATGCTCTACGACTTCGAGTGCCAGACCGGCAACAGCTCCAGCAGCACAACTCCGCAGCCGTCCACACCGCCCGACCAAGGTTCGGGCGGCACCAGCGGGAATGGAGAACTCTTCGGCGGCACCGGCTGACCCCGGCCTGCCGCGGGCGCCTCGCCGGGCCGGGCATCCGCGGCAGGCAGCACCGGCGGCATATCTCCTACGATGAGCCATATGGGCGCCGCCCCTGACCCCACAACGGTCCCCAGCACCATGGACCTCGCCAAGATCGTGAAGACCCTTGGCGGAACGCCCATCCGGTACACACCGCAGGGCCCTTAGGCCACCGAGCCCTTCATGAAGGCGGCCCTGGCGACCGCGGCTTACGCCCGTGCGGCCAAGACCGCCCAGAAGGCGCAGGCTGACCTCGCGAAGGCCGGCGCGCGGCAGGAAGGGGCGTCGCTCAACCAGTTGTTGACGGCCGCGATCGAGGAGGGCGACGACCGTTTGGAGGCCGAACCGCTGTTCTGGTACGGGCAGGTCAGTGACATGGCCGTCGCGCTGCGCGAGATCCGCGAGAAGGCGCCCCAGGCTGACCCCCTGATCAAGGCGCTCGCGGACACCTCCCGCGCCTTGATGATCCTCTTGGAGGCCCGCCTCAACCTCAAGGCCGAGCACGTCGACCAGCTCACGAAGGTTCTCGGCGAGGCCGAGGAGATGCTGACCAGCGCGAGGTTGAACACTGCGCGCCTTCCGAGCTGGATTCGGAAGTCCGGCAATCTCGACTGAGCCGACCGGTGTATTTCCCCTCACTGCGGAGTGCTCGGTCCTGAGCAGGACGCTAGGGCGCTCGGCCGAGATGCTGCCCCGTTGCACTACCCCTGCCGGGCACACGGCCATCACCCGCTGGCTGGCTGCCTGGTGAACGAACGGAGCACGCATGCAGCCCGCCGTCCTCCAGGCCATCGGTACCTGGGAGCAGCGCTGGAATGAGACGCAGGACGCAGCCATCGCTGCCCTGAAGGCCGCGTTCCCCCACCTCCACGACTGTCCGCGCTACGTCGGCTGCGACGACATCCGCCTGGAGTACGAGGAGGACGGGCGCGGCGGTGGACGGGTCTGCGTCGACAACGAAGGCCGCGCGAACGTCGAGTTCGGCCGGGTCCCCAACGAGGTGATCGCTCGCGCCGTCGACGAGGTCAGATTCCCCTACCTCGACGACGCGGACGGGCCGCTCGTCGAAGCTCCGCCAGGCACGTACATCTACGAGTGCGAGACGTCGTCCGCGCAGTTCGAGTTCACCCTCGGTGCTCTCGGCCACGGTGAGGTCGTCGTCTCGTTCGCCGCCATCCCCGACGCCGTTGCGGTCCTTGATGCCCTGGCGCGCGCGTCCGACGAGTAGGCGACGTAAGACCCCGGCGCCGTCCACTCTCCCGTCGCTCGCCCCGCCGCTACCCGCGGCCGCACCTCGCGGCCGGTGGCCGGGCAGGACGGAGACCGATCGTGACCCGACGACGCACCGGCCCCACCGACCCGGTGAGGGACCTCGTCTATCAGCGCGACGGCGGGCGCTGTGTGCGCTGTGGCTCCCTGCACCGGCTGACGATCCACCACCGCGTCAACCGGGGCATGGGCGGGGCGCGGGAGCCCTGGATCAACCAGGCGCACAACCTCCTGTTGGCCTGCGAGCCGTGCAACGGCTGGTTCGAGGACAACCCGCGGGAGTCGTACGAGGCCGGGTGGAAGGTGCGTCGCCCGCAACTCCCGAACGAGGTGGCCGTCCGCTACCCCGGAGGAGGCTGCTACCGGCTCACCCCGGATGGGGCACGCACCGTGCCGGTGGAGGCGGCCCGATGAGGCGTGCGGCCCCTGGATTCGTCGACTTCGGCCGGTGGACGGCCCGCACCTGGACCACGAAGACGCCCGGCGTGTGGCTCGCGGTCGGCTACACCTACCGCGGCAACGAGCGGCCGTACGGAATCGGCGGGCCCGCCATCACCTTCGGCCGCCGCACCTGGGCCGTGTTCGCCCTGTGCTCCCGCGCCGAGCACAAGGCCCGGAAGCACGACCCGTGGGCGACGGAGAGCGAGGAGTTCCAGCCGTTGCCTCGTCACCGCCGCGGGCTCGGGCGGCTGCGGTGGTGGCGGTGAGGCGCCTGATCGGGGTGTGCGTGCTGCGCCGCGGCGGCCTCCCGCGTACAACGGTCGGCCGGATCGCCCTTACCGACACGCCTCACCCCTGCGATCCAGCTACAGCAGGTGACGTCACAGGGCGAGTGATCGCGCTCGGGGGGGTCGGATTCTCCCTGCTCAGAACGGGTAGACGTTCGCCGCGAGCTGTAGTATTTGCGCGTTCATTCGGCATGGGGTTGCCCCAGCCATCCGCTGAGGCGCTGCTGGCGTGCGGCGCTATGGTCGAGGTAGAGGACCCTTAACGATGGCCACGAAGAAGAACCAGGTCCGCAAGGACATTGAGGTTCCGGACCATGAGGCGATCCGTGACACCGCTCAACGCCACATCGAGAAAGAGTTCTCGCGGATCACGCGCCCCGATGACCGGTTGAAGCGAGCCGCTGAAGTCGTGCAGCAAGCCGATCTCGAGATCGTCGCCCACGTCGGGGAACGGAACGAAGCCGCGATGAGCCTCTGGTTCTACGAAGGCGTGCGTGGCCTGGACAAGGTCCTTGGGGTCACCGGCAACGCGTACACCGAGATGCGCCGCTTGGCGCTTCACGGAGCGGACGCGGCCGAGCCTGTCGATGGGACTGAGAAGGCGCCCGAGGAGTGGGCCCCGCTCACCAAAGTGCGTCGCCGTGCTCAGCTCAGTGGTCCCGGCGAGACCCGCATGACTCCGGAGCAGCGTCGTCACGCCGCCGAACAGGCGGGTATCCCCAAGATCGACGGGGCTGCGGAGGTCCTACCCCGGCTGTCGGAGATCGTCTCGGCGGCGACTGCGCGCCGCAAGGCGGCCCTGCCGTTCCTTCAGGACGCCGTGCTCGTGCTGTCCGAGGCGCCGTACGAATGGACCACGGACCGCATCGCCGAGTTCGGTGACGTCACTGCGCGGTACGCCCGTGACGCGAAGAACACGGCGAAGCGACGCCGCGGCCACTGAACTTCCCCTCCTCTGCCCGGCCCCGAAGCACCACCGGGGCCGGGTTTTCAGTCGCCGGTGACCGGGGCCTGAAAAACCGGCGCCGGTGAAACCGGCTTCCGGTGGCCCGGGTTCCGGCAGATCAGGCCCCTTTAGTAGAAACATCAACCCAGACCATTACGTAGGTACGGCGCCTTCGCTCCACTCAGGCACCGTCGGCAGCCTTCTCAGGGGGCTTGCCCTGAAGGCAGCAAGCCCTGCTGGTTCATGATCACGCTGGATAGGTTCTGCTCATGTCACGTGTACGCCTCGCCCTTGCTGCCGCCCTCGTCGGTATGGCCTCGCTCAC